>NZ_AZYW01000068.1:0-304330 GCF_000517725.1 Streptococcus sp. SR4 | reverse complement strand
GTCTGTTTTAACCTCTTAGGGGCTAAACTGTGCCACTTACCTAAAAGGCCTTGTTTTGTGTAAAGCAGTTGTTATAATGGAAACATCAAAAGGACAGGAAAGGAGTCTTATGAAAGTTAGAATCGAATTAGACCCATCCATGGATGAGCCTGAAATCTTGATTCGAGCTCCTCGGTTAACACAGGAATTAGCCCAGCTCCAAGAGTCTATTCTAAAGCAAAAGTTAGTTCCGTTAGCCTTTTACAAGAATCGCAGTGAATATTTTCTGGATTTGGCAGATATTCTCTTTTTTGAAACAGACGGGGAGAAAATTTATGGTCATACTAAGGATGAGGCCTATGAGGTAAAGCAAAAACTCTACGAATTGGAAGAATTGCTTCCGATTGCCTTTTGTCGGATTTCCAAATCGACGATTGTTAATGCTAAGCAGATTTATTCTTTGGAGAAGTCTTTTTCAGGGACCAGTACGGTGAATTTCTATCAGACCCACAAGCAGGTCCATGTATCAAGACGCTACTATCAAGTTTTAAAAGAACGACTAAACGAAATGAGGTAAGATAATGAGAAAGAAATTAATTGGGATCCTCTTGATCCTTTTGGCAGCTTTAGTAATTGTACAGGACTACTTTATAAAATGGGAAATTAGTATTTGGATGTTGGCCTGGGTGGTCTTATTAGCTATTTTATCCCTTTCTAGTCTTTTGAAGCGACATTTTGGTCTTGGTTTCGCCTATGGTATTGTGGCTCTTTTTTCACTCAATGGACAGTTCCATTTTCTTCCAGTATCTAATTCGGTCCTTATCTTTTCTTCCATTCTTGCAGTTATTGGCTTGAACATTCTCTTCAATTCTTCTAGTAAAACAAAGAATCGTTTTGGATTGGGTGCAACTGGTTCAGACGCTAATAATGGAGGAAATGATATTGATGTCACTTTTTCAGCAGTGACCAAGTATCTTAATGACCAGCAATTTACGCATGGGAGTGCAGATGTTAGTTTAGGGCAGGCTTCCGTTTATTTTGATAATTGCCGTATTGAGGGGCCATCAGCCCAGTTTGATGTGGACGTTTCTCTTGGAAGTCTTAGCCTCTATGTGCCCAGTGATTGGCGAGTACATGTGAATGTGGATAATTCGCTTTCAGCTGTACAGCATGAGGAAAATCCTAGCAATTTGACCAGCAAGGACTTCTACATCAAAGGCGATGTTTCCTTGGGTAATTTAGAAATTATCTATGTTGGTGAGAGTTCGATTGATTAAGTTAGGAGAGAGGTTGCTATAAACATGACAATTTAGGAGGGCAATAGCTCTGGGATTTCTAAGTTCATCAAGTCTTTCAAATCAACTAATACTCAAGGGAGTGGGACAAGGAACAATTTTTAAAAAGTTGTTCGGTCCTACTCCCTTTTTTCCTATTTTATAGTCTCTTTTTTTGTGATAATATAGTATAGTGAAAAAAACTAGACTGGAATAACTTTACTCTTTTGAAGTTTTATGTGACAGCGATGATGGAGATAATCTAAGCGGATGCCTGCTTGGAGCGATAGTCAAGTAAACTCAAAATGAGGCTAGAAGGGAAATTGTTATGAGAAAAAAAGCGATTGGTATTGATTTAGGAACAACGAATTCCGTTATGGCTGTTGTTCGTGAAGATGTGCCAGAGATTATTCCGATGGGGACGAATGACGATCAGGTCTTACGTTCAGCGGTTTATTTCTCAAATATTAGTGGCCAAAATCATGTGTCTTTTGGTAAGGAAGCCATTGAACGTGGGACAGAAATCGGAAGTACAGAAAACTTTAAATTTGATTTTAAACGTGATATTGGGCGTCCCATTGCTAGTGATACACCAGACCACACACGTGTCAATTCTATTATTCTTTCGGCCTTGGTTTTGAACGAATTTCGTAAACGTGCCTATGTAGTTGGGCAGGAGATGGGCCAAGCAGATGGTATCAAGGATGCTGTTATCACAGTGCCTGCCTACTTTACGTCAGATCAACGTGCGGCAACTAAGAATGCTGGTCGTATTGCAGGATTTAATGTTTTGCGTATTATCAATGAGCCTACAGCTGCGGCCATTGCCTATGCCCACACTAAAAATGCTCAAGGGAATGTCTTGGTCTTCGACCTAGGTGGAGGAACTTTTGACGTTACCATCATGCGCGTGGCTGATCATGCCTATGATATTTTGGCAACTGACGGGAATTCACGCCTTGGTGGGATTGACTTTGATAAGCGTCTTGTGGGCTACATCATGCAGGAGTTGGAAAAACAAGGGGTCAATATGACTAACCTTTCCGAGAAGGAAAAAATTCAACTTCAATATAAGGCTGAGCAGATTAAGACTAGTCTATCTGTGAATGACCAAGCTCTCTATGAGCACTATGTCAATGGTCAAGGTTACGGTGTCTTGATTACTCAAGCGATTTTCAATGAAATTACCTTGGACCTCCTCAAAGATACTGAAATCAAGGTGCAATCTACTCTTCAAGCATCTGGCTTAAAATGGGAAGAGATTGACCATATTCTCCTTGTGGGTGGGTCAACACGTATGCCAATGATTCGTCAAATGATTCGTTTGATGAGTGGTTTGGAGCCTAAGTTTGACCTTAATCCAGATACCATCGTGGCACAGGGAGCTTCTATTTTGGCTGACCTTATCGTCAATAACGAGGTTAGCTTCTCTGAACATCAGGATGGTAAGACAACTGAGACAGATAGAGTGGTTGTCAAGGATGTGACCTCTCAGGGAATCGGTCTGCTCTTCAAGAAAAATCCAAACAAGAACTACAGTTTTGTGGGTGACTACTATAATAGTGTCGTGGTTCCACGTAACTCAGTCTTGCCTTTGGCTGTTACCAAGGATCTCTTTGCGGTCGTGGATGGACAGAGTAAGTTTAAACTTCGTATCACAGAAGGAAATTATGAAAATCCATTTGCTGTGAAGATTTTGGGACAAGTGGAAGGGCAAGTGCCACAACCTCGTCAGAAAGGTGAGCTCTTGGCACAAGTCACCTATGCCTTTGACTCAGAACAAATTGTTACCGTGACAGTGTCGGACCCTCGAAGCAATACTGTTGTGGCACGCTTTTCAGTCAATGCACAAGTCAACCAAACCCAAGAAGTGGTTAAGGAAGATTTGTCAGAACTTCAAGCTATTTTTGCTAAATTCATCTCATGATAGACTACTACAAAGCAATTGATACAGAGACAGGACAGGAAGTACCCTATTTAAGAGAGGTCAGTAACCGCATCTCTCCAGAGATGTCGGCTCAAGATTGTTTCGTGGCCCTTTCCTTTTTACGTGAGGAGCTGGAGGAGCTCTGGACAAATGGTACCTTGGATAAAGAAGGTGAGCGTTTGCGCAGTGAGCTCTACACGATTCGCTCAATCTTTTTCTCAGACCATGAGAAGTTACAATACGACCGAAAGCTCAGACAGGCTCAGAGAAAGACCTTGGAAGTTGACAAGGGGACGACCACTGATGCTAGCAATCTATCTGCTAAAAAGGAAATTCCTTTTGAACCTGTTGCGGTGACTCAGACTAAAGAGTCACCTCTTAAAAATTACCTCTTTGCGGCCTTCGCCTTTGTGACTCTACTAAGCTTGATTCTCTTTTTCAATATCAATGTCATCGTTCTTATTATCGGAGCCATTCTAATTGTGGCTTTGATGTTACTTATGTCTTAGGAGATATTAATGGAAACCAATCAATTAACATTTGAACATATCTGTTTCAAATATAAGGGAAATGATAACCAGCTCTTTACAGATTTGGATGTTACTATGGAGACTGGCCAAGTTGTCGGTATCTTGGGTGCTTCTGGTTCAGGGAAAACAACGTTAACAGAGATTCTCCTAGGCCAGCTTAAACCGACTTGCCAACAATTTCGTATTTTAGAAAATGGTAAACCTGTGACTGCGGGTTCACGCTCTTGGTCCTATGTACCCCAACAAAATCTCCTACGTGAGTACCTCAAGGTATCTGAGACCTTTGATTTTTATGCGGATCACCATCTGAAAGGGAGCGGTAAGCTGACTAAAAAGCATCGCATTGCAGGCATCATGGATGATTTAGGGTTGACGGAATTTGCCAATAAGAAAATCTCAGAGCTTTCTGGTGGGCAAAAACGTCGTGTCTCTATTGGTATCGAGCTTCTTAGCCCTAGTCCCTACTTTATCCTTGATGAACCGTCTTCAGGCTTGGATGCCCTTAGTGATCGTAATCTCTTACGTACCTTGAAAATCTTGGCTAAATCAGCTAACAAGTCTATTGTGGTTATTACTCACAATACAGAAAATTTGGCTATTTTTGACAAGATTATCTTCTTGTCTAAGGGACGTCCGACATTTGCAGGAACCTATGAAGAGTTGCTTTTGGAATACAAGACTAGCGATCCTTATATGATTCGTAAATATATGGATATGAATATCGCAGATGTCTATCAAGAGCTCAATGCTTCAACACGTATTTACAAGATTTAGGGAGACTTATGAACGCAGCATTACGATTAAGTTGGTATAAATTTAAACACCACTACATGGATTTTGTGAAGGTACTTCTGGGCATTGTCGCTTTCGAAGGCTTAATCCTCTATATCCAAGACAAGGGATTTTTGAAAGATTTCGAAACAACTCGAATGACCCTCTTTCTCTTGCTTTTCTCAACCAGTCTCTTGATTGTGGTTCAAAACAGTATTTATATTTCTAAGGAACGCTCGGTCCTCAACCGTGACTTTTTCTCAGGTTTGAGTCGTTCAGCCTTCGCCTTGGCTAGTATGGGGATTCACGCCTTCTTTGCTGTTTTGGAAACCATTGTCTTTATCCTATCTTACTCTGTCTTTAGTAAGTTCTTTGACAAGGAATTTCCAGACGCTGGTCATATTTTTGGTTCCTACCGTTGGGAAGTTGGGATTACAGTACTCCTGGTTTTCTTGGCGTCGCATTTTATTGCCCTCTTTATCTCAGCCTTGGTTGGCAAATCTGAGATTACCTCTGTTATCCTAGCAGTCGTTGTGGGTATCATGCAATTTTCATTGTCGGGAACTATCCTGTCTTTGCCTAAAGCCATTGATTGGGTACAAAAATTTATCTATCTTGGTTATGGCCACAAGCTTTTTGGGATTTCTAGTGACTTGTCAGACTTGCCATCGAGCTTGGCTAAGTACGGAGTCCCAGTCCCTAAGAGCCAGTTGGAGGCCTTTCAAGGGTCTACAGGCGAATTCTGGGGACAATGGTGGGCCTTGGTGCTTCATTGCCTCGTTTATGCCCTACTCTTTTTCGTCACACTTCAGAAGAAGGAGAAATAAATGCAACAATATGATGAATGGCTGATTGACTTCCAAGTGCAGCATGGTCGCAAGCCAAGTGATAAGGAAGTCGCAGAAGCTGCTAAGACTGGTTTTGCTCTTTCTAGTGGCTTGAGCAGACAGAAAAATTCTAAATTCAGACAAGTTTTGTCTAAGGTTGGTTTGGGTGATCTCAAGTTTAGCTGGTTTTTAGTTTTGGAAATTTTGCTCTTGATTTGTATTGCTCTCTTTGGCTATGTTGTTGGCTATCTATTTATCTAGGAGGACCTCATGAAACAGTTTAAACATAAAAAGTTTATCGGTTTAGCCTTGATTGTCTTTTTGGTCTTCATGGTACTTGGAAAATACACTCAGAGCACGGCTTTTTCATCGTCTTCAAGAGTTTATGCCACAACCGTTGTCGATAAGAATACCGGGAACAAGGTGCGTTTTGAAGTTCGTAAGATCAAGGGAGACAAATACGAAGTCAAAAATACGGAGACCGGGGATACTTATCAGGCTAATGCCCAATCCGGAGAAGACCGTTCTTTGAGCTTTAAGTTGCCTGGAACTAACGGTAGCTCAGACGGTACTATCCGTATCACACCAAGTATGGTACCTGGAGGAGATGCGAAGGTTGAAATGACTGAATCAGACACCTATACTCAGGTTGAGGGAGGCTCTGAAGTCGTTGAGTCTAGCGAGGCTTCGTCTAGTTCTTCAAGTAGCCAAGTTAAAAGCATTATTAAGGATATTTTGGAATCAAGTAGTTCATCCTCAGGTAGCGATGCAAGCTCAGAATCGTCTTCTAACGATCCAAATAAGCCAAATGCAGATATCAAGACTAAGACCGATGTCAATGGTGATAAGGAAACCACTTATATTGCAGACTATTCGACTGAAGACATTAAGTCCATTACGGAAGCTTTTGGGAAATGGCTCTATCAGTCTGATTATGCCAAGGATGCTGTTTTAGTTCAAAGTAGCTTTGACAGCATCACCAAGGTCAATGATGGTAGTCCAACCTTCCTGTCATTTAAGGCACCTAAGGAAAAAGGTAGCAGCCAAACGATTACCATCCTTGCTAATCTCATCAATGCGGATGGCTATGAACATATTACTGGTGTTCCGAGTGGTATCATCAATGGCAAGGAAGTCTCAAACTATGATTTCAAGGATTATAAAAACACTGTTGATTCCTTTGCTTTAGGGATTAATGACAATAGTGGTAAGACCGCAGACTATAGTCCAACATCATCCTTCCGTCTTTATACCTTGAAGGATAAGAAACATGCGATGTATGAAGACGATGCTGCTGAACAAAAAGCCCTCTTTAAGGACTTTTCAGCTGATGACAAAACTGGTGGCAATTATAATGGCTACAACAAGCTCTATAAGGATTTGGTTGACCAAGATAAGGATTCTTACCAAATCGTTCTAGGCTCCAACGGTACCGTTTATTATGTGACGAACTACTGGAAGGGTAATTACGATAAGAAGACTGTTCAGACCTATAAGGTAGCACCAGATGACATGCAAGAGGCTTACCAAGAGTTGCTCAAGCATTACTCTAGTGCTAGCACATCTGAAAGCTCAGAATCTTCAAGTTCTTCACAAACATCGGAGTCATCATCAAGCTCATCAGAGGCTAAGACAGAATCAAAAACGGAAACCAAGACCGAACAAACAGGTATGGATGTTAATGCTATCAAGGATAATAACTTCCAAAGCCTCGAAGGGACTTGGAAGAATGGGAATGGCTTAAGTCTGAATTTTTCTAAGGACAATTTAACAGCTCCTGAGAATTATGTTGTTGAAAATACAAATGGAAAACTTGAGAATGGCTATCTCACATCAAGTTTAAGGATGGGAATTACCGGAGCAGGTATTCTCTTTATTCCTAAGGGAGTCACACTTCCGACAGTGCAGGGATTTGTGGACGGTTCGGATAATACTAAAGATCGTATTTTGATTACTCAGTCAGCATCACCACAATCTGACGCCAAACAATTCTACTACAAGGCTGACTAGACTTTAGGCTTAAAAGTAAGTCTCAAAAAAGTAGTTTTATAATCTAAAAGTTGAGATAAAATTGTCTCAACTTTTTATGTTACATTTGTAACTTTAATTTAATAGTAAGTCTATCTTCTATAAATAAATGGATTCTTAGAGGTATTGTAGACCTTTATAAGAAAATTAATTATTGTGAAAACTTACAAAAAGCTATATAATGAGTAGTGTTGTAAAAAGGGCTTCCTAGGGGATTTTTGAGGAAGTTTCTTAAATCAGATTAGAGGGAGAGGGGGAAAAGAATGACTTCTATTATTGAATCGCTACTTGCTGTTTTTAAAGATTTTCATTGGCTAGTATCTATAGACACGCTCTTGATTTTCTTTGTCAATTATCTGATGTTTCATGCAGCTGGTAGAGTCAAGATTTCTTGGTGGCTACTTTTATTAGGTGGCCTTTTATCAGTTGTTTTGATTCCCTTTCTTCCTATGGGATTCAAATTTTTACTTAATCCTCTCATTTTATTTTGTTTTAGTTATTACAAACGTCCAGACTTGCCATGGATAGAGCCGGTATTTAATAGTTTTTATGCCTGGGGGACGACCAATATCATTATACGGGGCTTGTCATTAATCGTCTTTCCTTTACTTTTGGGAGCCGACTTGATGAGCCGTATTCCAGAATCTTTAACGGAGTTTATATGTGTGGTAGTTACCTATCCTCTTTACCTTTTGGTTCACCGTTTTATTGGTTATGAATATTTGCAGGTCGAGGAAAAGGAGCGCTTACGTATACACTTCACCCCTATTGTTATTGGGGTTAGCTTTGCCTTTCTTTCATACGGGCTTCTAAATGATTTCATGCCTTACTTTGCTAGCATCTGGCCTGTGGAAGTGGTTAACAATTATGCCAAGTTAATCCTTCTATTAGCAACAGGAGCCTTCTTCATCATTGTTTCCTATGCCAACCAGTGGATTAAGGATGAACTTTTTCTGGAGTTGAAAGAGGAGCAGGAGCGTCATTTCCAGAGCTTACAGGAATCTAGTAGGCATATCCTCCATCTTTATCAGGAGCTATACCGTGATGGAGTGCCTAAGGTAGTCGTACCTAAGAAGGCTAATACCGTTCTGGCTACTAGTCAAGAGGGAGACACTCAGAACCTATCTGATGAAGAGGTTCCCTTCAGCAAGGTTATGCCAGATATTTCTAACCTGCTTTCTCAATTGTTACGTTCCGTCATTGAGAGTAAGTATATGGAGTTTCATGCTGTTGGCGTTGATTTTATCATGGAGGTTCCAGACCCTATATCCCCAGTTCATATCGATGTGGTGGATTTATCAGCTGTTCTAACGACCTTCTTGGACAATGCCTTGTTGAGAGCTCATGGTCAAGAAAATAGTTTAGTTCGTATGTCTTATTACCAAAGAGGTGAGGTCCAGGTCCTCTCTGTAGAGACAACCCTTTCGCAAGATAGTGCCGAGGCGCCCCACGAGACGTATGAGAGTCACTTATCAATCAATGAGCAGCTCGAAGATATTATGGAGCGTTACCCTCAGTCTAAACTTAGCTTTAAGAATGATAAGTTCATCTATAGACAGCAATTTGAATACTAAAGACTTGTAAAAAAAATATAGAAAGGAGATTCGATGTTTGAATCGTTTTTGGGAATAAATTTTTTAAATCTCTATGATACAGATGCCTTTCTAGCCATTCAGCTTATTTTAACGCTGACGATAAATTGTGCCATTTTCAAACGAATGACAGACATTCGTATCTCCTGGACGGTCTTCTTGACCTTAGCCCTGTTAGATGTAGTCATTCAGTATAATATTACTAACATGATTATGGTTTTTGATGTCTTTATCCTAATGATTTTGGCCTTTCTTGCTAAAGGGAAGACCTGGTCGGTGACCCAGTATGCTTTTCATACTTTGTTTCCAGTGGTGACGTCAGATTTACTTTATCGTTTATTGGGACTCTTCTTTATTCCCCTTCTCTTGAATCTCCCTGTCGCTGAGGTAGGGTCAAATGCTCTTT
Source organism: Streptococcus sp. SR4 (assembly GCF_000517725.1). Classification (NCBI taxonomy): domain Bacteria; kingdom Bacillati; phylum Bacillota; class Bacilli; order Lactobacillales; family Streptococcaceae; genus Streptococcus; species Streptococcus sp. SR4. The sequence continues at coordinate 294,996 of NZ_AZYW01000068.1, read as the reverse complement.
TCTATCTCTTATCTTACGGTTTGATTTTGCCACTTTATTTTGTATTTGACCGTTTCTTGGGCTTGGATTTGAAGCGTTGGAAGGTCTATAGCGATGACTCTTTCCAGAACCTCCAGATTTCTAGAAGAGTTGCTATAGCAATGGCCATTTATTTATTGGGAATCTATCTCAGTGTGAATTTAGACAGTTGGTTCCCTGGCTACTCTTCAGAGTTGGAGTTGAGATTTCGGATGCTCTGGGTTCTCTTATCCGCAGTGGCTTTCATTTTCCTAATTGCCCATCTTAATCAACTGTCTCGGCAGTATTTGGAAGAGAGTTTGACCATGGAGGAAAAGAGGCATTTGAATAGTTTGACCAAGGCCAACCAAAAGATTGATCTTCTCTACAATGAGTTGTTACAATACAGACAGTCTTATCAGACGGTTGTGGAACAATTTTCAGAGGAAGTACGTGACCAGGAAGAGGCTCTTGCCGAACAGGTGTACCAGAATGTCCTTAGAGAGAGTGCCAAGGAGTTTGAACGTTTCCGTGTCATTGATAATCCTAAGCTGGAAAATATTCAGTCCTTACCCTTACGTAGCCTTCTTTCGGCTCGTATGATGGAGGCTAAACGTAGTAATATTCCAGTGACTTGTGATATTCCTGAGGAAATTTCAGGGTTTACCATGAACGTGGTTGACTTGACCTTGTTGGTATCCATTTTCTTTAGTAATGCGATTGATGAGAGTAAGCAGGTGCCTGCCAGTCAAATCAATTTTAGTTTTCATCGACATGATGAGGATGGAAGTTACCATTTCGTCATGGAAAATAGGACGCGAGAAGAAAAAGTTGACCTTGATGCCATTATGCAGGAAGAAAACCAGAAGAAGACCTCAGGTCTTAACCTTCACTCAGCCAAGGATATTCTTAGGAAGTATAGTGATGCCAATTTGATTACAAGCAGTGGTGATTACCTCTTCAAACAGGAATTGATTTTTAAATAAAGATGTAGAGCTAAATCAGAGGATTTGGCTCTTTTTTTACTTACAGGTCCATAAAGGAGGGCTCTTTGCTGTGGTGCTTGTGCTTATGTGAGGAACTTAGGACATTGGAGGAGATAGGGGCGAGGGAAGAGTCTGATTGTTGCTTCATTCTGTGTTATAATAGCAAGGATTAGTGGTTGTTAGCACTAAGTGAATGGCAATTCTTGCTTAGCCTAACGACTGGTGTAGAGACAAGAAAGGGACGTCTTATGAAATTACTTTATACGGATATGTCTCAGGATTTAACAGAAATTCTGACGGAGCAGGCAACCAGCTATGCTCAAAAGGGAAAGAGGGTCTTTTATATTGCCCCTAATGCCCTGTCATTTGAGAAGGAGCGTAAGGTCTTGGAATACCTGCCTCAGTCAGCATCCTTTGAGATTACGGTGACTCGTTTTACTCAGATGGCGAGATACTTTATTCTCAATACGAGCAACCCCAAAACGCAGCTGGATGATACTGGTCTGGCCATGATTTTTTATAAGGTGTTGTCGCATATGGGCGATGATGAGCTCAAGGTTTATGGCCGTTTGCGCAAGGATAGTAACTTTATTAATCAATTGGTAGACCTTTACAAAGAGTTGCAGCAGGCTAATATGACGGTTCTGGATTTGCAGCATTTGGATCAGGCAGAGAAACAAGAGAATTTGGTAAGGATTTTCAGTGCGGCTCAAGACCTCTTGTTGGCAGGAGATTTTGACAATCAATCAAAACTCAGTGCCTTCTTCAAAGAGATTGCCTCAGGACATCTGGATAAGGCTCTAAGTAATACGGTTCTGGTCATTGATGGCTTTACGCGTTTCTCAGCTGAAGAGGAGGCTTTGGTTACCCTCTTAAATGATAAGTGCCACCAGATTGTCATTGGAACTTATGCCAGTCAAAAGGCTTATAGGGCTAATTTTGTCTATGGCAATGTTTATCAAGCTTCAGTGGATTTTCTGAGAACTCTGGCTCAGACTTATAAGGTGACACCTGACTACGTGACGACAGACAAAGAGGGCAATCCTTCTTTTGCACGTATTAGCCGTCTTTTGGAAAGCCGTCATGATTTTAGTACGGTAGATGAGCAGCTGACTGCTCAGGACAAGCAAGCCTTGCAGGTCTGGGAAGTGGTCAACCAAAAGGAAGAGGTGGCTCAGGTTGCCAAGAGTATTCGTCAGTTGCTGGCGGATGGCAAGCGCTACAAGGATATTTTGGTCTTGCTAGGTGATGAGGAGAGTTATAAGCTTCAGGTGGGGCAGATTTTCCGAAAATTTGATATTCCCTATTATTTCGGGAAGGAAGAAACCATGTCTAGCCACCCTTTGGTGCAGTTTGTGGATTCGCTGGAACGTATCAAGCGCTATAATTACCGTGCCGAGGATTTGCTTAATCTCGTAAAATCCGGTCTCTATGGTGGTTTTGCTCAAGAGGATTTAGACCTTTTTGAATATTATGTCAATTTTGCAGATATCAAGGGGCGTCACAAGTTCCTTTCTGATTTCACGGCTAATAGTCGTGATAAGTATGATTTGGATCAGCTCAATACCTTGAGATCACAACTGGTAGAGCCCTTGGACAAGTTGCTTAACAGTCGCAAACAGAAGGGGTCTAGTCTGCTCAAGAAACTTGTGGTCTTTTTAGAGGCTGTGCAAGTGCCAAGTCAGATGGCTAGTTTGACTGCCAAGGCCAGTGAAGCTGAAAAAGAGCAGAATGAACAGGTCTGGAAGGCCTTCACGCAACTCTTGGAGCAGGTTGAGACAATCTTTGGGGAAGAAACACTTTCAGTGGATGACTTTTTGTCTATCTTGCGTTCGGGCATGTTGGCCTGTGATTACCGTACGGTCCCAGCTACTGTTGATGTGGTCAATGTGAAGAAATACGATTTGATTCAACCACACTCTGCTCCTTATGTTTTTGCCTTGGGCATGACCCAGTCACATTTTCCAAAGGTAGGGCAAAATAAGAGTCTCCTGTCTGACGAGGAACGTAGTCGTATCAATGAAGCTACGGATGAACACCGGAGTTTGGATATTGTTACGCAGAGCAATAGTCAGCGGGGGCATTTTGTGGCTATGTCACTTTTTAATGCAGCTAGTGAACAATTGGTGCTTAGTCAGCCACAAATTCTCAATGAGACTCAAGATGACATGTCGGTTTATTTGAAGGAGCTGCTTGACCTTGGTCTTCCTTTGGTTGAAAAGGGACGTAATCGTTTCGAGGCTAAGGGTGACCAGATTGGGAACTACAAGGACCTTCTATCAACTGTCATCGCCCTTAACAGTAGCCATCTAGATGCTGATTTGGACAAGGAAACGCAGACTTTCTGGTCAGTTGCGGTGCGTTATCTCCGTAAGCGACTTGATAAGGACCAAGTCTTGATTCCAAATGTGATTGACGATGTGACGACGACCAAGGTTGATGATCAGGTCATGCAGCTGGTCTTTCCGGGGGAAGAACCACTGAAATTATCAGCCTCGGCTCTGACGACCTTCTATAACAACCAATATCTTTATTTCTTGCGTTATGTTTTGGGGCTTGAAGAGTTGGAGTCCATCCATCCAGATGCTCGACACCATGGGACTTACTTGCACCGTGTCTTTGAGCGTGTCATGGGTGATTCTTCGTCAGAAAACTTCGATGATAAATTGGAAAAGGCTATTGCTCAGACCAATCAGGAACAACCCTTTGAACTTCTCTATACAGAGGACCAAGAGAGTCGCTTATCTCGTCAGATTTTAGAAGATATCGCCCGATCAACTGCCAGTGTTTTGCGTGATAATGCGGCTGTTAAGGTTGAGCGTGAGGAAGCCAAGTTTGACTTGCTTTTAGCAAATAGCATCAAGATTACAGGGATTATTGACCGTGTGGACCGTTTAACGGATGGGGCTCTGGGTGTCGTTGACTACAAATCAGGTAAAAATGTCTTTGACATTCAGAAATTCTACAATGGCCTCAGTCCACAATTGGTGACCTATCTGGAGGCCCTTCGACAAACCTATAAGGTCGATGCTGACCAGCTTTTTGGTGCCATGTATCTTCACATGCAGGACCCACAACTTAACCTAGTCCAGTTTGGTCTGGATAAGCTAGCAGCTCAGGCTCATAAGGAATTGACCTATAAGGGGCTCTTTGTGGCTTCAGAAACAGAGCATCTGGCTGGTGGAAACTATGATTTACAAAAGACTGTCACCTATGACAAGGAGGACCTAGAAACCTTGTTAGACTACAATATTAAGCTCTTTACAGATGCTGCTGAGATTATTCGAAGTGGGAATTTTGCGGTCAATCCTTATACCGAGGATGGCAAGTCTGTTCAAGGGGATCAAATCAAGGCTATTACTCATTTTGAGGCCGACCGCCACATGGGACAGGCTCGTAAACTCTTGCGTTTACCAAGTAAGGGCAAGAAGGAAGCCTATTTGGAGCTGATGACAAAAGACGAGGACAATAATCAGATGCAAGTTGCTGAAAATATCATCCCCTTTCTTGTCACCAATCAAGCTGTGACAGCAGACAAAAAAGATCAGGAGGACAACCATGTTGACTAAAGATTTTTTAAGTCCAACAGAGATTAAGGAACGCATTGCCCAAGAAGCAGCTTCTGACAAGGAACGCAAGTTAACACCTGAGCAGATTGAGGCCATTTACAGTAATGGTAGCAATATTCTTGTGTCAGCTTCGGCCGGATCAGGAAAAACCTTTGTCATGGTTGAGCGTATCCTTGATATGATTGGACGTGGCGTTGGCATTGACCAACTCTTTATCTCAACCTTTACGGTAAAGGCCGCGGGTGAGTTAAAAGAGCGTCTGGAAAAGCGTCTGACAGAGCAACTTGGACAAGTTGAGACGGATGAAGAGCGTGCCTTTCTTTCAGACCAGATTGCCAAGATTGGGACGGCAGATATTGGAACCATGGATGCCTTTACCCAGAAATTGGTCAATCAGTATGGCTATCTCTTGGGGGTGTCACCTATTTTCCGCATTATGACAGATCCTGCCGAGCAGACACTTATGAAAAATGAGGTTTATGCTGATCTCTTTAACGATTATATGCAAGGGAAGGAGGCCCAACTTTTCCAAAAATTGGTCCGCAACTTCGCAGGAAATGGCAAGACTAGTAAGGCTTTTCGTGATTTAGTGTACGATGTCTATAGCTTTTCTCAGGCTACTGCAGGTCCTGAAAAATGGCTACGTCAAAATCTTTTAAAAGGGCAGGCAGAGGCCAATCCAGACAAGGCTAAAGCTGAGCTTTTAGAGGGTCTCAAAGATGGCTTGTTGGCTGATTTCTTAGCCTTCTTAAGAGACCATCTAGGCCTAGCTCAGCGTGAATTTGCCAAGGCTAAGTATCTTAATAATGTGTCGGATGCCATTAGCCTTCTTGAAGGAGCCTTGGCCAATGACCAAACGGATATGGAGGACTTGCTCAAAAAACTCTTGACTTTGTCAGGAGGTACTGGTTTGACCAATATGACCCGTCCTAAAGACGAGGAACTAAAGGCCTACAAGGAAGCTTACAACAAGACCAAAAATGAGTTTGTGGCCCAGTTGCGAGAGGTTGATACCCAGCTAACGGTCCTCGAGGTTTTGACCAAGCATAATGATGACATCCTACCTCTCTTGGAGTTGCTTCAGGCCTTTGTACTTGATTTTTCGGACCAGTATTTACAGGCAAAGATTCAGGAAAATGCTTTTGAATTCTCAGATATTGCCCATTTTGCCATCCGTATTTTGGAGGAAAATCCAGAGGTGGCAGCTAGCTACCGTGACCGTTACCATGAAGTGATGGTAGACGAGTATCAGGACAATAGCCATACCCAAGAACGCATGTTGGAGCTCCTCTCTAATGGCCACAACCGATTCATGGTGGGAGACATCAAACAATCCATCTATCGTTTCCGTCAGGCAGACCCTCAGATTTTTAATGGCAAGTTCCAGCTCTTCCTTGAAAATCCAGATGTGGGTAAGCTGATTCTTCTTAAAGAGAACTTCCGTAGCCAATCTGAAGTTCTTGATGCGACCAATGGTGTTTTCAGTCACCTCATGGACCAGGAAATCGGGGACATCCTCTATGACAAGACTCATATGCTGGTAGCGGGTAGCGAGAAGCAAAAAGAACCCCATCCTGAAAATGAGACAGAGGTTCTGATTTACAATAGTGATGAAGCGAGTGTAACTCCTGACGAAGAAGGTGCTGATCAACCTATTAGTAGCGGCGAGATTTCCTTGGTTATCAAAGAAATCATCAAACTTCACGAGCAGGGTGTACGTTTTGAGGATATTACCCTCCTAGCACCAACTCGCAACACCTATTTGGACTTGATGGCAAGCTTTGAGGAGCACGGAATTCCATTGGTTCCTGACGAGTACAAGTCAAGCTACCTAGAGTCACTAGAAGTTATGATTATGTTGGATACCCTTCGTGCCATCAATAATCCTCTCAACGACTACGCCTTGGTTGCCCTCCTTCGTTCACCTATGTTTAATTTCAACGAGGACGACCTGGCTCGGATTGCTGTCCAGGCTGACAAAGGACAATTCTATGACAAGCTTCTTGCAGCTCATACTAAATCAGGACTTCATCCAGAAGTCGTGACGCAAGGACTTGAGGCAAAGTTGACTCTCTTCATTGAGACTCTATCAGATTGGCGTGATTACAGTAAGTGGCACTCGCTCTACGACCTCATCTGGAAGATTTACGACGATCGCTTCTATTATGATTATGTTGGTAGTCTACCACGAGCTGAGCAACGCCAGGCCAATCTCTACGCCCTTGCCTTGCGTGCCAATGCCTATGAAAAGACTGGCTTTAAGGGACTTTCTCGTTTTATTGGTATGATTGATAAGATTATTTCTAGCGGTAACGACCTAGAGGAAGTAACAGACTTGGTTCCCAAAAATGCTGTTAGCCTCATGACCATTCACAAGTCCAAGGGACTAGAGTTCAAGTATGTCTTTGTCTTGCAGATGAATCGCAAGTTTATTGGTCACAGCAAGGATGGACTAAGTGGTAAGTACATTATAAACCGTGAAAAAGGACTAGGCATTAAGTATCTAGCTGACCTCAAAGACCAGGTAAACACTAATTTGCCTAAGTTAAATGTTGTTCTCGAAACCTTAACCTTCCAGGAAAATCGTAGGGAAGAACGCCGAGCAAGTATCTCAGAAGAGATGCGTCTGCTCTATGTTGCAATGACCCGTGCAGAGAAAAAACTCTACCTAGTTGGTAAGGGCAGTAAGGAAAAATTGACCCAGCAGTTTGGCACGGATGTTGAAAATAATCGCCTACCAGTAGCTCTACGTGACCAAATCGCTACTTATCAGGATTGGGTTATGGCTTTGGATACTGCCTTTATGAGAAAGGATCTCAAGTTTACTGTTCGCTTTGTTGAGGCTGAGGACTTGACCCCAGAGGCTATTGGTCAGGTTGAAGTTAAAGCAGCAGTAGATGCTGATGATCTCTCTAACAATCGTCAGACGGAAGACATTAAACGTGCCCTAACTGTCTTAGAAAGTGTTGAAAAGCTCAACCAACTTTATGCACCAGCGATTGACCTGCCATCTGTGCGTACGCCGAGCCAGCTCAAAGCCTTCTACGAACCTGTCATGGATACCGAAGGGGTGGATATTATGGACAAGAAAGAGGAAGTGCAACCTCTTGAGACATCCACTAGCTTTGAGCTTCCAGATTTTGGGCAAAAAACGAAGGTCACTGGAGCTGCAGTTGGTTCAGCCACCCATGAACTCATGCAACGCTTGAGTCTTTCTGACAAGGTGACCCTCCAAGATTTGACACAGGCCTTGAGTCGAGTATCGGCAGATGATCAAGTCAAGGCGCGCCTGCAGTTAGAAAAGCTACTAGGCTTCTTTGACACCGAACTTGGGGAGCTCATTCTAGCTAACCGTGATAAGTTGCGTCGTGAAGCACCATTTGCTATGTTGGCAGAAGATCCCACTAGTAAAGAAGACTTTGTCGTCCGTGGTATCATCGATGGCTACCTTCTTCTTGAAGACCGTATTGTCCTCTTTGACTATAAGACAGACCGCTTCACTCAACCTGGTGAGCTTAAGGAACGTTACAAAGGGCAAATGAGCCTCTATGCTAAAGCACTCAGCCAAGCCTATCAAATAGATAAGATTGATAAATACCTTATTCTCCTGGGTGGAAAAAACTTGGAAGTTGTAGAAGTATAAGCTATAGCATAACCATTCTTTCATAGTGAAAGAGTGGTTTTTTGTCTTTCAATTCCACCAAAAAAGACCGGTGTGCACACACCAGCCTTTTTCGATAGATTTCCATCAGTATTGTAAGTTCGTTAAAATATTAGAGGATGGAAATAGTTATGAAAAAAAGTATCTTGTAGGTTGCTTAGGCCTACAAGGGCTATTATAACAGACTCATCTTAATCTAAACAAGGTTAGAAAAATTAGAAATATACACAATAAATACTACTATTTTCTAATAGTTGAAGGGCACCATAGTAATAAAAGAAAGACATAAACCGCCAACATTAGACTGACGGTTTTAGTTTATTTTAATCCTAATATCAACTAATCAAAGGCACCACCCAATTGACCCAGGCCCAGGAAATCGGCATAACCAGAATCATGGCTGGAATCATATCTGCGGTTGGAAATTGGCGAAGTCTCATAATACGAAAACCAGTCGCAATCATGAGAAAGCCCCCACAAGCCTTAAAGTCACCAATCATAGCTTTTGTTGTTAGAGGAAGAATGAAACCAGCACTCACAAAGAGGAGGAAGAAAACGATAAATTGTGGAATGGCAATCATGGAGACGATGTAGCCTAGACTACAAGAGAAAATCATGGCCGTAAAGAAATCTAGGATAGATTTGGAAATCAAGATGGAAGCATCACCTGTCATCCCAGACTCAAGGCTCCCATAAATTCCTGTACCACTTGCACAAAAAAGGACGATAACTGTCAAGAGCTGCGCATAAAACTCATCGTGAGCTAACCTTGTTTGTTTGCTTGGTGTAATCTTGGACAAGCCTTTTTCCATAAGCCCAGCTCCCTTGTTGATGAGGTTCCCAAACTTTAGGGCCAGCCCGATGATGGTACCGATAACTACTGCAAAGATAACTGCAGGCATATTAACCATATTCATAATAGCACTAATCCCCATAACCATAGAGGCTAGGCCAAAGATAAGGTTAAGGTTGTCCTTGAAATCGTCTCTGAGATAGTCCCCGAAGAGTCCTCCAGCGATTCCTCCTAAGATAATAGATAGCGAGTTGATGATAATTCCAGTTGGCACCAGTGATTTTCCTCCTATTTATTCTAAATACTATAAGTTTAGCATTATCAAAGATCGAATGCAAAATTGTCTCGTTTTTACAAACGTTTTATTGAAATTGTACCTTTGAAGTGATACAATAAATGAGAAGGTAAGGAAATAGCCTTATCTAAATCTATTGCCAGTGTTCTTAGAGTATTGTTCATAAAAAACAAGGTAATAACTCTAATTTATAATCTAATATAAAGTGTAAAATGAAACTATTGTTAAATAGATTCTCAAGAAAGGATAAAAGATGATTCGTTTTGAACACGTAACGAAACGTTATGAAGATAAAGATGCTCTCTCAGATCTTACCCTCGAAATTCGAGATGGGGAAATTTTTGGTCTGATTGGTCACAATGGGGCAGGTAAGACTACGACCATTTCCATTTTGACGTCTATTATTGAAGCTAGCTACGGTGAAGTTTACGTCGATGATATGGCCCTCAGCCAACATCGTGATGCTATCAAGAAAAAAATCGCTTATGTGCCAGATTCACCAGACTTATTCTTAAACTTAACTGCTAATGACTATTGGTACTTTTTGACACGTATCTATGATTTGGAAGCTAGTCAGGTTGAGGAACGTTTGACTAATCTTATGGCTACCTTTGACTTGACGGAAAGTCGCTATAACCTCATTTCTTCCTTCTCTCACGGTATGCGTCAGAAGGTTGTCGTTATCGGTGCTCTTCTGGTTAATCCGCAGATTTGGGTTTTGGATGAGCCTTTGACTGGTCTGGATCCACAGGCATCTTATGATTTGAAAGAAGCCATGCGTAACCATGCTAAGGAGGGTAATAGTGTGCTCTTTTCAACCCACGTTCTAAGTGTAGCTGAGCAGCTCTGTGATCGTATTGCTATTTTGAAGAAAGGAAAACTCATCTTCCAAGGGTCTCTAGCTGAACTTAAGTCTCAGTACCCTGACAAGGATTTGGAAACCATTTATCTGGAAATGGCTGGACGTAAGATCGAGGAGGTGTAGTCATGAACTGGAACCATGTTTGGGAGCTTTTTAAAATTAATCTCCTCTATGCAAATCCTCAAGCAGTAACTAACCTACAGAAACGTCAGGAGAAAAAGAAAAAGGCTAATTTCTCCATCGTTAATGCCATGCTTAGACAACAACTCTTGATTTTAATTATTTTTACGGTTGTATATAGCTATCTTTTTGTAGGTGTCGATTATAAGGCCAATCCTGGAGTCTTAACCCTATATCTTTTGACATTTTCAATCATGGGGCTTCTCCAGACTTTTACGGCTCTCTATAGTACCTTTTACGATAGTAAGGATAACAAGGCTTATCTGCCTCTTCCCTTAAAGCCATCAGAAGTCTTTTTGGCCAAGACCTTGTCAGGTTCTATGGTTGGGATGACCTTCATGGTACCTATCCTTAGCCTCCTCATTCTAGCTTACTGGCAATTTATTGGCCCACTGGGGATAGTCGTGGGGCTGCTATCCTTTATCGTTTCTCTCTTTATCAATCTCGTTTTTTCAGTGATTCTGTCTAATAGTATTGGAACGCTGATTGTTCGCAGTTCTCGTCAAAAGCTCTATTCGACTATTTTGATGACCCTGTCAACCCTATTGATTATGTTCCCTATCATGATGGTTGGTTTTCTTAATGGTTATGTTAAGGGTGCTGGACATATCGATTTTCCTTTGTTGCCTTATCTAAGAGGTTACTATGATGTGGTAGCTGCTCCTCTATCTCTGGAGGCCCTACTAAATTTTTATCTTCCTCTTATCTCAGTGCTTATCTTGGGCTTTTGGTTTTATAAAGTCAGAATGCCTCGTTATTTCCACGAAGCCATTTATAACCAAAAGGCTAGAAAGCCTCAGGCCAAAGCTGTTACTCGAAGCCAAAGACAGGTCTTGATCCGCCATCATTTATCTACTTTGGGGAATTCAACCCTCATTATCAATACCTATGTGGTGCCGGTCTTATATATGATCATGTTAGGTGGGGGTGCGGTATTTTTGAAAGATCTGGGCCCAGACTATTTCGGACTCCTGCTTTTGGTCGGAATTGCCTTTGGTTTCTTTTCAGCTCAACCAACAAGTTTTCTTGGTGTAGCAACATCCTTAGAGGGGACAAACTTTGACTTTATTCGTAGCCTACCAATTAATACGGGTGACTATCTTCGTCAAAAGTTTTGGATTTTCTATGCCTTGCAAGTCGGTGTATCCCTCTTACTAGGAGGACTTGGTTTAATCTTCCTTGCACATCTCCATCCTATTTTGGTAGCAAGTTTCACTCTTGGTTTTCTCGTAACAACCTATCTTGTAGGTGGCTATTACTTTGAACGTGACCTTAAATTGTTGGAAGTGAATTGGCAGGAAGTTACCCAGCTCTTCAATCGAGGTGGCGGACAGTGGCTCTATATGGGTATCTTTATTCTTACAATTTTCATCGCTGCCTTGCTAGGAGGTATTGTCTTCTTTGCAAGCAAGTTCTGGATTGCCCTAGTAGTTAATGCTATAGTATCTGGGCTTATAGCTTTAGTTGTCCTAATCGTTTATCTCTTTGTTGATCGCAGACGTTGGAAACGTATTAGAGCCATGTTTTTTGCCTAGAACAAACTGTTTAAAGAGTCTCTCCGATTGGAGGGGTTCTTTTTTACTGAAAATCCTTAATATGTAAACTTATGCATTATATATGTTAAAATACCTGAATTTAGTGTATAATCATAAACATGAAACGAAATTTTGACTCAGTAAAACGCCTGGTTATCAAAATCGGGACTAGTTCTCTGGTTTTACCATCAGGGAAAATTAATCTTGAAAAAATCGATCAATTAGCTTTTGTCATTTCTAGCTTGCATAATAAAGGTATTGAGGTTGTCCTCGTATCCTCTGGTGCCATGGGCTTTGGTCTCAATGTCCTAGACCTAGACAAGCGACCGGCTGAAGTCGGTAAGCAACAGGCTGTCTCAAGTGTAGGACAGGTGGCTATGATGAGCCTATATTCTCAGGTCTTTTCACATTATCAGACCAAGGTATCTCAGTTGCTTTTGACGCGTGATGTGGTTGAGTATCCCGAGAGTTTGGCCAATGCCATCAATGCTTTTGAGAGCCTCTTCGAGCTTGGGGTTGTCCCAGTTGTGAATGAAAATGACGCTGTCAGCGTAGATGAAATGGATCATGCGACTAAGTTTGGAGACAATGACCGCTTGTCTGCTATCGTTGCTAAGATTGTTGGTGCAGACCTACTCATCATGCTGTCAGATATTGATGGGCTCTTTGATAAGAACCCAAATGTCTATGAGGATGCAACCCTTCGTAGCTATGTCCCAGAGATTACCGAGGAAATTCTGGCCTCAGCTGGTGGTGCCGGTAGTAAATTTGGTACGGGTGGTATGATGAGTAAGATTAAATCCGCCCAGATGGTTTTTGAAAATCATAGCCAAATGGTTTTGATGAATGGTGAAAATCCACGTGACATCCTTCGTGTCCTAGAAGGAGCCAAGATTGGTACACTCTTTAAACAGGAGGACTAAGATGACATATATCGATACACTAGGCCAACAGGCCAAGGTGGCAGGTCGTCAGATTGCTAAATTATCAACAGCAGCTAAAAACGACCTTCTAAATCAGGTAGCTAAAGCTCTAGTAGCTGAGAGTGCCTATATTATCACTGAAAATGCTAAGGATATGGCAAATGCCAAGGAAAATGGTATTTCAGAGATTATGCAAGACCGTTTGCTCTTAACGGAAGACCGTATTGCAGGGATTGCTGAGGGTGTCCGTCAGGTGGCAGATCTTCAGGACCCAATCGGTCAAGTGGTTCGTGGCTATACGAATCTGGATGGTCTCAAAATCGTTCAAAAGCGTGTTCCTATGGGTGTTATCGCTATGATTTTTGAGAGCCGTCCCAATGTCTCAATCGATGCCTTTAGCCTTGCCTTTAAAACCAATAATGCTATCATTCTCCGAGGAGGACGTGATGCCATCAATTCCAACAAGGCCTTGGTTACAGTAGCCCGTAAGGCTTTGGAAAATGCAGGTATCACAGCAAATGCTGTTCAGCTGGTTGAAGACACCTCTCATGAGGTAGCAGAAGAACTCATGGCGGCGACCAAGTATGTAGACTTGCTCATCCCTCGTGGTGGAGCCCGTCTCATCCAAACGGTTAAAGAAAAAGCCAAGGTTCCTGTCATCGAAACGGGTGTTGGGAACTGTCATATTTATGTGGATAAATATGCTGACTTAGATATGGCGACACAGATTGTTATCAATGCCAAAACCCAACGACCAAGTGTTTGTAATGCTGCAGAATCTCTCGTCGTTCATGCTGATATTGCGGAAGACTTCTTGCCTAACTTGGAAAAAGCTATTTCAAAAGTTCAGGCTGTTGAATTCCGTGCGGATGAAAAGGCTTTGAAACTTATGGAAAAAGCCGTACCAGCTTCACCAGAAGATTTTGCGACAGAATTTCTTGACTATATCATGTCTGTCAAAGTGGTAGACAGCCTTGATGATGCCATTGATTGGATTAATACCTACACAACATCGCATTCAGAGGCTATCGTAACTCAGGATATCAGTCGTGCGGAGCAATTCCAAGACGACGTAGACGCTGCAGCTGTCTATGTTAATGCCTCAACCCGCTTCACAGATGGCTTCGTCTTTGGATTAGGTGCTGAAATCGGAATCTCAACCCAAAAAATGCACGCCCGTGGCCCAATGGGACTTGAGGCCCTAACCTCAACTAAGTTCTATATCAACGGCCGAGGTCAAATTAGAGAATAAACAAAAAGCTCCTCATGGGGCTTTTTGGTCTATTTGCTAGAGTATAAAGCTTCTGATATACTGGGGGTATCAAGAATGAGGAGATTTTGTCATGTTTAAAGCTTATAAGAAGTATTGGATGGGCTATTTCGATTTTACAGGACGTTCAAGCCGCTCAGACTATTGGTTGGTAGTTTTAGCGAATACGATTGTAACTATCATTTTATTTAGCATACTTATAGTTGTAATTGTTTTTGATAGTCCCGATAGTCCTTACCATGTTATTCTCACCTTACTGTATCTGCTTGTAATGACCTATTTTCCTGCTAGTTTTATCCCATCTATTGCTCTTCAAGTTCGTCGCTTGCGTGATGCAGGCTATCACTGGGCTTTGATTTTTTTACGTTTTGCCTTTGTGATAGGTGGGATTGTACTTTTAATTTTGTTCTGTCAGCCAACTAAAGTGGAATACCCATTTAATAATTTCAATAATCCACAACAATAATAAGTATTTAGCAGCCTAGTATGGCTGTTTTTTAGTCAATTTGTCAAATTCTTTTTTTATTGCTATACTATAAGTATCAAAAAATGAGGAGATTTTATTATGATCGAAGCTTATAAGAAGTTTTGGAAGGGCTACGTAGATTTTGAGGGACGTTCAACACGTTCAGATTACTGGTTTGCATATTTGGCAAATATGTTAACAGTTATTGCTTTTTATGTGTTGCTGGCAATCTTTGGAGGCATTGCAGGTGCTACAGAATCAAGCTTTTTTGCTGTTATTTCATTCATCATCCTATTTATCTTTTTTGCCTTTGGTGTTGCTGCCATCTTACCTGGTCTTGCTGTAACAGTTCGCCGTTTACGTGATGCTGGCTACAATTGGCCGTATATTTTTGTTACATTTATTCCATTTGTAGGTCCCATTATCTTCATTGTTTTACTATGTAAACCAACTAAAGTTGAGTATCCATTTAACAACTTCAATAATCCACAGCAATAATAATGACTTAACAGCCTGGCTAGGCTGTTTTTTAGTTGATTTGTCAAGCTTCTCTTCTCTTGTTATACTGAGAGTAACATAAACAAGGGGGATTTTATTATGATTGAAGCCTACAAAAAATTTTGGAAGGGCTATGATGATTTTACGGGCCGTTCAACACCTTCAGATTACTGGTTTGCATTTTCGGCACATGTATTGATTTTCTTTGCTTATTTATTGCTCGATGGAGTGTTTGAAAGAATACTATCTGCAACAGGATCAATGGATGTATTTACTATTTCAGTTATTTTACTACTCATCTTTTTTGCCTATGGTGTTGCTGCGTTTTTACCTAGTATTGCTCTAACGGTTCGTCGTTTGCGTGATGCTGGCTACAATTGGCCGTATATTTTTGTTACATTTATCCCATTTGTAGGTTGGATTATCCTAATTGTTTTGCTATGTAAGCCAACTAAAGTGGAATACCCATTCAACAACTTCAATAATCCACAGCAATAATGACAATCAACCAACTCTTTAAGTTGGTTTTTCTGATGTCAAAAAAGCTTTATGTTAATGTTGCACATTTTAATATTTCTGATATAATCTTATCTGAGACTAATCGATACTAAAAATATATTTAAGAAATGTGAATATTCTATGAAACTACTTCGTCATTTAAAAGAAAAACGTTACCTTATTTTGGCATTTACTCTACCGGCTATTCTTTTGGCTTTGGCAATTGTCTTTTTGCAACCTGCACACAATCATGCAAAGGTCCAAGTCAAGGTAGCCACTAAACAGTCATCGTCTAGTAAACCCAAGGCTTCATCTAAGTCATCGAGCTCAAGTTCTTCGTCATCTTCTTCAACCTCAAGTGAATCGTCATCAGCAAGCTCAACGGTAGAAGTAGCTAGTCAGACAGAGGCAAGCTCTACTCCTGCGGTAGCGTCAACGCCAATACCATCTTCAGCACAAGAGACTTATCAAGCGCCCCAATATAACTATGTGCCACCAACAACTTATACAGAGTCACATAGTGAGTCTTCAAGCTATACAGCACCTGCCTACAGCGCAGATGTTAGCTCTGGGACAACAGAATAAGGGTTAGAGAAAAGGAATTTAGGATTAGAAATGAAAAATAAAGTTTTAGCATTAGTAACAGGATTATCTAGTTTAGTCCTATTAGCAGCTTGTTCAAACCAGCAAAATGGCTTGACTGCGACGACTTCATCTTCATCAGTAGAGCAGTCACAATCAAGTAGTAGTGAAAGCTCTAGCACAAGTACTAGCTCAAGCTCTAGCACAAGTACTAGCTCAAGCTCTAGTCAAGAGAAAAAGGTAGATACCTCTGCCTATGATAGCATCATTAGTAAGTACCAAACGGCTGTGGCTAACAATCAAACGGATGCCTCGCTTAATTCTCTCGTTGTGACCTATGCTAATTCTCAAACAAGTCCTGCCTCAACGGTTTATACTTACCATGATTTGGATGGCAATGGTGTTGATGAGTTGATTCTTGCTTTTAAGCCGGGGAAACTTTTTAAAGAGCATATGATTACGGATATTTACACTATCTCTAAGGATAGTGGTCAGGTGATTCGTCTGACAGAAGGTCCACAACTGGGCATGTTGGGTGAGCGCATGACTTTGGCCTACCTCAAGGATAACACCTTTAGCTACTATGGTAGTGCTGGTGCTATGGCTGGTGGTGGTTCTGGCTACCACTTTAGTAGTGATGGTCAATCTCTTGTAAAAGATGACAGTGATTCGGGTGCAGAGAAGGCTGATCTTTCGAATTGGGATTGGAAGGATCTGAGCAGTGCCTCTACTAATAGTAGTTCTAGCGCAGCGTCACAAACTCAAACAAGTTCAACAGCCCTCAAGCCTGATGAACTCAAAAACGGCAACTACAAATCAGCTGTAGGGACATGGAAATCTTCAAATGGACAGACTATTACCATTACTTCGGATGGACAGTTGAATCTCTGGGGTTCTACTTACCCTATAGACAAAGTCTCATCCAATCAATATGTGTCAGGTATCTATAGCTTAACTTATGTTGATTCCAATCCAACAGGTAATACACCAATTCGGCTATGTCCCAAAGGGATTAGTGATGGGAGTGATGCGGGGGATAACAGTAAAGACCGTATCCTAGCGACGAATGGGATGCCTTCTGAGGAAAGTTATTTTTACAGAGTGGATTAATCTTATCAAATGATATAGGAACTAAAGAGTCAGGCCTTGGGTCTGGCTTTTTTACTATCCTGTCAACTTACAGAACGAGACAATTTCTCCATTCTTGTGCTATAATAAAAGTTATGACTAATGAATTTCACCATGTAACCGTTCTTTTACACGAAACTGTTGATATGCTTGATATCAAGCGCGACGGCATCTATGTTGATGCGACCTTGGGTGGCGCAGGACATTCGTCTTATCTTTTGTCGCAATTATCTGAAAAGGGTCATTTGTACTGCTTTGATCAGGACCAAAAGGCTATTGATAATGCTCAAGTGCGTCTTAAGGACTATATTGATAAGGGCATGGTGACTTTCATCAAGGATAATTTCCGTAATCTCAAGTCCAACCTTGAAGCCTTGGGGGTGTCTGAAATTGACGGCATTCTCTATGACTTGGGTGTCTCTAGCCCACAGTTGGATGAGCGTGAGCGTGGTTTCTCCTATAAACAGGATGCCAAGCTGGATATGCGCATGAATGAGGAGGCGAGCTTGACCGCTTATGATGTGGTCAATACCTATCCTTACAACGATTTGGTGCGTATTTTCTTCAAGTATGGTGAGGACAAGTTCTCTAAACAAATTGCACGTAAGATTGAGCAAGCGCGTCAGGTAAAACCTATCGAGACGACGACGGAACTGGCAGAAATCATTAAATCAGCTAAGCCTGCTAAGGAATTAAAGAAGAAGGGTCATCCAGCCAAACAAATCTTCCAAGCTATTCGAATCGAAGTGAACGATGAACTTGGTGCTGCGGATGAATCTATTCAAGAGGCCTTGGATTTACTTGCTGTAGATGGTCGTATTTCGGTCATTACCTTCCATTCCTTGGAGGATCGATTGACTAAACAGCTTTTCAAGGAAGCCAGTACGGTAGATGTGCCTAAAGGTCTACCCTTTATTCCTGAAGACCTCCAACCTAAGGTAGCCTTAGTTAATCGTAAGCCAATCCTACCTAGTCAGGAAGAATTAGAAGCTAACAACCGCTCGCATTCTGCTAAATTGCGTGTGGCTAAAAAAATCAGGAAATAATTATGGAAAATAAGGAACATCAGATTGTTAATAGAGCCATTAGAAACCATATTCGTTTTATGACGCGTATGGAAAAGGCTTTCTATTCGGCAATTGTTTTGACAGCTATTGTGATGAGTATCGCTGTTGTATTTTTACAAGGGCGTAATCAGGCTATCAAGCAACAAATCACAGACCTTAATAGCAAGATTAGTGATGAAAAAACAGAGCTTAACAATGCTAAGCAGGCGGTTAATGAGTTGACTAACTCTGACCGTATTAAAGAGATTGCTAATAAGGCAGGCCTGTCTATTAATAACGATAGTATTAAGAGTGTGAAGTAACCAATGAACAGATTAAGAAAACTTAAACATTTATTTCTAAACTATGTCGTTAGGGATAGGCGAAAGCCAGCCCAGAATCGACAGCACGTTGGTCAGAACCTTATGGTTCTCAGCATCTTTATCTTTTTCGTCTTTATTATCAACTTTGTGGTGATTATCGGGACAGACAGTAAGTTTGGTGTCGATTTGTCGACGCAGGCTGCTAAATCTTATAACACTAAGACCACAGTGGCTGCCAAGCGTGGGACAATTTACGACCGAAATGGAAATGTTTTGGCTGAGGATTCAACCAGTTATGCCATTTACGCTATCGTGTCGACCAGCTATGTGTCAGCGACTCAAGAAAAACTCTATGTCCAAGATAGTCAGTTTGACAAGGTTGCTGATATTTTAAAGGATAAGCTAGGAATTGAAAAGAGTGATTCCTTGGCCCAATTGCGTACTAAGGGTGCCTACCAGGTTTCCTTTGGACTAAAGGGGAAGGGAATTACCTACTCTGTTAAAGAAGAACTAGAAAAAGCCTTTAAAGATGCGGGAATTAAGGGGATGGCCTTTGAAGCAACAACGTCACGAATGTATCCTAATGGAACCTTCGCGTCAGAGTTTCTTGGTCGTGCTGAAGCTGTTGAAAATAAAAAAGACGGCTCTTATTCTTTGATTGGTCAAACTGGTTTGGAGCGCTCGCTCAATAGCCTCTTAACTGGGACAGATGGTGAAGCCATCTATGAGAAGGATAAAAACGGTAACACGCTTCTAGGTACGGAAACCATTACCAAGGAAGCTATTGATGGTAAGAACATCTATACAACCTTGTCAGCACCTCTTCAAACCTTCCTAGAAACGCAGATGGATACCTTTATGGAGCAGACGCAAGGGGTAAATGCTTCAGCGACAGTTGTTAATGCTAAGACAGGTGAGATTCTTGCGACGACACAACGTCCGACCTATAATTCTGATACCCTTGAAGGACAGGCTAAGAAGAACTATGACTGGGTTAACCGTCTTTACGAAGCCCAGTATGAGCCTGGTTCAACCATGAAGGTCATGCTCGTGTCAGCTGCTATTAACAATGGAAGCTTCAACCCGAATGCGACCTTCAGTAATGCTAATGGTATTAAGGTTGACGACGTTGAAATTAATGACTGGTCAATCAATGAAGGTATATCAACAGGTCGTACCATGTCATTTGCCCAAGGGTTCTCTTATTCAAGTAACGTTGGTATGACCATGTTAGAACAAGAGATGGGAGACAAAGTTTGGTCTAACTACTTATCTCTTTACAAATTTGGTCTTCCAACCCGTTTTGGGATGGTCGGTGAATCTTCAGGGGTTGTCTCTCGAAACTCTGTTAATATAGCACAATCATCCTTCGGACAAGGGATTTCAGTGACTCAGGTCCAAATGCTTCGAGCCTTTACCGCCATTTCAAACAACGGTATCATGTTGGAACCTCAATTTATCAAACAAGTTGCCGATGTTAACCAAGGTACAGCTCGTACAGCTAAGAAGGAAGTTATCGGTAAGCCAGTTCCTAAGCAGGCTGCCTCTGAAACGCGTAACTATATGATTTCCGTTGGTACGGATCCAGAGTTCGGTACCCTTTACAATAAATCTGAAGGGGCACCTATTATCAAGGTTGGTAACTATGATGTAGCGGTTAAGTCTGGTACGGCCCAAGTTGCCGATGAAAAGACTGGAACGTATAAGGTTGGTTCCAATGAAACTCTCAACTCAGTTGTGGCCATGGTTCCTGCAGATGATCCAGAATACATCATGTATGTGACTGTTCAAGAGCCTAAGACCTGGGATAATAATTTCTATGCGACTGTGGTTAACCCGATTTTGGAAGAAGCCATGTCTATGGGAGACACCCTAGATACTTCTGTTTCTGAAGGTAGTGAAAAGACCGAAGAAACGAGCTATCAAACTGGCGATATTATCGGTAAGCGTCCAGGTGAGACAGCTAACACCCTTCGTCAAAACTTGATTCATCCGATTGTTTTGGGTGTTGGTGATAAGATTGAGAAGGTTTCTGTAGATGCCAAAGCCAATATTAAGGCTAATGAACAGATTCTTATCATGACCAATGACTTCACAGAACTTCCAGACATGTATGGTTGGACCAAGAAGAACGTTGAAACCTTTGCCAAATGGAAAGGTATTAAAATTACTTACAAGGGTGGCAAGTCAGGGACTGTTACCAAACAAAGTGTTGCGGCAGGAAAAGCCCTGTCTAAAACCAAGAAGATTACCATTACTTTAGGAGACTAAGATGACTATGAGTCTGATAGCAGGCGTGGCCGCCTTTGTGTTGACGGTGCTCGCTATGCCTCACTTTATTACTTACTACAAAATCAAGAAAATCGGTGGCCAACAAATGCATGAAGATGTGAAGCAGCATCTGGCTAAGGCTGGGACGCCAACTATGGGAGGGACAGTCTTCCTAGTGGTTGCCATCTTGGTTAGCTTGATTTTCAACTTCCACGTCTTTAGCGAGGGGCACCAAGCCTATGGTGCCACAGTAGGGATTCTCTTTGTGATTTTGATTTATGGAATCATCGGTTTCCTTGATGATTTCCTTAAGATTTTCCGTCAAATCAATGAGGGACTTAAACCTTGGCAAAAGATGGCCTTGCAGATTATTGCGGGTTTGCTTTTCTACTTTATCCACGTACTCCCTAGTGGGACAGATAGCCTAGCTATTGGTGGATTAACCATTCACCTCGGTGTCTTTTATGTTCTCTTTGTCCTATTCTGGATTGTTGGTTTCTCAAATGCAGTGAACTTGACAGACGGTATTGATGGTTTAGCTTCTATCTCTGTAGTTATCAGCTTGATTGCCTATGGGATTATTGCTTTTGTCAAGGGTGAGTTCGCTATCTTGACTATCATTATCACTATGATTGGGGCACTTCTTGGCTTCTTCGTCTTTAACCACAAGCCAGCCAAGGTCTTTATGGGAGATGTCGGTTCCTTGTCACTTGGGGCTATGCTTGCGGTTATCTCTATTGCCCTACGTGTAGAATGGACCCTACTCTTGATTGGTGTGGTTTATGTCTTTGAGACAGCTTCTGTCATGCTACAGGTCAGCTATTTCAAATACACTAAGCGTAAGTATGGAGAAGGTCGTCGTATCTTCCGTATGACACCATTCCACCATCACCTCGAATTGGGAGGTCTTTCAGGTAAGGGCGACAAATGGTCAGAGTGGAAGGTTGATGCTTTCCTTTGGGCAGTTGGAGCACTTGCAAGTGCCATTACCCTTTGGATGGTTCTTGGAAACGTTATGAAATAAATGAAAGGAGCAGAAATGCTCTTTTTTTGTTATAATGATAGGGATAGACTAGATAGAAAAGAAGTAAATAAACATGTCATTTAAAGATTTTAATTTTAAAACATTTATTCAGGAGGCTCTTGACGAGATTAAGTTTAAGGAGCCAACACCTGTTCAACAGAAATTGATTCCTGTAGTCCGTTCAGGCCGTGATTTAGTGGGTGAATCAAAGACGGGTTCAGGGAAAACACATACTTTCCTCTTGCCAATTTTTGAGAAGCTCAATCCAAAGAGTGGTGATGTTCAAGTTGTTATCACAGCGCCATCACGTGAATTGGCGACACAAATTTACCAAGCGACAAAACAGATTGCCAAACACTCTGATACTGAAATTCGTGTAGTCAATTATGTGGGTGGTACAGACAAGCAACGTCAGATTGAGAAACTCAAGGTAGCCCAACCTCATATTGTTATCGGGACACCAGGGCGTATCTATGACCTAGTTAAATCTGGTGACTTGGCTATCCACAAGGCCCATACCTTTGTTGTTGATGAAGCTGATATGACCATGGACATGGGATTCTTGGATACTGTGGACAAGATTGCGGCAAGTCTGCCTAAGGAAGTTCAAATTTTGGTCTTCTCAGCAACCATTCCTCAAAAATTGCAGCCATTCTTGAAGAAGTATTTGACTAATCCAGTCATGGAACAAATCAAAACTTCAACAGTTATTGCAGATACCATTGATAACTGGTTGGTATCTACCAAGGGGCGAAACAAGAATGAACAGATTCTTGAGATGCTTAAGGGAATGCAGCCATATCTGGCAATGATTTTCGTTAATACCAAGGAACGTGCTGACGATTTGCACAGCTACCTAGTGTCAAATGGTCTTAAGGTTGCCAAAATTCATGGAGGTATTCCACCACGTGAACGTAAGCGTATCATGAATCAAGTCAAGAAGCTTGATTTTGAGTACATTGTAGCGACTGACCTTGCAGCGCGTGGGATTGATATTGAAGGAGTTAGCCATGTTATCAATGATGCTATCCCTCAAGACTTGTCCTTCTTTGTTCACCGTGTAGGGCGTACAGGACGTAATGGTTTGTCAGGAACAGCCATCACCCTTTATCAACCAAGTGACGACTCAGATATTCGTGAGCTTGAAAAGATGGGGATTACCTTTGAGCCGAAAGTCTATAAGGACGGTGAGTTTCAAGATACTTATGACCGTGACCGTCGTGCCAACCGTGAAAAAGCCTATCAAAAACTTGATACGGAAATGATTGGTTTGGTTAAGAAGAAAAAGAAAAAAATCAAGCCTGGCTACAAGAAGAAAATTCAGTGGAAGGTTGACGAAAAACGCAAACGTGAACGTCGTGCGGCTAACCGTGCTAAGGGGCGTGCTGAGCGTAAAGCTAAGAAGCAAAGCTTCTAAGCATTGGCTTCTAGGTGAGAGCAAATTTTAATTTAAAAATTCAAAAGGTTGAAACCAAAGTGTTTCAGCTTTTTTGATTATTATCAAACTTTTTGGAAACTCAAAAGACCTTATTTAGTTTGAAGATATATTTTTCTTTTGAGCCTAAGGTCTCAAAACTTCCCAACGCTTATGACTACAAAGTCTTAGTCGTCATTATCACAGCGACAAGTCTCAGTATATGCTCACTACACTCGCAAAATAATTGGCTGTCTTAAGAACTGAAACTATGACAGATTTTAAATAGTTTTATCACAGACATTTTTAAGAAGCTTTCCGTTTAAAGTAAAATAATGTGTAAGTTTGAGGTTATTAGTTGAGTCAACTCTCAAAATCAGGTAGTGACATTTATGTCACTACTTTTTTGTTGGCTTTCTATCTATAATACAATCATAGCTTTTGAGAAAAGGCTAAAAAATATTTTAAAGGAGGTTGTTTTAATGACAACACAAATCATTAACAATTTTAACTCACTTAATTCCGAAGATCTTTCTACTGTTAAGGGTGGAGCATGTAGTTTTTGGGGAGCTACAGCTGCCGTAGGCGTCGGGGCTGTTGGAGGAGCCATTAAAGGTGGTATTCAAACAGGTACTTGGCAAGGTGCAGCCTTAAAGGGTATTGGTTATGGTATTAAAGATGGGATTACTTATGGACTTATTTGTCGTTATTAGGCGATTACTGAGTCAATTTTTTGGCCAAATAGTACTTGCTCTCCTAATTTATGGGCTTATATTCTTTGCTTGGCAACACTTTAGAGGAGAAATTTTCTCAATTGTGTGCATCTATGTCAGTATATCCCTAGCAGATGACGTCTATCATCTCGCAGAAGAATATGTTAAAAAGAAAGTTAACTAGGAATACGTTCCTGTTTGAAAAATAGCATGTAAAAACTTGGCAAAATGATTGTCAAGTTTTTTTATAGCAAAAGTGCTACAATAGGAGTCATGAAAGACACGATTCGAATTCTTCATATTAATGATTTACACTCTCATTTTGAACAGTATCCACAACTCAAGCGAGCTGTGGATGATTTGAGTCAGACAGATAGAGAGCTGATTAAGGTAGATCTTGGGGACAATGTGGATAAGTCCCATCCCTTATCTGATGCGACAGCCGGGCGTTTTAATGTAGCCCTGATGAATGAGTTGGGGATAGACTATGCGACTATTGGAAATAATGAGGGGATTGGTCTGGCCAAGGATGAGCTAAACTGTCTTTATGAGCAGGCCAAGTTTCAGCCAATTATAGGAAATCTCAAGGATGAGGGGAGCCAGCCTGAATGGGCTAAGCCCTATCTTATCCACAAAACTAAAGCAGGTACAAACATTGCTTTCTTGGCCTACACCTTCCCATATTACATTACCTATGCTCCCAACGGTTGGCAGGTGTTAGAGCCTATGGTTCGGTTGGAAGAGGATTTGGCTCGCCCTGAGGTAAGGGATGCAGACATAGTCGTCGTTCTCAGCCATCTGGGTGTACGTTATGATGAGCAGATTGCAGAGACTTATCCGCAGGTAAACCTTGTCATTGGGAGCCACACGCATCACCTTTTTGAAGAGGGCAAATTAGTTAATGAAACCTATTTGGCAGCTGCTGACAGATATGGCTATTATCTTGGCTGTATTGACCTTACTGTGGAAAATGGGCAATTGATAGAATGTCAGATTGAGGCTATCCCCACCAAGTCCTACATCTTGGATTTAGACAAGGAGGACGAAGCCTTTATCAAGGCCATGCGTGAGGAAGGCCATCGTCGTTTAGCTCAGAAAAAAGTAGCTAATCTAGGTCGAGAACTAGATTTTGATAAGACCTGTCAATTGGTTTTACAGGCTGTTTGTCAGGAGACTCATAGCCAATTAACGCTTTTAAATACTGGACTCATCATGAAGACTTTGGGTCCTCAAGTAACCATGGCAGACCTGCAAGAAGCCCTTCCTCATCAGATGCGGATGGCTCGTCTAGTCGTGACAGGCCAAGAGCTCAAAGAAATCTGTCAGGAAGTTTTTACTAAGGCTGAACTCCTTAAAAATCAGGCTATTAAAGGTATGGGATTTAGAGGGAAGACATTTGGTGAAGTAATCACAGGGAATTTTGCTTACAAAAACGGTAATTTGTTGTATAATGGAAGGGTTGTAGATACCAATGAGAAGTTTAGTTTGGTCCTTGTGGACCAGTACTACTTTGCTTCTTACTTTCCTACAATTAAGGAAAAGGAAGTTACTCTTCTTTTTCCAGATTTGTTAAGGGAACTTGTGGCCAAGTATTTAGGGAAAAATGGTGCCAATTGGGATAAGATATAGAGACATTATTACAGCATCAGGATAGAAAATAAGAGAAATCAGAAAGGATGGCACATGCGTAAAGAAATCTTGCCAGAAATGTTTAATTATAATAAATATCCAGGGCCAGACTTTGTGTATGTGGCTGACCTTCTGAAATCAGATGCCTGTCAGTTTACAGTTCTTGAAAATCACAAGGATGCTTTAGACGCTACCCGTTTTGGGCAACGTTTTTCTGAAATCATGCTCAAGTATGATTATATCGTTGGGGACTGGTCTAATGATCAGCTTCGCCTTAAGGGATTTTACGAGGACGAGCGACCTAATACGCGTAAGACAGACCGCATTAGCCGATTGTCTGAGTATTTGCGTGAATACTGTGCCTTTGGCTGTGCCTACTTTATTTTGAAAAATGAAGAGCCGCAGTTAATCGTCTTTGAAGAGGAGACGGAGCCTCGTCGCAAGCGCCGTCGTTCTAATAATCGTCGTAATGCTTCTCAGGAATCTAGAGAGCGCAATGCTTCTCAAAAGAATAAGGGGCAAAAAGCTTCTGCGAAGC
Source organism: Streptococcus sp. SR4 (assembly GCF_000517725.1). Lineage (NCBI taxonomy): Bacteria > Bacillati > Bacillota > Bacilli > Lactobacillales > Streptococcaceae > Streptococcus > Streptococcus sp. SR4. The sequence continues at coordinate 268,795 of NZ_AZYW01000068.1, read as the reverse complement.
AAAAGCCAGACAAGTCCAAACGAAGAGATAGGGATCAAGAGGGTCCAAGCTTTGAGAAAATCAAGCGTCGTCCTAAGTTCAAATCTAGATCTGAGGATGGTGGTCGTGAGCGTAAGCCTAACCTCAAGAAGAGTCAGAAGCAAGCTCCAAAATCTAAAGGTCAAAACACCCTATCGAAGAAACAAAGCCAGACCAAGTCAGATGGTCAGCATTTCACAATCAGAAAAAAAGGAAATTAAACTATGTCAGAAGTAACAACACAAGCAAAACCAGAACGCCGTAAACGTCAGAAGTTAGAGGATATGGAAGGCTACAAACCTTCTATTTATGGTCTTACTCGTGATGAGTTGATTGATTGGGCTATGGAACACGGTGAAAAGAAATTCCGTGCTACTCAAATTTGGGACTGGCTCTACAAGAAGCGTGTGCAATCTTTCGAAGAAATGACCAACATTTCTAAGGATTTCATTGCTAAATTGAATGAGAATTTCTGTGTGAACCCATTGAAACAACGTATCGTTCAAGAATCTAAAGATGGTACCGTTAAATATCTTTTTGAATTGCCAGATGGTATGTTGATTGAGACGGTTTTGATGCGTCAACACTATGGTTTGTCTGTCTGTGTGACAACTCAGGTTGGATGTAACATTGGTTGTACTTTCTGTGCCAGTGGTTTGATTAAGAAACAACGTGACTTGACTGCTGGTGAGATTGTAGCGCAAATCATGTTGGTACAAAAATACTTTGACGATCGTGGTGACGGTGAACGTGTCAGCCACGTGGTTGTTATGGGTATCGGTGAGCCATTTGATAACTATGACAATGTGCTTCGCTTCTTGCGTACCATTAACAATGATAATGGTCTTGCCATTGGAGCGCGTCACATTACCGTGTCAACATCTGGTTTGGCACCAAAAATCAAGGAATTTGCTAACGAAGGAGTTCAAGTTAACCTTGCCGTATCACTTCACGCGCCTAACAATGACCTTCGTTCAAGCATCATGCGTATCAACCGCTCGTTCCCACTTGAAAAACTCTTTGAAGCTATCGAGTATTACATCCAGACAACCAACCGTCGTGTAACTTTTGAGTATATCATGCTTAATGAGGTCAATGACCATCCTGAAAATGCACAAGAGTTGGCTGATTTGACTAAGAAAATCCGTAAGTTGTCATACATCAACTTGATTCCATATAACCCAGTATCAGAGCACGACCAATATAGCCGTTCAACGAAAGAACGTGTGGCTGCCTTCTACGATGTGCTCAAGAAAAATGGGGTTAACTGCGTGGTTCGTCAAGAGCACGGTACAGATATCGATGCTGCTTGTGGACAATTGCGTTCAAACACTATGAAACGCGACCGTCAAAAGGCAGTGGCAGAAGCTTCTGGTAAATCAGAAGGTAAGTAAGATGTTTCGGCTTAAGACTTGGGTAGATAAGGATGGAGAACTGACACCAAAAGGAAGAAAGCTAAGCCGAGTTTTGGTCTGTGCTTATCTCCTTTGTTTAGTGCTCCTATGTTGGACACCCCAGTACGGGCTAGTTGAAGGTGTTGAAACCCCTGGTATTCAACATTTTGGTCGTGTCGTGGTCCTATTAACCCCATTCAATAGTTTGACCAACTTTTATCAGCTAGATAGTCTTAAAGAGATTGTCTTTGTCCTTGGGCAAAATGTGACCAATATTTTCTTGCTTAGTCCGCTGATTTTAGGGCTTTTAGCCTTGTACCCCAGATTCAGGTCTTGGAAAAAGGTCCTTTTAGCGACCTTTGTCATGTCTTTGACGATTGAGGTTGGACAAGTTATTCTAGACCTTCTCATTGATGCTAATCGTGTCTTTGAGTTAGATGATTTATGGACCAATACTTTGGGTGGTTTGGTGGCACTGGGTGTCTACCACCTTCTTGTAAAACTGATTCAAACGCATTTTAAAGAGTAAAAAACCTGGGAGCTTACGCGTCTCAGGTTTCACTTATTTTCTATCATACAAATACAACATATTCAAAAGAGGGAAAAATGAATAAACACGTTTGGAGAAATAATGAAACACTTAATGATGACAGTAGTCACCGTATTAACGTTAGGAGCAACAATGACGATGGTTAAGGCAGATACTTATCAAAGTGGCCGTGATGCCGATATCATGCGAGAAAGAGGACAGGTTTGGAATTATTCTGAGCCTAAGAGAGAGCCTCAATTAGCCAACTACAACACCGATGGTCGCTATCTCAGTGAGGCTACTAATTTTGAATTGTACAATTTTGTCAGAGAGTATAAGACATCTGATGAAATCAGACGCATTTGGAGCCCTAAGAAAGATGAATCCGTTATCCATGATAAGGATAGCTACTCTATGGATGGTGGGAACAAGGTATATAATTTTGATTCCTTTGCTTATCAATTGCCAGAGTCTACTGATTTTGGGAAGTTATCTTATATTGGTCACTTTCAGTTAGAAGATGGCACAATCTATCGCTATTGGAAGTAACCTTAACATAAGAGATTTATACGAGGTCTATTATTAACCATTTGTAAGGATAGGAGGAGTAACTTGTCTTTTAAAGAATCAATCATTGCAAAACTTTGGTGGTTTTTCAAGTTAGAAAAACGCCGGTATATTGTTGGGATTTTGGCACTGAGTCTGGTTTCGGTTCTCAATCTAATTCCTCCTATGGTTATGGGGCGGGTCATTGATGCTATCACATCGGGAAAATTGACCAATCAAATCTTGCTTTTGAATCTCGTTTATTTGCTTTTGGCAGCTCTGGGGATGTACTATTTGCGCTATGTTTGGCGCATGTATATCTTGGCGACTTCTTATCGCTTAGGCCAGATTATGCGTTCACGCCTTTTTGAGCATTTTACCAAGATGTCGCCTTCTTTTTATCAAAAGTACCGAACTGGGGATCTCATGGCCCATGCAACCAATGATATCAACTCTTTAACCCGCTTGGCTGGTGGGGGTGTCATGTCAGCCGTGGATGCCTCTATCACAGCCTTGGTAACCCTAATCACCATGTTCTTCAGCATTTCCTGGCAGATGACACTGGTGGCTGTCTTACCTCTACCCTTCATGGCTTTTGCGACCAGTCGTTTGGGCCGCAAGACCCATAAAGCTTTTGGAGAATCCCAGGCAGCCTTTTCCGAACTTAATAATAAGGTTCAAGAGTCGGTGTCGGGTATCAAGGTAACCAAGTCTTTTGGCTATCAGGAAGCAGAGCTCCAATCTTTCCAAGAGACTAATAAGATGACCTTCAAAAAGAATATGCATACCATGAAGTATGATAGCCTTTTTGATCCTTTGGTCTTACTCTTTGTTGGCTCATCCTATGTTTTGACCCTTCTTGTCGGTGCCTTTATGATTCAGGCTGGTCAGATAACGGTCGGAAATTTGGTAACCTTCATTACCTATTTGGACATGCTGGTTTGGCCTCTGATGGCCATTGGCTTCCTCTTTAATATCACACAGAGGGGAAATGTATCCTACCAACGTATTGAAAATCTTCTGGAGCAGGAATCAGATGTTCAAGATCCTGCGCACCCTCTCCCAAGTATTGAAAATGGTCGCCTAGAATATGCGATTGACCGCTTTGCCTTTGAGGATGAGGATACTTTGAGAGATGTTCATTTCACCTTGGACAAGGGGCAAACCCTTGGCTTGGTTGGGCAGACTGGTTCAGGAAAGACCGCCCTTGTCAAGTTGCTCTTGCGGGAGCACGATGTTAATCAAGGAGCCATCTATTTGAATGGTCATGACATCCGAGACTATCGCCTATCAGACTTGCGTAGCTTGATGGGTTACGTTCCTCAAGACCAGTTTCTCTTTGCCAGTTCCATTTTAGACAATGTCCGCTTTGGTAATCCTGATCTCTCCTTTGACAAGGTAGAAGAAGCGACTAAGTTGGCTCAAGTTTATGATGACATCAAGGACATGCCTGAAGGCTTTGAAACAATCATTGGTGAAAAGGGTGTCAGCCTATCAGGCGGTCAAAAACAACGTCTGGCCATGAGTCGGGCCATGATTTTGGATCCAGATATTTTGATTTTGGACGACTCTCTATCGGCAGTGGACGCCAAGACAGAACATGCTATTATTGACAATCTCAAACATACCCGTAAGGACAAGACGACTATCATTACCGCCCATCGTTTGAGTGCGGTGGTGCATGCTGACCTTATCTTAGTCATGCAGGATGGTCGTATCATTGAACGTGGCCGTCATGAGGATTTGCTAGCTCAGGGTGGTTGGTATGCCAAGACCTATGAGTCTCAACAGTTAGAAATGGAAGGAGGAGAAGCCGATGCCTAATCAAAACCAATGGTCTGTGTTTAAGCGTCTCTTGACCTATCTCAAGCCTTACAAATTCTTGACCTTTCTAGCTTTAGCCTTCCTCTTGTCCACAACGGTTATCAAGAGTATTATTCCCCTTGTGGCCTCTTATTTTATCGACCACTATCTTCATGATATGAATCAGGCAGCAAGCTTAATTCTGATTGTTTACTATGGTCTTTATCTCTTGCAGACGCTAGTCCAGTATTTGGGAAATCTCTTTTTTGCGCGTGTGTCCTACAGTATTGTCAGGGATATTCGCCGGGATGCCTTTGCTAATATGGAAAAACTGGGGATGTCTTACTTTGACAAAACTCCAGCAGGATCTATCGTTTCTCGCTTGACCAATGATACAGAGACTATTAGTGAGATGTTCTCAGGGATTCTGTCTAGCTTTATTTCGGCTATCTTTATCTTTGTTACTACCCTTTACACTATGATGATGTTGGACATTCGTCTAACCGGGCTTATTGTGCTCTTTCTTCCTCTGATTGTCCTTTTGGTTAACCTTTACCGCAAAAAATCAGTGGTTATCATTGAAAAGACCAGAGCCTTGCTTTCAGATATAAATGCCAAACTGTCAGAGAGTATCGAAGGAATTCGCATCATTCAGGCCTTTAACCAAGAGAAACGCCTCAAAAAAGAGTTTGATGCTATTAATGAGGAACATCTGATTTATGCTAGCCGTTCCATGTCACTGGATTCTCTCTTTCTACGCCCAGCCATGAGCTTACTGAAGCTCCTGGGCTATGCTGTTCTCATGGCTTATTTTGGCTATCGTGGCATCTATCTGGGTATCACAGCGGGGACCATGTATGCCTTTATCCAGTACATTAACCGTCTTTTTGATCCCTTGATTGAAGTGACACAGAACTTCTCAACCTTGCAAACTTCTATGGTCTCAGCCGGTCGGGTCTTTGCCTTGATTGACGAGCGCACCTATGAGCCTGAGCAGAGAGACACAGATGCTAAGGTTACCGAGGGGAATATTCGCTTTGAAAATGTCTCCTTCTCCTATGATGGCAAGCACCAGATTTTGGATAATATTTCCTTTTCTGTCAATAAAGGAGAAACCATCGCTTTTGTCGGTTCTACAGGTTCCGGAAAATCCTCTATTATTAACGTGTTTATGCGTTTCTATGAGTTCCAATCAGGCCGAGTTCTTCTTGACGGTGTGGATATTCGCGATTATAGTCAGGCAGAGCTGCGTAAGAACATTGGTCTTGTCCTTCAGGAACCCTTTCTCTATCATGGTACAGTCAAATCAAATATTGCCATGTATCAGGATTTAACCGATGAAGAAATTAAAGCAGCCGCTGAGTTTGTGGATGCCAATCACTTTATCGACAAACTTCCAGAAGGCTATGATGCTCCAGTTTCTGAACGAGGGTCTAGCTTTTCAACCGGACAACGCCAACTTCTAGCCTTTGCTAGGACCGTTGCTAGCCAGCCTAAGATTTTGATTCTGGATGAAGCGACAGCCAATATTGATTCAGAGACAGAGGCTATTGTCCAAAACTCTCTAGCAAAAATGCGTCAAGGACGCACAACTATTGCCATTGCCCACCGCCTATCGACAATCCAAGATGCCAACTGCATCTATGTCTTAGACAAGGGCCGCATCATCGAACACGGTAGCCACGAGGAGCTCCTAGCCCTCGGGGGCACCTACCACAAGATGTACAGCCTACAAGCAGGTGCAATGGAAGGAGAGTAAGCTAGTCTAGACCATAGATTCTATATTCGAAAAGATTTCTTAAAAATCAAAATCGAGTGGTGACATTTATGTCACTACTTTTTTGTTGTTTTCGACCCTATAATAAAACCATAGCTTGAGAGAAAAAAGCTAAAAAATAATATTTTAGGAGGTTGTTAGAATGACAACACAAACAATGAACAATTTTGAAACACTCGATCTCGAGACACTTGCAAACGTTGAAGGTGGCGGATGTAGCTGGGGAGGTTTTGCTAAACAAGGAGTAGCTACAGGAGTTGGTAATGGTTTACGATTAGGTATCAAAACACGTACTTGGCAAGGTGCTGTCGCAGGAGCAGCTGGAGGTGCTATCGTAGGGGGTGTTGGTTATGGAGCAACATGCTGGTGGTGATGGATTATGTTTGATTTGAAAAGTTATATTTTAGGGATGGTTTTCATGGCCTTGATGACTTTTTTGGATAAGCCTATTATGTCATTTCTTGAAAAACGCAAAGCTACCAATTCCGCTAAAAAGAAATCCTAATTGAGATACCTTGTCAATTGCTAGTCTGTGAATAGTGGTTGAAAATTTCGATATAAAAGAAGAGGTATTTGTACTTATGACTAAAAAACGCCTAGTGTCTCTAATGATGTCTATGGGCTTCATCCTTGTTGCCTTACATAACTTGGGAGAAAAACTGAGTTTTGGACTTCAATGCCTAAATCTTATTGGGTTATGTCTTTTTCTCTTTCTTATGTGTACGATTATCAAGGATATAAAATCAGACAAGTAGTGACATTTATGTCACTACTTTTTTGTCAGCTTTCAATCTATAATAAAATTCATAGCTTGTGAACAGATAGCTAAAAACACTTTAAGGAGAAAAGTATGTTCAAAAACTCAAAACCGTATTTACTGGCCACCATTCTCATAGGAATGGGCCTCGCTAATCTATTTAGAAGTTTGGATGCAGTCCACCATACCATTAACTTGTTTGGGCTAACCTTGCTTCTTTATAGTCTGCTTTTTAAAAAATGGGCACAGTTTAAAAAGTAACCTTTTGCTCCTTTGAACGTGAGGTGCTTGCAAATGCTTATTTTTGATGTTCCCGAAGTAAAATTATTCTTGCTAATGATAGCGGAAATTGTATTATATTTGATTGCTTATCTTTGTAATAGAAAGAACAAAGATATGTATATTCGCTTATTTAAAATATCAGTGCTAATGACGCTATTGTATTACATCTCCAGTAGAATTTAATCGCTAAGGGATTACTTGAGATCTTACAGCAGTATAAAAAAATACAGAAAGGAATAAAGTTTAATGTAATAGCTTATTCGGTTTACAAGGCTGACTGAGGTTATTCATAGCTTAAGTGTTTTATCATGAAGTTAAAGAATATTAGTTCGAGAGTATTGCGATTTTTTAGGGTCGTCACTGCTGTACTAGCAGTTTTCCTTATAAGTACCAGTATTTCTCTCTACAAAAGCAAGACCTCTCCAGAGATTTGGCTAGCAGTCGGAGCGCTAGCTTTAGTAGTCATTTTGGTAAATGGTCTGCTCTGCCGTATGCTTAAGAAGCGTCCAGATTCAGTGAATCCGTTAACAATACGGCAGTCCTTCATTGTCTTTCTGGTCATCTCATTTCTAGTGCTTTGTGTAGAGTTTTACACATTACTTACATTCAGTGATATCACAGACCGTATAGTACTAGCCGTATTAATGCTTTTGTTAATTCTCTGTGATTTTCTATCTTACTTGCAAGTCAAAAACTATTTTAAACAATAAATGATTTTGCTTGATTATTCTGTAGGTAATCTAGAAGATACTTTCATAAATAGTAAGATGGAGCAACAGAAAAAGCTTGAAACTAGTCAAGCTTTTTTCGATATATTAAGTTCCTGTGTAAATGCAAAAGTCATACTTTCAGTTTTTAAAGAAATATTTTGATAGTTGTCTAGGATATTCCTAACGTTGGCCAAACCTATACCTCGATTACCTTCTTTACTTGAGACACCTCTCTCAAAAAGTGAGGTAATCGAAATGAATTCTTCCCGGGTCGAGTTTTGGACAATAAAGAGCTGTTTATTACCATGGTTGAAGTAGCCAATATGCATTTTTGGTATGTCAGACTGAATCGATGCTTCCATCGCATTGTCTAGAAAGATAGATATGACAGTAATAAAATCGACCATCTCCATACCCTCAAGTTTGATAGTTTCAGGAATATCTAGAGAGACATCAATGTTATTTTCTTCTGCCTCTAGGAACTTAGATGCAAGTAGGCTTTTAATAGTGTTATCTCCTATGTTTATTAAGCGAGTTAAATCAAATGTTTTCGATTTTAAATGCTTATCGGAATCTTTTAGAACTGAGTCGTAGACTTCTTTCACAATAGCCATATCATTTTGTTCGATACCAAGTTTGAGTGTTGTTAAAATATTGGCATAATCATGACGAAAACTTCGAACCGACTGATAGAGGTTTTCAATCTGTTTGTTATAATTCTTAAGATGCGATAGTTGAATATCTTTTTGAAAGTCCAACTGACTTTGTATTGTTGCTCGGATATTTCTATCTAAGAAGATAAGCATGATAAAGAACAAGACTAGATAAATAACCACAATTAACTTCCTGATTATCAGAGTGGATGTATGAGTAGTGTTTTCGAGGTAGACGAGATATTGCTGGGTAAATGTATAAGCAATCATAATGATATCAGCAATAATGATACTCTTTGATATGAGAGGGGCTAATCGTCTTTTCTGTATAACTCCAAAGCTTTCCTTGAATAATTTTATTAAAAGAAAGGATAGTAAAATAGTTAGGAAAGAAGATGAGACAGCTATAAGATAATTAACTTTTATTGTTTCAACACTGATTCCAAACAAAGGAAATATAAAGAAAATGATTACTCTAAAACTGATATTATTAAGAGTTGTGGGGAAAAGAGCATTGAATATTTTAAGCTTTGATTGTAAGTAGGGCTTTCGTGATATAAAAAAAGATAATAAAAGATAGAATATTTCTTCGTTAAAGTAGAATAAGAATTTCCAGGATAGACTGTTACATATTTTGGTATATGCTATGCGACAAAATAAGATAATAAGAAAATGCCTAATTGAAACTCTTTTGTTTATTAAGTAAAGAAACAGGCAAATATTGAAACATTCAGAGACAACAGTAAGCAAAAATAAAAAAATAATCATTGAAGGTTCCTTCTTTTAAAAGTATCCATCAGCATTTTAGCTTTGGTACGTGAAAAAGGACAGATACTACCATCAGTCATTTCGACTTCACGTTTTAATTTGTTGATTCTTATAATGTTGTTAGGGTTAATGAGATACGAACGATGGCAAGATACGAGTGAAGGACTAGCTTTTTCAAGGTCCTTTAGATTTGCACGAAAGGTCATTTGATTGTTTGTACCATGGAGTATCACATAATGCTTTTGCGGAGAAGTTTCAATATAGATAACTTGGTTTAAAGGTATGCGAATAGCTGTATGTTGTGTTTGAAAATCAAAAATCTCGTCATTCTCTATTCCAAGTGGTTTCATAGTTATAGCTAAAGCTCTGGTTATCTTTTTCCTAAATTCTATTTCAGAGAGACTTTTATCAATATAGTCTAGGGCAGATACTTGGTAATCAAAAACTAGTGGCATAAACTCTGAGTGGGTAGTGACAAAGATAATAGTAGCGTAGGGATTTTTTTCCCTAATGATTTTAGCAATATCGAGCCCTTTTAATTTTTCTCCCTTAATTTCGATATCAAGAAAAAAGAGCTGGTTAGAAGTTGTTGAATCAATCGCTTCTATAAATTGCTGAGGCTTATCAAAGGTGTGTACAATAGATAAGTCTTTATTGTATTTTTTTAACTCTTGAGACAATACCATCTCCAGTCGTCCTTGTTGAATGAGATTGTCCTCTAAGATATATATATCCAATTGTAGTTCCCTCCAAATTTTTGTATGCTGTTGTTTTTATACTCATAAATATGTAATATTATATCATAATATGACTTAGTTATACAATTAGATGAAAAGAAGATTAAAATATCATGTGATATTTATAGTATGAATTTACCATTCGGGACATATAGCCACTTTTTGGGACGCTAGCTCTGATAGAGACACTTGAATGCTATACTGAAGATGTGATTGAGAGATCACACGATAAAAATTTTAGGAGGTAGTTGCCATGGGAACTCAAACAATTGAAAACTTTAACACCCTCGACCTTGAAACACTTGCTAGTGTTGAAGGAGGACGAGTCAATTGGGAACGATGGGGAATGTGTGGGGCCTCTGTCGCCGTAGGTGCAACTATTGGAGGTGGAGTAGCCTTACTTGGCTGTTAAGGAGAACAACAATGACACATAGAGTTTCAAAAAGGGATATAGTGCTATTTGTCATTGCCCAAGTAGTTAGCATATCCTTACTGGTACTTTTTTTTAGTCAATTACTTCATAACTTATCATCCGTATTCCAATTGGTCTACATCGTAGCAGCCCTCTTAGTGGTTGTGGTTGATATATTGCTCATTCGAAAAATAATGACAAGAAGAGAAGAACCAACTGTGTTAAATCAATTAAAAGCTTCCCTAGCTTGTTTCTTGTTACTGACACTTAGTTGCCTTCGTTTTTTGACAACAGATTTCTATTATCAAAAAGTTATCGCTATATTTGTAGGTTTTTTTTCATTATTGGGTTTCGTACTATTTTTATGGGGCATCAAGTATATCAACCATAATATAGAGAAGTAAGTAATTGACAAAATAAGGAGTATAAGCTAGGTGATACAAATGAAGAAATACCTAATCATTTTTTCGACTATTGCGATGATATATTTATATAGCAAAGTACTATTGTCATCAGGAAATATCTATCAACTTTTGTTAGCATCAATAGGATTCTTTTTCTTTTTATTTGGAGTCTATAGGCAGTATAGAAAGAATTAGTTAAAGCTTTTTCAATAAGACATGGACTGAATCAAAAATGATATTCAGTCTTTTTTTTACTACTCGGGACATATAGCCACTTTTTGGGACGCTGGCTTTTAAATGACTATCAGTGTGCTATACTAAAGATGTGATTGAAAAATTAGTTGAAAGAAATAAGGAGGTTTTCTTAATGACAGGACTTAAATGGTTTGCAGGAGGCAAAGAGAGACGAGAACAAGCAGTAGCTATCATCGATGAGGTAATTGAAACTATTGGAGATAAGCCAGATTATGCTGATTTGAAGCAGGTCCTGTACTCCTACCGAACGGAACTTGCAGACTCTCGTTCAGCCACTCCCTATATCTTAAGCAGGATGTCACTGGAAATATCCGAAGTGGTCAGAAAAGACCAGCTAACCTTGTCTCCCTGTATCGAGGAGCGAATGGCAGAGTTGCGAAAATTGCTAGCGATTCGTTATGGCTATTGATGTCATTAGGGAGGATTTCTTGGTTTTAAGGTTGAGTTGTCCATTGAGAATTTGTATTATTCCATTGTCTTGGCTACATCATTTGTTTAAATAATATTAAAATGAATCGTAAAAATTGAAGCCGAAATCTTGTTTGTTTCCACACAATCAAAAAATCCCATGGGAGTCATTATCCTATGGGATTTTTTGTGATAAAAAGCTAATAAGGTAATGTCATCTGACTTTGGCTTAGGTCCACAGTTAATTCATAGTCACTATTGTCACGAATAGTGTGTTCAAAGTCTGTGGTATAGAGAACAAGTCGGAGTTTGTCACCCTTATTGAGTTTGTAGATGGTTGGTTGCAAGTCCAAACCGATAGTCATCCATTCATTTGGAGTGACATTCTCAATGCTAAGGAGGTTCTTGCGATTTTGCAGGTTAAGGTGTCCTTTGGTAATGACACGGTATTTTGCCTGCTTGAATGGCAATTCACGTAAGGCTTCTTCCTTGAAGAGACGGCCGTTATCTAGATTCATGCGTTTGAGTGCGGGAATAGGTGCGAGATACTTCTTGTTACCCATTTCTAGAACTTGGGCCGAAATGAGACCACGGTTTGTGCTAGACTTAACCTTGAGCTCTAAGTGGACACGACCATTGATTTGGATATCTTGGTCCAGTTCAAAGTCCAAGGTAATGGCATTGGCTTTGTCTGCAAAGAGGTCATCCTTGAAGCTTTGGTAAGTCTTACCGTATTTGGCGAAGGTTTCCTCTTCATAATGGTTAGCGATGCTAGCTTCAGCCTCACCAAGCTGAATGTTTTTACCATTGTCGTGTCCAAAGTTATCGAGAACTTCCCAGGTCTGTTCAGACTGGTTGTTTTGCCAGATAAGAGTAGGCAGTGTGTAGCCGTTATCCAAACCAAGGAGTTTCTGACAAATCAAGGCGTTCATGCTTTCTCGGAAGTCAATAGACTGCCAAGCATTCATGTAAACGTGGGCACCATTGTGGAAGAAGAGGTGCTTTTCAAGAGTGTCAGGAAGAGCATTGAACATTTGATAGACGTTAATTGGTTTGACATTCCAGTCTTGGCTACCATGTGTAAGGACAACAGTAGCTTTAACACGGTCTGCGAACTGCACATAGTTACGGTCATGCCAGAACTGGCTATAATCACCATGCTTACGATCAATGGCTGTGCTTAGTTCTTTGAGGTAGGCTTGGTAGTCTTTTTGGTGGCGTAGGTATTCTCCAGCTAATAGGGCACGAGAATAGGTAAATTCAGTCAAGGTGTCGAGATCTTCACCAGGGTATCCTCCAGGACTGACGAGGAGTCCATTTTCACGATAGTAGTCGTACCAAGAAGAAATACCCGCTTCAGCGATAACCATCTCCAAACCGTCGACACCAGTTGTTGCAAGGGCGTTGGACATGGTACCTAAGTATGAAAGTCCGGTAGTAGTCACCTTACCAGATGCCCAATCTGCAATGATGGTATGCTGTCTACTACGGCTAGTAAAGGCGCGTGCACGACCATTGAGCCAGTCGATGACAGCTTTATAGGCCAGAACTTGCTGATAGTCTCCAGAGGTCATGAAGCCTTCAGAATTGAAGGTACCGACACCCGACACATAGATAGAAGCCACACCACGAGCCAACATGTAATCGTTAAGCGTGTAGGTATCTGTGTGAGCAAAACGCTCCTGAGCCTTCGTGACAGGATTGATAGGCGTAAGGTCTGCCTCTGGTGTCTTGATTTCTGGTTGGCTAAGGGAGATTTCACCTGCTGGTTTGACGAGTAAATCTCCCTCCATCTTGTGGGTAAGCTTATCTGAAGCAGGCTCGTTAGTCCCTTGTTGATAAGGGCTTGCGGTCATCATGGCTGGAACCGGGAAGTCCACATCAGGACGTAAGATAGTCACCTTGACCAAGTCTAACTGCCCATCTTTATCGGTATCTACAGGTGTTTCGACATAAACCACCTCACGGTGAAGCTGATTAGTGTCAAATGTTGCCAAGCTCTTACCATTAAAGAAGACGTAGTTATTACTTGCAGGGATTAAATCCTGAGCTACTAACTGATCAATTAAGGTATTGCCAGACTGTGTGCGTGTTGCTAGCAATTGATGGAGGTTATTAAGGCTACCATCAAAAGTAATTGGGAAAGCCATTTCCTCTAGGAAAGCAACACTATCTGTAAAGTCTACATTAGGGACAAATCCTAGCATTTGAAGAGCTACCAAACCAAAGACGTCAGCAGTCAAAGGACGGTCTGATTGGAAGAAGGTTAGGAGATCAGTCTCTGTATCAGCAATCCAATTTTTCAAAGCCAAATCAGTATCTTCGAAGAAAAGGAAGTGCTTGCGAACAAAAGCCTCAAAATTGGCTTTGACACTGGCATCTAGAGAGACTTCAAAGCCCAAAGAACGGAGTTCCTGACAAGCCATTTCAGGACTAACAGGGATGTAACTAAACTGGTTAAATTTCATATTTAAAAACCTCAAAAAGAATACGTAAACATTTCAGAAATATCTTTACATCAGACATTATACTTGATAAAATGATAGATGTCTAAATTATTGTAAAATCGAAAGGAAATAAAGAGACAAATGAATGATTTTCTAAAAGAAGCGCTCAGCAGTGAATGGGTCTTGAAATACCTCACTGAGTTTATCGCGACTGCTTTTCTTGTAGCCCTTGGTAATGGTGCTGTTGCCAACGTTGAGCTTAAGGGAACAAAAGGTAATAAATCTGGTTGGATTGTAATCGCCTTTGGTTATGGTTTTGGTGTTATGATGCCAGCCCTTATGTTTGGTGATGTTTCTGGTAACCACATCAACCCTGCCTTCACACTTGGACTTGCTGCATCTGGCTTGTTCTCATGGGTAGGTGTTCCTGGATACCTTATTGCACAACTTCTTGGTGCCTTTGTAGGTCAAGCTATCGTGGTTTGGGTTCACCAACCTTACTATGTACAAACTGAGAATCCAAACAATATTCTTGGTACCTTCTCAACGATTTCAGCAGTTGACACTCATGATGACACACCAGAAAATCGTAACCGTGCTCTCCTTAACGGTTTTGTTAACGAGTTCGCTGGTTCATTCCTTCTCTTCTTTGGTGCCCTTGCTTTGACGAATAACTACTTTGGTCACAAGCTTGCTCAACAAGCTCTTGCTGTTGGTTACACTAAAGAAATGGTTGACGGACAATTCCACGGAGCTCTTGAAACAGCTCACATCGGTGTTGGTTTCTTGGTTTGTGCCTTGGTTCTTTCATTTGGTGGACCTACAGGACCAGCCCTTAACCCAGCCCGTGACTTGATGCCACGTCTTCTTCACCACATCTTGCCAACATCAGTTCTTGGTGAGCACAAAGGTGATTCTAAATGGTGGTATGCATGGGTTCCAGTTGTGGCGCCAATCCTTGCAGGACTTTTGGGAGTATACTTGTTCAAAGCCCTCTATCTTTAATCAATAATAAAAAATCTGAAGCCAATGCTTCAGATTTTTTTATGCTTAAAATTTTGAACGTAACAAAAAAACTGAGAAAGCATTCTCAGTTACATAGGAGTAGTCATAACCAGAATTGTAGCACCTAAGGTGTAAAGGTTCCACAAAACATGAAGTGTGATACTTGTAGATAAGTTCTCTCTTTTTTGGTAGACCATAGAGAGGGCCAAACCCATTCCGATATAAAGGAGGAGATGGGCAAGATTGGTAGGCATGTGGAAGAGACAAAAGAGACCGGTACTCACTAAAACAGCAACTGTCGAATAAGGAGACAACCAAGTGAAAATCCACTTACGAAAGAGCAGTTCTTGTAAGAAGGCTGTAGTCATCATACCAATCGCTACAGGTAGGATAGGAATAGTTGTGAGGGTCTTTTGAAGTTCTGCATGGTAACTGGTGTGGGTCAGTAACATGAGGTTACTTCCGATAAGTCCCATCAAGAAGATAATGGCAAAGCCCCAGATAATGGCTTTAATATCCTTTCGATTTAAGCTAAAGCTGTGAATCAATCTTTCGCTTTTAGCCCAAAGATAGCTAATATAAAAAATAATGAGGTTGACAGCGATAATCCCCCAGCTTTCAAGGCTAGTGAAGGTCAACCCAGTCTGATTGTTATATAAGGTTGTCATACCTAAGGTAATGTTTGGGATAGCTATCATCAGCAGTAAAAAAAATCCCTGATAGGCATGTCTAAATGCCAGATTATTGACAAGAGTTTTCATAGACTCTATTATACTCTAAAATGAGGGAAATGCTAGCTCAAAAGTGAAGATAATGTAATGACTTTCATAATTTGTGTAAAATAAAGTGAAAAAATTACAATCCTGTTTTTTCTTAGGAAAATCCTTGTCACACAGGCTCTTTTCGGATAAAATAGAGAAGAATGGAGGTTGTCATGACGCAATCAGGGAATTTTAAGTTTCACACACCAATCTTTCGTGTGAATAATAGACAAGAAAATATTGATTTTTACCAAAATACATTAGGATTTAAGCTTTTGACTGAGGAAAATGCCCTTGCGGTCTTCACAGATTGGGCAGACCGTAACTCACTTTTTGTGATTGAGGAGTCACCAGCTTATCGTTGTCGCGCTGTTGAAGGTCCTAAGAAAATTAATAAAGTGGTCATTAAAGTTTCAAATCCACTTGAGATTGAGTACCTTTTGGCGCGTGATGATCATCAAGCCAAGTCTATTTTCCAAGGGGAAAAGGGCTATGCCTTTGAAACAATCTCACCTGAGAATGGTCTTATTTTGATGCATGCTGAAGATGACTTGTCTACTCTTAAGACAGTTGAATACGCAGATGTTGAAGAAAAAGAAGATTTCAAAGGAGTGTCAGATTTTACGGTTGAGTCTTTGACCTTGAACGTTGTTGATACAGCTCAAGCAGCTTTCTTCTACGATAATCTTTTTGGCGAAGAATTGCCTTTGTCTATCCACTTTGAAAAAGCAGAAGGTCCTGACCTCCAAGTGAGCCCAGACCAGACTTGGGATTTGGAAATTCTAGAGTTTAAGGTAGCAGAAGACTATGACTTGGTTGCCTTGCATGATAAACTTGAAAAAGAACAGTTCTCTAGTTACCTAGACAGCAGAGGGAACTTGCTCGCACTCACTGACATGAGCAATATTGAGGTTTGGTTTACAAAGTAATGACTAATTTTCAACAAACATTGTCAACAATTACAGACTACATCAAGGCTGACATCTTTCCAGGTGCCAGCCTTGCACTTTATGACGGACAAGATTGGCAGGAGCATTATCTGGGAACTCAGGATGGAAATCATCCGGTAGTTCCAGGACTGACCTATGATCTAGCTAGTGTTTCCAAGGTAGTAGGAGTTGGGACTCTCTGTCTATTCTACTTACAAGCGGGGAAATTGGACTTAGACGAGAAGCTATCTACCTATTATCCTGCGATAGCGGATAAAACGTTAACTCTTCGTCAACTTCTCTCTCACAGTAGTGGCATTGATCCCTTTATTCCAAATCGTGATGACTTAGACCAAGCTGGCTTGATTGCTGCTATTAATGCCATCAAAGTTAAGGCTGATAAACCTTTCTTGTATACAGATATTAATTTTATTCTACTAGGTTTGATGCTTGAAAAAGTCTCTGGAACAACACTGGATAAGCTCTTTGACTCCGAGATTTTTCAACCGTTTGGTATGTTTGAAACAGGGTTTGGGCCAGTTGACCATGCTGTTCCAACTGTTGAGGGGGTTCCGGGAGGGACTGTTCATGATCCCAAGGCTCGAGTTCTCAAAGAACACACAGGGTCGGCAGGTCTCTTTTCAACCTTAAAAGACTTAGAGATTTTTGTTAACCATTATTTGACGGATGATTTTGCTAAAAATATGACGCAGAATATCAGTCAATCTAATAAGGAACGTAGTATCGCTTGGGACCTTCAAGGAGAGTGGATTCTTCATACTGGTTATACAGGTACCTTTGTTCTGATTAACATCCCAGCTCAACGTGCGGCGATTTTCCTAAGTAATCGCACTTACTACAAGGATGAGAGAGCTCAATGGATTAAGGATAGAGACGCTTTGATTGAAATCATGAAGGAGGAGTTGGTACATTCTGACAA
The DNA here is from genome assembly GCF_000517725.1 of Streptococcus sp. SR4. Classification (NCBI taxonomy): domain Bacteria; kingdom Bacillati; phylum Bacillota; class Bacilli; order Lactobacillales; family Streptococcaceae; genus Streptococcus; species Streptococcus sp. SR4. The sequence continues at coordinate 251,260 of NZ_AZYW01000068.1, read as the reverse complement.
ATAAAAATAGAAGAGGGGCATCTTTTAATCCTCTAGAAGGTGAGATTAGTGTCGGGGCGACACAATTGTTTATCTTTTTGAAGATATGTTTGATAGTCTTGTCTTATGTTACATTTGTATGGTTGGAGCATCTATTTGGTGTTGGTCAGGTCGGGCAAGAGGTGAATATTCCAAAAGTTATTGCTGTTGTACTTTTGGTTGTGACATTTTATAGGATGGGGAATGGTATCATATTTAAACTTTTTCATTTCTGTGGTTACCATGCCCGCCCCTTTGGAGAAGAGGATTACCGAGGTAGAACGTCATATATAGTATTTTTTGAAAAAACGACAAATGCCTACAAAATACTATATGATAAGCGCTCTCTTAGACATCAATTTCTTTATTTCCTAGCGACTCTTGGTAGACTCTATCTCTTAATCATCTTAGTTATTCTAATCGGTTATAGCTTCACCTTAGGAAAAGTTGGCTATATAATCTTCTTGCTCTTATGTGGTGTTTTGATTTTTTCTGTAAGATGGCTCATACATCTGAAAAGTCACTTTGTCCGTTATTTTAACTTAAAAGTTATCTCAGAGGAGTATTTTTACCCTATTTTTCTAAAGAAATAAAGACTAAAGTGATGCTTATGCGAAGGGCTCACCAAGTTAATCAAAAATTACCATGTTTTGATTGGAATCATGAAGAAGGAGTTCATAATGCAACGGTCGCTTAAGCCACCTAAACAAAGTAGATTTGTCCCTCGGTTTCTGAGTCTGCTCTTTTGCATGCTTAACGGGAGTAGTCTCTTTGTCTGTGGTATGTGTTTTACAGTGGTGATCATTTTTTTGACGACGGATAGAGATGTAGGCTCTTTTGTAGTTTTGGTATTTATTAGCTTGTTATCTAACCTTATTATTTCTTTTTATATTTTGATAAGAGAGCTACTATACAAACTGATTCATTGCCTTGGGTATCGTGCCCAACCCGATTTAAGAGTCCTTCGTATGAGAAGAGGGTTTGACATTCATTTTCCTGTGTTTGAAAAGTATGGTCAAGACTATAAGTTGCTCTACAAGAGGCGTTCCAAGAAGCTTCAAATAGAGTATTTGCTTATAGGTTTAGGGTACTTTTGTGGACTCACTCATATTGTGATTGGTTACGCCTTTATACTCAGGAAAATTCTGGAGTCCCTAAAATTGACATTTACCGACTTTGCTAGATATCCTGCTTTTTTAGTTTATATGGTAACGATAATCGTTATCATTATGGGAAATCGTAGCTGGAAAAAAATCACAAAGAGATTAAAAGCTAGAGAAAATGTAACAGTTCTGGCTGTCGAGCATGGTTATCCTATATTTGCGACAAAAGAAGAAGCTTAAGCAGTAGGTCAACTGCTTAAGCTTTTTTACTTAGTAAGGATTTTTCAACAGTAATGTGTTGGATACCAGCTTCTTCAAAGATCTTACCGACTTCTTGATAGCCATTGTTGCGGTAGAACTTAAGTGCACCGAGTTGAGCATGGAGAGAAATAGTCTGGAAGCCTTGTTCTTGTGCAAAATCTTCAGCTTCTTTTAGGAGAATGCTCCCCAGACCTTGACCTTGGTAGGCATCGAGTACCGCCATACGTTGGAGCGTAAGCTGAGTCAAGTCTTTATTCGGTAGTAGGCGTACGGTTGCTGCTGCCTTGCCTTTGTCATCATATAGAACAAAGTGGATGCAGTAGGCTTCATTCGCATCAATCTCGATGGAGCGAGGAACACCTTGCCCCTTAACAAAAACAGTGTTTCGGATGGCTACGGCATCGAGGTAAGTTTCTGAGAGTGTATCTCTTGTATGTTTGATAATCATAGGGCAAGTGTAACAAAGTCTATAACTAATTGTCAACGAAAAAAAGCCCGATGCGAGGAGTTATCATCAAGCTTTTTATCTTGCTTTATTCTTTAATTTGTCGACCGTTTGTATCTTGGATAGGGCGGTTATTTTCAAATCCAAGGGTTTGGGTGAATTTTTCCACTTGTTCCTTGCTAACGGTTTCTTGATTCTTGAAGACAATCCAGTTAACACCCTCAGTACATGGCGGTGTTGTCAAGGAACCTTCGAAGTTGTAGTAGTCCTTGTCTTCAGGATAGAAATCATATAGTGAGATAGCCTGAGGAAGCTCAGTTTCTGTATTGGCCGCCTGAGGCATTTTATCCCATATTTGTTTTAAGGCTTGATTTTCATCGCCATAATTATAGAGAACCGAGACAACTGTGATTTTCCCATTATCTGTCTTATAGACGAAGTGCCCCTCTAGAGGATAAGTATGACCATCAATTTCATTCTCACTAGGTGCGTGAAAATGGAACTGCTGTAATTTATAGACATCATCACCAATCGTTAGGGTATTCTTTGGATTTTTAAAGCTGACTTCAATCGTATGCCCGTTATTTTCAACTTGAGCTTCTGATTCTTGATTATTAAGGTTTAGTTCTGGAAGATCAACGTCCTCAGCACCGGTGATATTGATCGGAGATTGTTCTTTACCATTTTTGCTGAGTTCATAATCTTTAGAAAGGTCACCCCAATGGTCTGGACCAGTAGAGCCAGTATACCCCCATTGAACGTCCTTGGGCTTTGAGGATTCGGTCTTGGTATCAGACTGGCAGGCTACGAGCAGGACAGTGCTTGCTACGAGAAACACTAATCCAATTAGCTTAAAACTTTTCTTATTCATTTGTCCTCCTTATACTCTTTAATCTTATAACAATGATAGTCTACGTGTTATTAGAAACCATCCGTTTAACAGTCATTGAGTATCGTTTCTCTAAGGTGCTTCTGAGAAGGAAGCGTTTGGAGATACCAAACGGAAACGCTCTAATTTTATAGCTAATCTGATGAAAAGTCAAATGTAAATGATAGCAGATTTAGAAAAATATAATGAAAACTAGTTTTTGGCAAAAATAAAAGAACCCGCTATTGCGAGCTCTTTAGTTATTTTATCCCAAAGCGTCGTCCATTGAAAGAACTTCGTGGAAGACACGTTGTGTCAATTCAGTTTTTTGTTCTGGAGTGAGGTATTTAGTGTTTACACAGTATCCAGAGATACGTACGATAACATCTTCACCGCTCATAATCTTTTCGTAAACGTCTGACAAGTCCATAACGTTCAAGTTAACGTGTTGTCCACCGTTTTCGAAGTATCCGTCAAGGATAGTTACGAGGTTGTCAACTTGTTCGTCGTGAGTCTTACCAAGGGCACGAGGCGATACTTGAGTAGTAAGTGAGATACCGTCAGCTGCATAACCGAAGTCAAGGCTTGCAAGTGAGTTCAAGTTTTGCAACCATCCACCTTTAGCTTTGTTAGATGGGTTAGCACCTGGTGAGAAGAATTCCAATTTAGACAAGTTCACTGAACCATCTTCGTTGAGGTATACCCCTTTGTGAACTGGAGAGTTACCAGTTTGTTTAGAGTAAGCAACGTTAGAAGTGATTGTAAGAAGTGAAACTGTAGCTTCTGCATCTTTGTAGAGTTTGTGGCTACGAAGACGAGTAGTGTAAGCTTCAATCAACCATTCTGCCAATTCGTTTGAACGTGGGTCATCTTCACCCCAACGTGGGTATTCACCGATTGTTTCGTAGTCGTAGATGTAGCCATCTTCGTCACGGATTGGTTTAACTGTAGCGTATTTGATTGCTGACAATGTATCAACAGTATTTGCGAAACCACAGATACCGAATCCCATGTTAGCACGTTGTTTAGTTGGCAAGAAGGCCATTTGAACAGCTTCATAGTTGTACTTATCAGTCATGTAGTGGATGATGTTAAGGGCATCTACGTAAGTGTCAGTCAACCAGTCAAGAGATTTTTCGAAGTTAGCTTTAACAGTGTCAAAGTCAAGAACTTCATCACGGATTGGATCGATATCAAATACTTTGTAGTCTTTATGAACATCGTCGTAACCACCGTTCAAACCAGTAAGAAGGGCTTTAAGTACGTTAACACGAGCACCGAAGTATTGGATGTTGTGACGTTGTTCTTCGTTTTCTGGGTCAAGTGGTGATACACAACATGAGATACAGCTCATTTCACCGTATCCGTCTTTAGCCATAGTAGTTACACCTTCGTATTGGATAGAAGAGTGTTTGTGGCTCATGTGCATACAGTAGCGACGGAATGAGTAAGGCAATTTGTCAGTCCAAAGAACTGTCAAGTTTGGTTCTGGAGAGTTACCGATATTGTCAAGAGTGTTCAAGAAACGGTAGTCCATCTTAGTAACACGGTGACGTCCGTCAGCACCCATACCAGCCATAGAAGTTGTGATGAATGTTGGGTCACCTGAGTACAATTGGTCGTAAGCTTTTGTACGAGCAAACTTAACTGTACGAAGTTTCATAACGAAATCATCAACGAATTCTTGGATTTCTGATTCAGTGTAAGTACCACGAGCAAGGTCACGTTCTGCATAGATATCAAGAACGATTGGCACACGTCCAAGAGATGTAGCGGCACCGTTGATCACACGACATACTGCCATGAAGGCGATGTTTGTCCATTGGATAGCTTCTTTAGTATCGAAGGCTGGGCGACGAACATCTACACCGTAAAGGTCACCAAGGCGAACAACGTCTTGAAGTGCTTGGTATTGAAGGTTAACTTCTTCACGAAGACGGATAGTTTCTTCGTCGATTTCTTTGATAGCATTCCAGTCGTTAACTTTTTCTTGCATCAAGTAGTCAGCACCGTAGAGGGCAAGACGAGCGTAAACCCCGATGATACGTCCACGTGAGTAAGCATCTGGAAGACCAGTAACTGTGTGAGCGTGACGTGCACGACGGATGTTTGAAGTGTAAGCACGGAAGATACCATCGTTAACTGTAGTCACGTATTTTGTGAAAATTTCGTGTACAGCTGGGTCTGGTTCATAACCGTGTTCTTTCAAAGCAGTTTCCGCCATACGGATACCACCTTTAGGCATGAAGTTCAATTTAAAGAGCTCATCATTTTGGATACCATAGATAAGTTCATCTTCTTTTGAAATGTATCCTGCGTCAATGTCAGCGATTGAAGTTGGACGAGTATCCATTGGGAAGCGTCCTTCAGCTTCATAGCCTGCTTTAGTTTCATCTACGATTTTTTTAATTTTTAGAGAGCGTTCAGTTGGTCCTGCAAGGAAGCTTTCGTCACCATCATAAGGTGTGTAGTTTGCTTGAACGAAACGTGAAACGCTAGCTTTTTCTTTCCAGTCAGTTCCTTTAAAGCCTTCCCACGCTTTTTCAAAAACATCTGTGTTGGTTTTAACCGTTGCCATAGTTTGAATCTCCTATAATTCTAGTAACAAAATTATCTGTTACATTCTCTAGAAGTATTCTATCACACAGTAACCGCTTACACAACTTTAAAACTGTGTTTTTAGAGACATTCTTTTATAATACAGTTTTGAAAACGACAAATCTGTATTATAAATTTCTGTTTTTTGGTAGATTTTGGTATCATAAGGGGAGAATGCTTTGTAGTCCCAAAGTTTTATGTGAAAAGCTTTACAATGAGATAAATCTGAGAAAGGAGGCAGGGAGCCATGTTAGAGTTTCCTCTAATAAATGATACCAGTCGGAAAATCATCCATATTGACATGGACGCCTTTTTTGCTCAGGTCGAGATGAGGGATGACCCCAGTCTTAAGGACAAACCGGTTATTATCGGTCACGACCCTAGAAAAACAGGGGGACGTGGTGTGGTATCAACCTGTAATTACGAGGCTAGAAAATATGGTGTCCATTCAGCCATGTCTTCTAAGGAAGCCTATGAACGTTGTCCTAATGCTGTCTTTATCTCAGGAAATTATAGTCATTACCGAGAGGTAGGGATGCAGATTCGTGAGATTTTTAAACGCTATACCGACTTGGTAGAGCCTATGTCTATCGACGAAGCCTATCTTGATGTGACGATAAATAAACTTGGTATCAAATCGGCGGTTAAGGTAGCTAAACTTATCCAGTATGATATCTGGCAGGAACTTCATCTGACTTGTTCAGCAGGCGTTTCCTACAATAAATTTATCGCCAAACTAGCTTCTGATTTTCAAAAGCCTGCTGGTTTGACGGTGGTGCTTCCAGAGGAGGCTCAGGAATTTTTGGAAAAGCTCCCTATTGAAAAGTTTCATGGGGTAGGTAAAAAGTCAGTTGAACGTCTTCATGATATGGAAATATACACCGGTGCCGATCTTCTGAAGATTCCTGAGATGACGCTGATTGATCGTTTTGGACGTTTTGGATTTGATCTCTTTCGAAAGGCCAGAGGGATTTCCAATAGTCCTGTCAGGCCCAATCGCGTCCGTAAATCTATCGGAAGTGAGCGAACCTACGGCAAGCTTCTTTATAATGAAGATGACATCAAGGCTGAGTTGACTAAGAATGCTAGGCGGGTAGCTGAAAGTGCTCAGAAAAATAAAAAAGTTGGTCGAATTATTGTCATCAAGGTCCGTTATTCGGATTTCTCGACCTTAACCAAGCGTATGACCTTGGACAAATCGACTCAGGATTTCGACACCATCGAAAGAATTGCCCATACCATTTTTGATCAATTGGAGGAAAATAGCAGCGGTGTTCGCCTGCTCGGTGTGACGCTGACGGGTCTGGAAGATCAAGAAGGCAGGCAATTGGACCTAGATGATTTAGAGTCATTATAATAGTAGAGTTTTGATTTTTTCTTTTGGAAAGTGACCTTGAAGAATCATCAGACCTATGCTATCTTAAATAGTAACTAAAAGAAATGAGGGAATAATCTTAATGAAAAAAGTTCTTACCTATTTAGGACTGATTCTGGCAGCTTGCTTGCTTCTCGTAGCTTGTGCTTCCAATAAGCCAGCTGAGAAGAAAAAAGCGACACCAACTCCGACAGAACGTGCCAAGGCTGATGCGACAGTCTTAATTGATACTATGCTTGGAAAATCTAGTAACGGTTTTTCAAAACTATACGGTGAAAATTACGAAACCTGGACTGAAACGAAAGTCTTTGAAAAACAAGTTGCAGATACTATCGAAGAAAAGGGCTATACACCGGAAGAAAAGTATACATTTAAATACATTGAAGGCTATGATGCCAAGACTCCAACCCAAGTGCTTTCTAAGTTCCTTAAGGTCCGTCGTAATATGATTGGTAAGATTCAGGACTATAAGCTGAAGGATGTCAAAGTTAAAGGAAATGAAGCGACAGTTACCTTTACTTCACGCTCTGTTAGTGCCTATGGTGCTGCAGCTGCTGTTCGTACTCTCCTTATGAGTCTCTATGACAACGACATTGACAAGTTGAAACAATGGAATCAAGCTGATAACAACGATGTGGAAAAAGGTAAAGCCAAAGATCTCACAACGAAATTCCTTTATGGTGAAAACTTTAACGGAGATTTGACACAATTTAAGGATATTGATAAAGAAATGGCCTATACACCTTTGACAGGTGCTGATAATCTAGAAAAGACCTTCAAGCTTACCAAAGATGATGGAGGCAACTGGACGATTTCTATAGAAGATTATAAAGAGCTTGCCGAAGCTTTGGTCGATCATGATGAATCAGGAAGCAGAGCTGTTTACGCTGAACGCATCCATAAGAATTTATCAGATTATCAACCTGAAGACAGTAGCGATTCAAGCAGTAAGTCATCAAGTAAGGAAAAATAGAGTTTTATTGCATTTGATGTTAAACATGTACAGAAAGCTTTTTTGGGCGAGAAGAGTTGTCACACCAGTGGCAGCTCTTTTCTTATTGTTCGTTGTATCGATTCCCCTATAACCTTTATCTATCACCTCTTAGGATTTTATTATTAGACGAGTTTGTAGGAAGATGATAAACTGTTATCACTAACTATTAATGAAAGTATCGAGGATTATAGATATGAAAAAATGGCTTACAGGTTTAGGGATTCTTGGCTTGTCGGTTTTGACTTTGGCTGCTTGTGGGAACAAGAGTGACAGTAAGGCATCTGGTGAAAAGCAGACGATTACTGTTGCGACAGACTCTGATACGGCGCCTTTCACTTTCAAAAAAGGCGACGACTTCAAGGGTTATGATATTGATTTGGTCAAGGCTATTTTCAAGGATTCGGACAAGTATGAGGTCAAGTTTGTGACGACACCTTTTGATTCCATCTTGACAGGGGTGGATTCTGGACGTTATCAGATTGCGGCTAACGACTTCAACTACAATGAAGAACGTGCTCAGAAATATGGTTTCTCAGATCCGATTTCACGTTCTAACTATGCCATCACTAGTGCTGAGGGTACCAAGTTTACCAGCCTAGATGATTTGTCTGGTAAGACGACAGAGGTGCTTCCTGGCTCTAATTATGCTCAGTTGCTTGAAAATTGGAACCATGCCAATGCGGACAAGACACCAATTACTATCAACTATGCTTCTAGCTCAACGGGTCTTTCAACACGTATTCAACACATTCAAGAAGGAAAAATTGATTTTATCCTTTACGATGCCATTTCGTCTGAGTACATTGTCAAAGATCAAGGCTATAAGCTAGCTGTAAACAAGATTAAAGACGATATTGGTATGAAGACTGATGGTCTTGAATATCTTCTATTCTCAAATGATAAGCAAGGTAAGGAACTCAAGGCCTTTGTTAATAAGCGTATCAAAGAGCTTAAGAAGGATGGAACCCTTGCCAAACTCAGCAAGGAATACTTCGGTGGCGATTACGTCAGTGATTTGAAATAAGACTGTTAAAAGTTGAGACTGCTGTCTCAGCTTTGAATTGAACACAAAGCTTTCTTTTGAGGCTTTCCTGAGGTGATGACGGACGTCAGCGACCTTCGTCGAAGCTCCATGACTAAGTTTTGAGCCTAAGGTCTCAAAACTTCCGAACACCTGAAACTTTAAAGTTTCAGGTGTTTTTCTCACGTCGGAAAGCCTCGGTTTATGCTCACTTTGTTCGTGAAATAAGGAATTAGTTCAAATCTTCTTAGTCTTAATAAGGTATTGCTATCAGTGATACGATTTTCTTATCACTATGATAAGAAAAGACTATTTCACAGACTTTCTGAGTCGTGCTAAAATGAATACTATAGAATTTATGATAAGATAATTGGACGGTTAGCACTAGGCTAACCTACTTTTTTAGAAAGAAAGGGCGACATTGTGAAAAAGAGTATAGAAGCATTTAATCGGTCACCTTGGTATCTCCAAGTTATCATGGGTTTGGTTGGTTTGGCAGTAGCAGTTACTTTAGCCATTCCCTTGTCTTGGCTAGTAGAAATTCTTTGGGGTTATATTTTGCAACTGGTTACGATTGTCTTCAAGTGGATTTCATCTTGGATGCCAGCTGGTAAACTCTTCTCATGGAAGGCAGTCTTCGATGCTGTTCCTAAGATTGTGGAACGCTTGCCTTTAACTTTGGGCTTGACCATTGCAGGTGCTTTCTTCGGTTTGATTTTGGCCCTTGTCTTTGCGGTCGTTAAGATCAATCGAGTACGTATCCTTTATCCGATTCAAGCAGTTTTTGTAAGCTTCTTACGTGGGACACCAATCCTTGTACAACTCATGTTGACTTACTATGGTATTCCACTCTTCCTTCGTTACTTGAATGGTGAGTTTGGTTTAGATTGGAACATTAATGAGATTCCACCAGCTATCTTTGCCATTACAGCCTTTGCCTTTAACGAAGCAGCCTACATGAGTGAAACCATTCGTGCAGCAATTCAAGCTGTTGATGCGGGGGAAATCGAAGCAGCCCGTTCTCTTGGGATGACATCGGCACAGGTTTACCGTCGTGTTATTATTCCAAATGCCGCTGTTATTGCGACACCAAGTTTGATTAACAGTTTGATTGGTTTGACTAAGGGAACATCACTTGCCTTTAGTGCGGGTATCGTTGAAATGTATGCACAGGCTCAAATCTTGGGTGGTGCTGACTACCGTTACTTTGAACGTTATATCTCAGTAGCCCTTGTATACTGGGTAATCTCAATCTTGATTGAGTATATTGGTCGTTCGGTTGAAAATCATATGGCTATTAAGGCGCCTGAAGCGACTGACATTTCTGGAATTGGAGGGGACCGCTAATGATTAGCATCAAAAATTTGACCAAGGAATTTTCAGGCCAAAAGGTTCTTGATGGCATTAACTTCGATATTAAAAAAGGTGAAGTTGTAGCGCTTGTCGGTGCCTCTGGTGCAGGTAAGTCAACTATCCTTCGTAGCTTGAACTATTTGGAACAACCTGATTCTGGCACTATTACCATTGATGATTTTAAAGTAGACTTCAAGACTATCACTAAAGAACAAATTCTTACGCTTCGCCGTAAGTTGGCCATGGTTTTCCAACAGTTCAACCTCTTTGAACGTCGTACAGCCTTGGATAATGTTAAGGAAGGTCTTAAGATTGTTAAGAAACTTTCTGACGAAGAAGCTACTAAGATTGCCAAAGAAGAGCTTGCTAAGGTTGGACTTTCAAATCGCGAAAATCACTACCCACGTCACTTGTCAGGTGGTCAAAAGCAACGTGTGGCCTTGGCCCGTGCCCTTGCTATGAAGCCAGATGTGCTCTTGCTTGACGAACCAACATCTGCCCTTGACCCTGAGTTGGTTGGTGAGGTTGAAAAATCAATCGCTGATGCAGCTAAGTCAGGTCAAACCATGATTTTGGTCAGTCACGACATGAACTTTGTTTATCAAGTGGCTGACAAGGTACTCTTCCTTGAAAAAGGGCATATCCTTGAACAAGGAACACCTGATGAAATCTTTAACCATCCGAAAGAAGAACGAACAAAAGAATTTTTCGCTTCTTATTCAAAACAATATCTTTAAGATGGGATTTTTGTTACAATAGAAAAGGTAATGGGATGGGGCTACATTTTAGTCCATAGTTAAACTCCCACTAGGATGATTAGGAGCTTTTGAAAACCTCAAAGGTGACTAAGTGTCAAGTCAGATACTGCATCGCGCAGTTATTACTAGTCGAATTCAGAGGTTGGAGAATGTTATCTCAGCCTTTTCTATTTCTCACTTTAGGATGTTTTATGTTATTAAATATTTTTAAATTTTACCTCTTAGGCCTTGTGATTGCTTTCTTTATGTGCTTGGTGATTGGTGCCATTTGGCTTGGATGGCGTGCCTTACGTCGTGCAGACAAAACTGTTAAGGAGCGTCAAGGTGCCCTCTATGATGCTATTATGATGTCGATGGTTTCGATTCCCGTTTTGGCATTTGCTTTTATGGCGATTCTTATCGTGCTGAATGCATAATTCTAGCTTTGTTGGCACATTAGGTGTAAGATATCTCTACAAGAAAATCATATAAGGAGTTACTCATGTACGATACAATTGTTATTGGAGCTGGTCCTGCGGGGATGACTGCAGCACTCTATGCAGCACGTGCCAACCTTAAAGTGGCAACTTTGGAGCAAGGTGCTCCTGGTGGACAGATGAATAACACGTCTGATATTGAAAATTACCCTGGTTTTGAAAGTATTTCTGGTCCAGAATTGTCAATGAAGATGTTCGAACCCTTGGAAAAATTGGGCGTTGAAAATCTTTATGGTATCGTGTCTGGTATCGAAGACAAGGGTGACTATAAAGTTGTCAAAACTGGTGATGAAGAGTACCAAACCAAGACAGTTATCATTGCGACTGGTGCCAAACATCGCCACATTGGTGTTGCTGGCGAAGAAGAGTACAACAGCCGTGGGGTATCTTACTGTGCGGTCTGTGATGGTGCCTTCTTCCGTAATCAAGACCTCTTGGTCGTTGGTGGTGGAGACTCTGCCGTTGAAGAAGGAATTTATTTGACACGCTTTGCCAATAGCGTGACCATTGTTCACCGTCGTGATGAATTGCGTGCTCAAAAGGTTCTTCAAGACCGTGCCTTCGCCAATGAGAAAGTCAAGTTTATCTGGGACTCAGTCGTTGAAGAAATCAAGGGTGATGACATCAAGGTTCGCAGTGTTGATATCAAGAATGTCAAAACTGGTGAGGTGACTAACCACGAATTTGGCGGTGTCTTTGTTTATGTGGGACTTGATCCAGTTTCAGATTACTTGACAGGTCTCGACATCACTGACCAAGATGGTTGGGTAATTACAGATGATAAGATGGCGACACGTATTCCTGGTATCTTTGCCATTGGGGATGTCCGCCAGAAAGACCTTCGCCAAATTACAACAGCCGTAGGGGATGGTGCCACAGCTGGTATCGAAGCCTACAACTACGTGACTGCACTTGGTGATAAGTAACATGAATGGAAACTCGGGAGGTTCTCGAGTTTTTTGTGTTTGTTTGATGCTCTTTAGCCATTCTAGCCTCCTTTGGAGCAACATCTATGTGTGGTTTTTTGGTATAATAGAAAAGTCTTACTAAAAATCAGTAAAAACGAGGTGACTGACTTGCGTGTTGTAGCAGGTGAATTTGGCGGACGTCCGCTTAAAACGTTAGAAGGCAAAACGACTCGTCCAACAACGGACAAGGTCAAGGGTGCCATTTTCAATATGATTGGTCCTTTCTTTGATGGAGGGCGTGTTTTGGATCTCTTTTCTGGGAGCGGTAGCCTGGCTATTGAGGCTATCAGTCGTGGTATGTCGTCTGCTGTCCTCGTGGAAAAGGATCGTCGGGCACAAGCTATTATCCAGGAAAATATCAAGATGACCAAGAGTGAGAAGCAGTTTCAACTTTTGAAGATGGATGCAGCGCGTGCATTGACACAATTGACGGGTCAATTTGACTTGGTGCTTTTAGATCCGCCTTATGCCAAAGAGCAGATTGTGGCTAATATTACTCAGTTAGAGGAGCAAGGGCTCTTGGCTGAGGAAGTTATGTTGGTTTGTGAAACTGATAAGGCTGTGGACTTACCTGAAGAAATTTCAAACTTTGGGATTTGGAAGCAGAAAACCTATGGTATCAGTAAGGTGACCGTATACGTGCGTTAGCCTTTGATAGGGAAGTTGTAGAAAGGAATGCTATGACAAAGATTGCTATGTTTACGGGGTCTTTTGATCCGATTACTAATGGGCATATGGATATTATTGCCAGAGCCAGCAAGCTCTTTGATGAGCTTTATATCGGTCTCTTTTATAATAAAAATAAGCAGGGCTTCTGGGACGTGGAGACTCGCAAGCGTATCTTGGAAGAGGTCGTGGCAGATTTTCCCAATGTCAAGGTTATAACGGCTCACGATAGTTTGGCTGTAGATGTCGCTAGTGATCTTGGGGTGACTTATTTGGTCCGAGGTCTTCGTAATGCGACAGATTTTGACTATGAGGCCAATATGGATTATTTCAATAAGGGGTTGGCACCTGAGTTAGAAACAGTTTATTTGATTGCCAGTCATGAGGTAACACCAGTCTCTTCAAGTCGTGTGCGTGAGTTGATTTATTTTGAGGGGGACATTAGTTTCTATGTTCCTCAAGCAGTTGTTAAGGAAGTGGAGGCCAAGCGTGGCAAACAAGAACGAATCTAAATCACTATTAGGGAAAATTTGGCGGATTAAGTGGTGGTTGTTAAGTATTTTTACGGTACTTTTCCTCCTATTTGCCCTCTTTTTTCCGCTAAATAATTATTATGTTGAGCTTCCGGGTGGTGCTTTTGATACTAAGGAAGTCTTGACTGTAGATAAGAAAGCTGATGATTCAAAAGGATCCTACAATTTTGTGGCGGTGGCCCAAACCAAGGCGACTTTGGCCTTGATGCTCTATGCTCAGCTTAATGATTTTGCAAAGCTTCAAACAGCTGAAGAGGCAACTGGAAATTACTCTGATGAAGATTTCATGCGTATCAACCAATTTTACATGGAGACTTCCCAAAACCAAGCGATTTATCAGGGCTTGACTCTGGCTGGTAAGGAGGCTAGCTTGGAGTATATGGGTGTTTATGTGCTTCAGGTGGCTGATGATTCTAGCTTCAAGGGTGTCCTTAATATTGCGGATACGGTGACAGCTGTCAATGGCAAGTCTTTTGATAACTCTGCTGATTTGATAAAATACGTTCAAGGTCTTAAGCTGGGTTCAAAAGTCAAGGTCACTTATACGACAGATGACAAAGAAAAGACTGCTACTGGTAAGATTATCAAGATTGCCAATGGTAAAAATGGTATTGGTATCGGTTTGACAGATCATACCGAGGTCAAGAGTCCTGAAAATGTGAAGTTTAAACTTGATGGTGTTGGTGGACCAAGTGCGGGTCTTATGTTTACCCTAGCTATTTACGATCAGGTGTCTGGTCAAGATCTCAAGGCTGGTCGTAAGATTGCTGGAACAGGAACCATTGAAAAGGATGGTTCTGTCGGTGATATCGGTGGTGCCTACCTTAAGGTGAAATCAGCGGCTGATAGTGGTGCAGACATTTTCTTTGTACCAAATAATCCAGTAACCAAGGAAATGAAAAAGGCTGATCCGGATGCCAAGACTAACTATCAAGAGGCCAAGGAAGCTGCTAAGAAACTGGGAACCAAGATGAAAATCGTCCCTGTTAAAACAGCTCAAGAAGCTATTGATTATTTGAAAAAGACTAAATAAGAAGAGAGTAGGACAGGCAGAGATCCATGATTTTTGTCTGAGTCTTACTCTCTTTTTTAGGTCAAAGTGTTATAATAGTCTTTATGAAAAAACGTTATAGAACAGTCAATGATTACTATCGTGAGATTTTTGGCGAAAAGATTTTCAAACTACCAATTGATGCGGGTTTTGATTGTCCCAATCGTGATGGCACAGTGGCCCACGGTGGCTGTACCTTTTGTACGGTATCGGGGTCTGGGGATGCTATTGTAGCACCTGAGGCACCGATTCGTGAGCAATTTTACCATGAGATTGACTTCATGCACCGCAAGTGGCCAGAAGTTCAGAAATATCTGGTTTATTTTCAAAACTTTACCAATACCCACGCGCCGCTTGAAGTTATCAAGGAGCGCTACGAACAGGCTATCAATGAGCCTGGTGTTGTTGGTATCAATATCGGTACCCGCCCAGACTGTTTGCCAGACGATGTGATTGATTATCTGGCAGAACTCACAGAACGTATGCATGTGACCGTCGAACTTGGCTTGCAGACGACTTATGAAGAAACGTCAGAGCTCATTAACCGAGCACACAGCTATGATCTCTATGTGGAGACGGTTAAGCGTGTGCGTGAGCGTGCGCCAAAGGCTGAGATTGTGTCGCATCTGATTAATGGGCTGCCAGGGGAAACCCACGAGATGATGGTGGAAAATGTTCGCCGTTGTGTGACAGACAATGACATTCAGGGGATTAAACTCCACCTCCTCCACCTGATGACCAATACGCGTATGCAAAGAGACTACCATGAGGGGCGTCTTAAATTACTGAGTCAGGAAGAGTATGTGTCCATCATCTGTGACCAATTGGAAATTATCCCTCAGGATATCGTCATTCATCGTATCACTGGTGATGCGCCACGAGATATGTTGATTGGTCCTATGTGGAGTCTCAACAAGTGGGAGGTCCTCAATGCCATTGACAAAGAGATGGAACGTCGCGACTCATGGCAAGGATGCAAAGTAGCTAGCAAGAAGGAGGAAAAAGCATGATTAAACGTCCGATTCATCTGTCTCATGACTTTTTAGCAGAAGTGCTGGACGATGAGAGTGTCGCTGTTGATGCAACCATGGGAAATGGGAACGATACAGCCTTTCTGGCTGGTCTTGCTAAAAAGGTTTATGCCTTTGACGTGCAGGAGCAGGCACTTGAAAAGACTCGTCAACGCTTGTTAGACTTGGAAATTGAAAATGCAGAACTCATTTTAGATGGTCATGAAAATCTTGATCGTTATGTTACGGAGCCTATTCGAGCGGCTATTTTCAATTTGGGCTATCTGCCATCTGCAGACAAGAGTGTCATCACCAAGCCCCACACGACTCTTGAGGCCATTGAGAAGATTCTTGACCGCTTAGAGGTTGGTGGTCGCTTGGCTATTATGATTTACTACGGTCATAATGGTGGCGATATGGAGAAGGATGCTGTGCTTGAGTACGTTATCGGTTTAAATCAGCGTGATTTTACAGCCATGCTTTACCAACCCCTCAATCAAATTAATACCCCACCATTTTTGGTGATGTTGGAGAAATTACAATGATTACAGATATTAAAGAAAAACTTGCAAATATGCAGGCCAAATATATAGATAAACAGGGCGATGAGGACACTTTGAAGAAGGTCGATAATCGTAAAACAGCTAAAATTAAGAAGAAACTAGCTAGTCTTGAGGTCGAACGTTGTCATAAACTTTTGGCCAAGGAAGACGTGACTGCTATTGATAAAAAGATTAGTAAGCAAAAAGAATTATTCTCAAATTGTTGCCATAAGGAAGGGTAGGAGGAGCTATGCATTTATCATTAGCTTTGCTTGTTCTTCTTTTTAGCTTGATATTATCGAATGTTATCAATCGTGTTTTCCCTCGTCTGCCCTTACCCTTGATTCAAATTATTTTTGGAGTGGGTATCAGTTTACTTTTTAAAGGGAAAGCTTTTGAGCTTGAAACAGAACTTTTTCTAGCATTTATTATTGCTCCTTTGCTGTTTCGTGAAGGTGGAGAGAGTGATATTACTAGTATTTTACGCAACTGGAAGTTGATTCTATTTTTGATATTTCCAGTGATCTTTGTCTCGACGCTAGGAATCGGTTATCTTGCTAAGGCCGTCTTGCCTGCTGCTGTGCCTTTGTCTGCCTGCCTAGCCATTGGGGCGGCTCTTGGGCCAACGGATTTAGTAGCCTATTCAGCTATTTCTAAACGTTTCAGTTTTCCAAAGTGGATTAGCTACATTTTGCAGGGGGAAGGTCTTCTAAACGATGCCTCTGGCTTGGTTGCCTTTCAGGTGGCAGTGACTGCTTTGACGACAGGTGCCTTCTCCCTACTTGGTGCGAGCTGGAATTTGCTTATTTCTGTGCTTGGTGGTTTTTTAGTTGGCTTGATTACAGCCTTATTTAATCGCCTCTTTTTGACCATTTTGGACAATATGGATGCTGCAGATGTTACAGGTGCCCTCTTACTAGAGTTAGTATTACCGATTTCTTCTTACTTTGTCGCTGAGGAAATTCATGCTTCTGGAATTATTGCTGTGGTAGTAGCAGGGATCTCGCTTGCCAGTCGTTTCAAAAAAATCACCGTTTTTGATGCCAAGCTGGATAATGTTTCCCATACGATTTGGGGAACCATTACCTTTATGCTTAATGGCATGGTCTTTTTCCTCTTGGGTACGGAACTGCCGAGCTTGGCAGCTCCAGTGCTACGTAGTAGTACCTACGATAATCTCTGGATGCTTCTTGCTATCGTCCTCTTAACAGCGACTATGTTTGGCATTCGCTTTGTTATGATTAGTGCAGTTTTTGCCCAAAGATCTTGGCGGACCAAACGACCATTGAAGAAAATCTGGAAGAGTGCTACTCTTTTAACCTTTTCTGGTGTCAAAGGAACAGTTTCGATTGCAACCATTCTTTTGCTTCCGGTTGCCAATATGACTGCTCTGGAACATAGTCTCTTGCTCTTTACAGTAGCGGGTGTAACCTTATTGAGTTTCTTAACTGGTATCTTAGTCCTACCTAAGTTAGCCACTGGACCAGCTCACACGACCAACCATTATATGCAGATTGCCATTCTCAATGATGTTGTTGGAGAGCTAGAGAAGGACCTCAAGCAGTCTAAACATCAAGGGGCTATCTATGCGACTATTGACAATTATAACCAACGCTTGGAAAATCTAATCTTGGAGCAGGAATCCAATAATGTCAAAGAAGAGTTGGCCAATATCCGTGTCATGATCATGGAAATCGAGAGTGAAGGCCTGGAATATGCTTACAAGAAGGGCAAGATTTCTGAACTCGAATATAACCTTTATCAACGTTATATCAAGGGGTTGGAGCGTCGTATCAACCGTGGCTTTGTTTCCAGTCTTTCTTATGCCTTCGTTGTCTTTGTGCGTGGCCTTCGTAGACTCTTACACTTGGTTTTAACCTTTAGGTTTAGCCTTGATCATGATGAGATGCTGGGTGTTACTCGTTTGACCGAGGAGAATCGTGACCATATAGCTGAGCTCTATTTGACAAATACTGAGCAGATTTTGGAAGCCCTGAGTAATCTGGAAGGTGTTTATCATTCAGATCTCTTGTCTTATCTGAAACGCAGTCGCCTTCAAGAGGCTGAGATTATTCAATCAGGTGCCTTTGTTGAGCGGGTTATCACCCATCTTCATCCAGACAATATTGATGAAATGTTGCGTGGCTACTATTTGGAACGTAAGGTTATCAACGAGTACGAGCAGGCTGAACTTATTTCTAGCCGTTATGCCAAGCAGCTTCGTAAGGAAGTCAATACTTTGGAGGATTACTCTCTCAAAGAAACTAGCAACACGTTAACCTATGATATGATTAATCTGGCTCGAGGTCGGGCCTAAACAATGGATGTTATTACAAAAAGAAGCCAAGAAAAATTTTGGCTTCTTTTTAATGTCTCTCTTTATCTGTATCGTGATTTGGAAAAAGAAAACTTAGGCCTAGGCATGTTAGGATTCCTGCAACAATCAGAATACTATTTGAGATAGGGAGCAAGTCATAGATTGCATTAGCAATCATTAACCCAATCAAAGTATTCATGAGGCTAGATTTATAATCTTTTTTGATAAGATTCTCTATTGCAAAGAAAGCAAATAGAACAACAGGAAATAGTGGCCAAAGCGACACCTCCATTTTGGGGAAGCCGAGAATACTGTAAGTGATAACTGTTATTGCTGTAGCGATTAATCCAAAACCTATTACTTTAGTCATGTTTCTACCTCGTTTTCTTTGTTTGAAAGTTTTTTTACTTTAACACCTACTAAGTTATCAAAAGGCTACCTCGCAGACAATATCATATGTCTATGTGGTTAATTATAGAATCTATTCGGTCAAAAAAGGAGCGTTTTGTAATCAAGTAAAGAAAAGAGAAAATAGTTCACCACAAGGATAAAACGCTTACATAAAAAGACTATAATGGTATTGAAAAATATTCTCTCTAAGATTAAATGAAAGGCGGGGTGGTTGTATGTCTAGAAAAATTTGCTTTTATATACTTATCTTTTTTGAAGTATTGTTGGCTCTATCTATGCTTAGGTCTTATGGTTTGCATTTTGAGTATGAAACGCTCAATTCTGTATCCTTGCTAAGTTCTCAACTTCCACAGCAAGCTATTTTAATATGGTTTGTTTTTAGGCTTATGAAGGACAAGCGGAAAGTTGAGGGCATCTTAGCTGTGTTTGCCTTCCATATTTGTCAGCTAGTTACCTATTTTATAGTACCGGCTTCCATTTTTAAACCCTGGTCGGTTTCACCAGTTTTAACTGTTATTTGCCTAATTTGGCTCGTCATTATGATGAAGAAGACAGAACTTCCGATGCTCTTAGCCTCCTTTAAAAGCCCGTCAGCTTGGCAGTCCTCTGTTCCTCTTCTTGGCTTAGGAATGGTTGCTGTAATGTGGGCTACACACTACGTAAAGATTACTACAAAAGATATTAGTGGTATTTTTTACATACTGTATCCTGTTCTAGAGTGTGCAAGTATATTTTTGTTCCTTACATTAATGACTGAAATAAACCAAAAGAAATTAAGAATCTCTTCAATCCTTCTCATAGCCATTAGTTTACTTGAGCTGATTTATGGCTTCTTGGTTGACCATATCATTACTGATGTCACTCTGTTTCTGCTAGCAGTATCGTTCTATCTTGCCTATCGTGTAAACGGCAACACTTTAACACTAGTTGAAAAATGGCAGAAGAAGTATGGACTTGAGTTGAAGGAGAAAGACCTGCTGGTTGAGAAAAAGACTAAACCAGTCGTTGAAAAGCGTAAGATTTATAATTATGCGGAGAGCCCAGAACATAAAAATCATGATTATACAAATAATCAAAAGCAATCAAATCTAGCCCCTGATTCAATTTGGCTTTGGACCGCTTTTATTTTAGCGCTTAGGGATTTAGTTGTTAATTTAACTTCTGTCTTTTACTATCCTATAAACGACCCTAATCCCTTAGCAGGTCTTGATTAGTTTATACAACTCATTCTTATGACTCCATTAATCATAATTCCTACTATGATGCTTCCAAGAGCTATAAGCATCGCTAACAAAAACCGTCTATATGTAGTTGCTGGGCTATTCATTGTTTCATATGGTTCTATAGAACAACTTATCGTTCCAGCCTTAATTTTGTATGGTGTATCGAAAATAAAAGAGGAGTAGTGATAAAAAAACAAGTCCCCCAGATAATGTCTAGGAGACTTGTTTCTTTGAGCGATTTTTATAGAAGGGGGTTAATGTAAAAACGATGGTCATCAATTGGAATAATTTGAACAGGATTTTGGTAGAAGTCAGCTAAAACTTCCGGTGTGATGATATCATTTTTTGGTCCTTGTGCCACAATTTTTCCTTGACGGAGTAGGAGAATGTGGTCCATCTTTTCAGTGATTTCTTCAGCGTGGTGGGTGACGTAAAGAACCAGTGGAGCATGTGGAAGCGAGGTGATACGGTCAATCTGACGTAAGAGCTTTTCGCGGGCAAAGAGGTCCAAGCCAACAGTTGCTTCGTCAAGGATAATGATATCGGGATCTTCCATCAGACTACGAGCAATCAAACAGATTTGCTTTTCTCCCTGAGAGAGCCCACGGTATTTACGACCAATCAAATCTCCAGCACCAAGTGAAGTCAGCATATCCTTGGCTTCTTGTAGCTCTTTGTCTCCATAGGCTTTGTAGAGGATTGAACTTTTGTACTTACCCGTAAGGACGATTTTTTCAGCAGTCATATGTTGAGGCAGACGCTCAGTGATAAAGGAACTGACGATACCGATGTGTTGACGAAGACCCGTGATGTCTCCATTACCAAAGGTGTAGCCTAGTATCTCAGCCTTCCCTTCAGAAGGGAAAAATTCAGCTGTCAACAAACGTAAGAGGGTTGATTTTCCAGCACCGTTAAGTCCCAGGATAGCCCAGGTTTGTCCTTTTTCAACTGTCCAGTTAAGGTCAGACAAGAGTGTTTTTCCTTGACGGGCTAAACTGACATTTTCTAAGCGTATAAGTGACATAAGTCTCTCCTTTGATGATAAATTACTCTAATTATAGCATAAAATAGACATCTTTATTGGGAAATTATGGTATAATAAAAGTCAGAATTTTTTTTTAGAGGAGAAGAAAAAATGGAAGACTCTAGTGGTCAGTCCTTATTATTTCAATCTATTTTACTACTAATTTTAACCTTGCTTACAGCCTTTTTCTCAGCATCTGAGATGGCTCTCGTATCACTTAACCGCTCACGTGTAGAGCAAAAGGCAGAAGAAGGCGATAAGAAATTTATTCGCCTACTCAAGGTTCTTGAAAATCCAAACAACTTCCTATCAACTATCCAGGTTGGTATTACCTTTATTAGCCTCTTACAGGGGGCCAGTCTCTCTGCGTCACTAGGTGCAGTGATAGCGACTTGGTTTGGTCATGCGGCTTGGGCTAAGACAGCGGGTAGCATGATTTCTTTGGTTGTCTTGACCTATATCTCTATCGTTTTTGGGGAACTTTATCCAAAACGTATCGCTATGAATCTCAAGGAAAATCTAGCCATCTACTCGGCACCTGTCATTATTGTTACAGGTAAGATTGTCAGTCCCTTTGTTTGGATTCTTTCGGCCTCAACCAATCTTTTGTCTCGTTTGACACCTATGACCTTTGATGATGCAGATGAGCAGATGACACGTGATGAGATTGAGTACATGTTGACCAAGAGTGAGGATACACTTGAGGCTGAAGAAATTGAAATGCTCCAAGGGGTATTCTCTCTTGATGAATTGATGGCGCGTGAGGTTATGGTCCCTCGTACAGATGCCTTCATGATTGATATTGAAGACAATACTCAAGAAAATATCCAAGCTATTCTCAAGGAAAGTTTCTCTCGTATTCCTGTTTACGAAGATGACAAGGATAAGATCATCGGTGTCATTCATACCAAAAACCTTCTTAAAGCAGGTTTCGAACTTGGTTTCGAAAATATCAAACTTCGTCGAATCATGAATGAACCACTCTTTGTTCCTGAGACTATCTTCGTAGATGATCTCTTGGCAGCCTTTCGTAACACCAATAATCAGATGGCTATCTTGCTTGATGAATACGGTGGCGTTGCTGGTCTTGTTACCTTCGAGGACCTTTTGGAAGAAATCGTTGGTGAGATTGACGACGAAACAGATAAATCTAGTGTGGAAGTTCGTGAAATTGGTGAGAATACCTATATTGTCGAGGGAGCTATGACTCTTAACGACTTCAATGAACATTTTGATACAGAACTTGAGAGTGATGATGTTGATACTATTGCAGGTTATTATTTGACAGGTGTGGGAGCCATTCCAACTCAAGAAGTCAAGGAACACTATTCAGTTATCAACAAGGACAAACACCTCGAATTTATCAATGATAAGGTTAAGGATGGTCGTGTAACCAAACTTAAGGTAATCATCACGGCAGCTCCAGAAGAGGCAGAAGAATAGTTTTCTACATGTTTTTATTAGAAAATATTGGAACTTAAAAGCGACTATTTACTAATTAGGCACTTTCTCTCATTATGAGTGAAAGTGCTTTTTCTTATCTATCTTGGAATATCAGCTTATCAAAATAATAAGATTAGAAAATGCCTATAAAGTACGTCATAAAGCCTCTTTCACCTATCAAAACTGCCAGACTTTGTCAGAAAAAGAACTATAATTTTGGAGATGTTCTAACATATTTTAGTGTATTGATAGATTTAGAATAAAAATAAATAAGATTTTAATTAAAACAGTCTTTTATTACTTTTTTATGGTAGAATATAAATTAACTGATAAATGAAAAAAGGAGAATCTTAATGGCTTCTAAAAAATCTATATATAGTGGCTTGCTTTTACTCACCCTTACCCTAGGAGCTTTTGTACCAGTAACTTCTTTTGCGGACGATGGTATTGCGACAAATGATGCTGTTCTTACACAACCAACGACAGATCATGCAGCAACTGGTCCTTCAACAGCCCCAAGTGATGGTGACTTGGCTCGTAGCAATGATTCAAACACAGGTGCGGCAACGCCAACAACACCAACACCTACAGTTCCTGAAGTACCAGCTGAGCCAACAACACCAGCAACTCCAGAAACACCTGCGACACCGGCTCCAACAGCTGATTCATCAACAAAACCAGCTGATAAACCAACTGAGAAACCAGAAGACCCAGCTTCAGCAACTGATAAAGGGACAAGCGAAGCACCTCAAAACCCTGAAACTCCAGCAGTGAATGTTAATGGACAACCTGTTGTTACTGTAACACCAACAGCTCCAGTTATCACTGCAGCTGGCCAAACAATTGTGTCTACACAAAATAGCCAAATTGTCATCGCTAACACTGACGGTACAACAAGTGTTGTCGCTCCTGAAACGGTAGGATTCAAAGTGAATGCTGACGGTACATTGACTGGTAAAGATGCTAAAGGTAAGGAAGTTACACTTCCTAAGACTGGTGAAGCATCAACAGTAATCTTGACATTGGCAGGAACATTCTTCCTTGCTGCTGCAGCCTTTTTGGGTCTTAAGAAACGTGCCTAATAATATAGATGATAAAAGACTGGATTTTTCCAGTTTTTTTGTTTTTCTTCTGGTATAGTATAGATATCATTTAATTTTAGATGTATTATAGTATAACCTTTGCTTGAATTCAGGCAGATATGGAGCATGTTTCTGATAAAAGAGGTATAATAAAAACATGTAAAAAGCGTTTACAAGGAGGCTGCCATGGCAGAAATTGATTACAGTCAGGTGACTGGACTTGTTCATTCAACCGAAAGTTTTGGATCCGTAGATGGTCCGGGTATCCGTTTTATTGTTTTCATGCAAGGCTGTAAGATGCGTTGCCAATATTGTCATAATCCAGATACTTGGGCTATGGAGTCAAATAAGGCTGTTGAACGTACGGTTGAAGATGTCTTAGATGAGGCTCTTCGTTTCCGTCATTTCTGGGGTGAGCATGGAGGTATCACTGTATCAGGTGGTGAGGCCATGCTTCAGATTGATTTTGTCACTGCCCTCTTTACAGAGGCTAAGAAGCTAGGAATTCACTGTACGCTTGATACTTGTGGGTTTGCTTACCGCAATACTCCTGAGTATCATGAAGTTGTTGACAAACTTTTGGCTGTTACTGACTTGGTCCTACTTGACATCAAAGAGATTGATCCCGAACAACACAAGTTTGTGACCCGTCAACCTAATAAAAATATCTTGGAATTTGCTCAATATCTGTCTGATAAACAAGTTCCAGTCTGGATTCGCCATGTCTTGGTACCTGGCTTGACAGACTTTGACGAACACTTGGTTAAGCTTGGTGAGTTTGTAAAGACCTTGAAAAATGTCGATAAATTTGAAATTCTTCCCTATCATACAATGGGTGAGTTCAAATGGCGTGAGCTCGGTATTCCATATCCTTTGGAAGGGGTCAAACCACCAACTGCAGATCGGGTTAAAAATGCCAAAGCTCTCATGCACACTGAAACGTATCAAGAGTATAAAAATCGTATCGGTGTCAAAACCTTGGATTGAAAAAGAAGCTCTTGACAAGGGCTTTTTAACTTTGCTATTATTTAGAGAGTAATAAAGAGCAGGTAAATTATGTTTCGTATTTTAAAATTTGATGATGACTTTGTTTATCTCAGTCATCCTGACGGGCGACTTAAGAAAATAGATCGCACGCTTTTTGATTTTGATATAAAATTAGGAGACCGTATAGATGTCTACCAGGATGGGGACTTGACAGTTGTTACTCCGGCAGAAGTCCAAACGGACTTGAGCCTAGAGGGAGACAAATCTGTTAAATCACACCTCTTGCAAGGGATTTTAGATCTTTTCCTTGAAACCCTTAATATTCACAATAATCATTTGGGTGACTTGAAGAAGATTTTCACACAGTTATTGATTACACTCTTCATGGCTTGGAGCTTGTTGGGAGTTATTCTGGTTGAGATTCTTCTCTTTGCAGAGTCAATTATTGTCTTCCTATGGAGACTCTTGGTTCGTCTTATTAAGTGGATGCATATTAAAGACAACACTAAGGTCTTGATTGATGAGACGCAAAAACGTCATGCTAAGCGTGAGCGTCAAAAAGCTCAAAGACGTGAGCAGGAAAGACGTCGTCAGGAAGAACTTGAAGAACGTGAATATCTTCGTGAAACAGAACGTCAAAAGGAACTCATGATTGTTGAAGCTAGCCTTAGTCAGGAAGCAGAACGTGAGAGCCTTTCAACTAGCCTTGCTTTGGAGCAAGCAGGTGCCTCAAGTCAATCTGCTAGTGAAGACTTGGTCGAAGAAAGCCAGTCAACTTCAGAGTCAGAAGTGATGTCTGAATCAGCAATGTCTGAAAAATAGAACAGAAAAAAGAACTGAGATTTAGATCTCGGTTCTTTTTCATATGAGAAAAGCACCAGAGGTGCTTGTGAGAGGTGACTAAAGTGTTTTTTCAGAGTCACGAACAATGAGCAAGTCAACTTTTGCGTGACGGAGAATGTATTCAGAAGATGAACCAATAAGCAAGCGTTCAAAAGTATTGAGACCTGTGGCACCAACCATAATAAGGTCAACATTTTCCTTATCAGGGATATCAACAGCCAAGAGGCTCTTAGGATTACCGAACTCAATAACTTTGCGAATCTTGGTTAAACCAGCTTCTCTGGCTTGGCGTTCAAAGTCAGCCAAAACAGCTTTAGCTTCGTCTTCTAGTTTTTCATAGATGTAAGAGTCGAAAGTCGCAACGCTTTGAAGGGCGCGTGTATCGATAACGTGTACCAATAGTAACTGAGCATTATTACGTTTTGCAACGTGCACACCTTTAATAAAGGCCAGTTCTGATTCGTAAGAACCGTCGATAGCTACCATAATACGTTCATATTGTTGAGACATAAGCTCTACCTCCTATCTTTAGCTTTATTATACTCCTTTAATCTAAAAAATGAAAGCGTTGTTATAGATTTTCTGAAATCTTTTTTTGACTGCTTACTTTAGGATGCTCTTAGTAATGTGAAGATTTCAGTATTATCTAAAAATTGAAGATTGCTTGAAAAAGAGGTATAATACAATCTGTTATTAGCTTCGTAAGAAACATGATAATTAAAAAAGAGGAAGACAAGTCTTCAGAAATGATACCAAATGGCCAAGCCTAAAGTTGGTGTCAATAAAAGTGGAAATCCCCATCAGGTGTTGAATTTTCTTATTTTCTGCTAGATGTATCTACTTTTAGTATCTTTTGAAAGGATTAACTTATGAAAACATTTGATAAATCATCAAAGTTGGATCACGTTGCCTATGATATTCGTGGACCAGTTTTGGATGAAGCCAACCGTATGATTGCCAATGGTGAAAAGATTCTTCGTCTTAATACAGGAAATCCTGCGGAATTTGGCTTTACAGCACCGGATGAAGTCATTCGTGATTTAATTATGAATGTTCGTAACAGTGAAGGGTATTCGGATAGTAAGGGGATTTTCTCAGCTCGTAAGGCGATTATGCAGTACTGCCAGCTAAAGGGATTCCCAAATGTAGATATTGATGATATTTATATTGGTAATGGTGTTTCAGAGATGATTTCCATGTCTATGCAGGCTTTGCTTGATGATGGAGATGAGGTCTTGGTCCCAATGCCAGACTATCCTCTTTGGACAGCTTGTGTCAGTCTAGCTGGCGGTAATGCCGTACACTATGTCTGTGATGAAAAATCTAACTGGTATCCAGATATTGATGATATCAAATCAAAGATTACGTCAAATACTAAGGCAATTGTAGTCATCAATCCCAATAATCCTACAGGTTCACTCTATCCTAAGGATGTCCTTGAACAGATTGTGGATATTGCTCGACAAAATGATTTGATTATCTTTGCGGATGAGATTTATGACCGCTTGGTTATGGATGGTAAAAAGCATACTGCGATTGCTAGTCTTGCACCAGATGTTTTCTGTGTGTCTATGAATGGTCTTTCTAAGTCTCACCGTATCTGTGGTTTCCGTGTAGGTTGGATGGTTCTCTCTGGACCTAAAAAGAATGTCAAAGGCTATATTGAAGGGCTTAATATGTTGGCCAACATGCGTCTTTGTGCTAATGTGCTCTCTCAGCACGTTATTCAGACTTCACTTGGTGGTTACCAATCTGTGGATGAACTCTTGATCCCTGGTGGGCGTATCTATGAACAACGTGAGTTTATCACGAATACCGTAAACGCTATTCCAGGGCTTTCAGCTGTTAAGCCAGATGCAGGTCTTTATATCTTCCCTAAAATTGACCGTAACATGTATGATATTGAAGATGATGAAGAATTCTGTCTTCGTCTCTTGAAGAAGGAGAAGGTTCTCCTAGTTCCAGGTAAAGGATTTAACTGGAATGAACCAGATCACTTCCGTATTGTCTACCTTCCTAGTGTGGAAGAGTTGGCTGATCTCGGTAATAAAATCGAACGAGTCTTGTCATACTACAAGCGCTAATTTTTTAAAACTGGACAAAAAGATTTGTCCGGTTTTTATTGTTTCTAAAAAGGGGATGTATTTGAGCAAAATCCGGACGTTTTTCCTAAAAATGCCATAATATACTTAATATAATGAATAGTAGAATAATAAATAATTTTCAGACAATTGTTTGCAATTTCTGGGTTAAGTGTGCTATAATAGTAGGGCTAGTAGGTCTTGACGCAGAAGATTAGTGCAAGGCTTGATATTATTATGATTACAATAGAAAGTGAAGACAATAAATATGGCAAATTTGCTGGCTAAAACACGTAAAATTACATCTATCTTGCAACGCTCAGTGGATAGCTTGGAAGGCGATCTTCCATATAACAACATGGCTGCTCAGTTAGCAGATATCATTGATTGTAATGCTGCTATCGTCAATGGTGGTGGTGCTCTCCTTGGTTTTGCCATGAAATACAAAACCAACAATGACCGTGTAGAAGAGTTTTTTGAAGCTAAACAACTTCCAGAGGAATATACTCGTGGTATTAGTCGTGTTTATGATACTCAAGAAAACATTGGTATTGACAGTGACTTGACCATTTTCCCAGTGGAATCAAAAGATGATTTCCCAGACGGTTTGACTACAATTGCACCTATCTATGGTGGTGGTATGCGTCTCGGTTCTTTCATTATTTGGCGTAACGACCATGATTTTGTGGATGAAGATCTTATCTTGGTTGAGATTGCCTCTACGGTTGTTGGTTTGCAGTTGTTGAACCTTCAAACAGAGAACTTGGAAGAAACAATTCGTAAACAAACAGCTATCAACATGGCAATTAATACCTTGTCTTACTCAGAAATCAAGGCAGTTTCAGCTATCTTGAATGAGTTGGACGGTTTGGAAGGTCGCTTGACAGCGTCTGTTATCGCTGACCGTATCGGAATTACACGTTCAGTTATCGTTAATGCCCTTCGTAAGTTGGAATCAGCTGGTATTATTGAGAGCCGTTCACTCGGTATGAAAGGGACTTATCTTAAAGTCCTTAACGAAGGTATCTACGATAAATTGAAAGAATACGAATAAGAAGAATACTGAAAGAAAGTGAGGTAGGAGGAAACTGCCCCACTTTTTTAAAAGGAGAAAGTAATATGACAAAGGCATTGATATCAATTGATTACTCTTATGATTTTGTGGCAGATGATGGGAAGTTGACGGCTGGAAAGCCTGCCCAAACCATTGAAGACCGCATTGCCCAGGTAACTCAAGAAGCCTATGACAATGGGGACTATATCTTCGTTGCTATGGACCGACATGATGAAGGAGATACCTTCCATCCTGAAACCAAGCTTTTTCCACCGCACAATATTGCAGGGACGTCTGGGCGAGAACTTTATGGTAAGTTAGCTAGTGTATATGATGCTATCAAGGATGATAATCGTGTCTTTTGGATGGATAAGCGACACTATTCAGCCTTTTCGGGAACGGATTTAGATATTCGTTTGCGTGAGCGTCGTGTGACGACAGTTGTTTTGACAGGAGTTTTAACGGATATTTGTGTCCTACATACAGCCATTGATGCCTATAATTTGGGCTATGATATCGAGGTTGTAGCGAGTGCAACAGCTTCCTTGACGCCTGAAGCTCATGACTTTGCTATCGGGCATTTTAAGAATGTACTTGGAGCAACAATTGTGGAGTAATAAGAATTATAATCGAGAGTGGGAATCTGTCCTACTCTCGTTTCTTGTCTAAAATCATAGGATAGTATTAGTTTTTCGTAGTTTACTATAAGAAAACGATTCCAGATTAGTATATACTATTACTGAAATATTCTTGAATCATAAAGAGGTGGAACAATGACTAAAAAAATGACTTTTCCTGATGGATTTTTATGGGGTGGAGCGACAGCAGCCAACCAATGTGAGGGGGCCTATGATGCTGATGGACGTGGTTTAGCCAATGTTGACGTGGTGCCAATTGGTGAGGATCGCCTTTCAATTATCACTGGACGTCGTAAGATGTTTGATTTTGAGGATGGCTATTTTTATCCAGCTAAGGAAAGTATCGACATGTATCATCGTTACAAGGAAGATATTGCTCTTTTTGGTGAAATGGGCTTTAAGACCTATCGTCTTTCCATTGCTTGGTCACGTATTTTTCCTAAGGGTGATGAAGCTGAGCCAAATGAAGCTGGGCTTGCCTTTTACGAGGACCTCTTCAAAGAATGTCACAAGTATGGTATTGAACCTTTGGTAACGATTACACACTTTGATTGTCCCATGCACTTGATTACCGAGTATGGGGGATGGCGTAATCGTAAGATGCTTGGTTTCTATGAAAATCTTTGCCGTACCCTTTTCACACGTTATAAAGGTTTGGTTAAGTACTGGCTCACATTCAATGAAATCAATATGATTCTCCATGCACCATTTATGGGAGCAGGACTCTGCTTTGAAGAGGGTGAGAATGAGGAACAGGTTAAATACCAAGCAGCTCACCATGAGTTGGTAGCTTCAGCTATGGCGACGAAGTTGGCCCATGAGATTGATCCTGAAAATAAGGTTGGTTGTATGTTGGCAGCAGGTCAATATTATCCAAATACAGCCCACCCACGTGATTACTGGGCAGCCATGCAAGAAGATCGTAGTAGCTATTTCTTTATTGATGTTCAGGCTCGTGGAGAGTATCCAAATTATGCTAAGAAGCAGTGGGAACGTGATGGCATTGAGATTGAGATGACTGAAGAAGATTTGGCCCTTCTTAAAGAGCATACTGTTGATTTTATTTCTTTCTCTTACTATGCAAGTCGTGTGGCTTCAGGTGATCCAGAAGTTAATGAAAAGACCGCTGGAAATATCTTTGCCTCTATTAAAAATCCATATTTGGAAGCTTCAGAATGGGGTTGGCAAATTGACCCACTAGGTCTTCGTATTACCCTTAACGCCATTTGGGATCGTTACCAAAAACCGATGTTTATTGTTGAAAATGGTCTCGGTGCTGTGGATACACCAGATGAAAATGGTTATGTCGAAGATGATTATCGTATCGACTACTTGGCAGCCCACATCAAGGCCATGCGTGATGCTATCAATGAAGATGGTGTAGAGCTTTGGGGCTACACAACATGGGGTTGTATCGACCTTGTTTCTGCTGGAACTGGTGAAATGAAGAAACGTTATGGTTTCATCTATGTGGATCGTGACAACGATGGTAATGGTAGCCTTAAACGCTCTAAGAAGAAATCATTTAACTGGTACAAAGAAGTTATCGCAAGTAACGGTGCCTCTGTAGAATAGTCTATGAGTTGAGAGATGTTCGCTGTTTTAAGCCACGTGCTAGTCTGAATTCTATTTTACGCGTTTAACGAACACTAAAAGAAAATTGATCTCCAATTAAAGTCAGCCTTAGGGTTGGCTTTTTTTGTAAGGGATAGAAATTGTAATGTTTTCTAAAAAATGATATTCTTATTAGAGTTTGAGAGGAAGAAAACATGGGGAAAAAATCAGTTGTATTTGTAGCAGAGCTATCCTATATGGAAAAGTTAGAGGTGGCTCTAAAATCTTTTTGTGCACATAAAGGGCAGTGGAAAATTTATGTGCTAAATGAGAATTTACCAACAGAATGGTTTACGCTGATGAATCGTCGTCTAGAGGCTATTGATTCTGAAATTCTCAATTGTCGTGTGTCTGCCGAAAGCTTTAAACAATTTTCGCTTCCAAGTACGCATATTCATTATGCGACTTTTTTCCGTTATACAATTCCTGAGTTTGTTCAAGAAGATCGCGTTCTCTATTTGGATTGCGATATGATTTTTACGCAGGATTTGTCACCACTTTTTGAAGTGGATCTTGGCGGATTTGGTATTGGAGCGGTGGTGGACCGTCCGACGACGACAGATGGTTTTAACGCTGGCTTGATGGTTATTGATACCGATTGGTGGCGACAACACAAGGTGACAGAGTCTCTTTTTGACTTGACAAAAGAGCGTCATCAAAATGTTTATGGGGATCAAGGAATCTTGAATCTTTATTTCAAGGATGCTTGGTATCAACTCCCATGGACCTATAATCTCCAAGTGGGTTCTGATAAGGACCAGTATGGTTATGGAGATTTGGAATGGTATGATGCTTTTAAAGGGGTACCAGCGGTTATTCATTATACTTCCCACAATAAGCCTTGGACGTCCAAACGTTTCAATCGTTTCAGGGATATTTGGTGGTTTTATTATGCCCTATCTTGGGAAGAAATCTTATTAAGAAAGCCATCCTTAAAGCTTAGCTTTAGTGACATGGTAGGTGATTTTCCTTACCATACGGCGATTTATACTAATACTGCAGACATCTTTGAATTGGAACATTTGCTGCAGGCTCTTCCAGATGTAGCTTTTCATGTTTTGGCTCATTCTCATTTCGGGTTTAATTTGGTGAAGTTGGAGCAGTATCCAAACCTTATTCTCTATCCATCCTTTGATCCATTGACCAGTCGAAAGGTCTTGGAAAAAATAGATTTCTATTTGGATATCAACCCATTTGACGAGGTTGATCATATCACAGAAACGATTCATCAGTTGGGGCTTCCGATTTTCTCTTTTGAAGGAACAAATCACGACCAAACTGGGCAAAATCAAGTGTTCAAGAATGACCAAGTAGACCAAATGGTAAAAGCTGTTCGAGATTATATAGATACGATTGAGAGATAGACCATGGAAAATAAAGAAGTAGTTAGTATTGTTATTCCCATTTATAATGTGGAAGCTTATTTAAAGCAGTGTTTGGAAACGATAGTGAATCAGACTTATCCAAACCTTGAAATCATTCTTGTCAATGATGGTTCCCCGGATAAGTCAGAGGAGATTTGCAAGGAGTTTTTCAAGCGAGATTCGCGTATTCGCTATGTGCGACAAGTTAATGGTGGCCTGTCTGCAGCCCGAAATACAGGAATTGACCTAGCCACAGGTGATTACATCACTTTTGTAGACCCAGATGATTGGGTAACAGAGGATTATGTGGAGACCTTGTACACTCAACTTAAGAAGTATGAGGCAGATGTTTCTATTGCCAACTACAACTTGTTCAACGAGAGTACCAGTAAGTTTTTGATTAAGGTAACTGAGAATGATTACTCTGAGACTCTCTATGAGGGGAGAGAGATTATAGACCAGGATGCCATCCAAGAGACAAGAGATATGGCCTGGGCGTGTGCTATGATGAAACTCTACAAAATCTCCTTATTTGAGGACCTTCGTTTTCCTGTCGGGAAGAATGTCGAAGATAATTTCCTTATGTACAAACTCTTGTTAAAGGCCAATCGTGTGGTTCATACTGAGAAATGTATCTACTGGTACCGAGTGGGTCGTAAGGATACGCTGTCACAGGTCTGGACGGAGAAACGTGTCTTAGATGAGATGGAAGCCAAGAATGAAAAACTAGCTTTACTAGGTATGTTGGGCTATGATTTGACCTGGCACCGTTATATTTATAAGACACGTCTGAAGCGGGCCATTGAAAAAATGGAAGAAGCTAATCTTCAAGATACTGAGACCTATAAGACGGCGCAGGTTAACTTGAGATTTTTGGAGCAATAAAGGTCGAGGGTTAAGCTATTTATTGCTTGGATTAGTCAGAAAGGATAACTATGCTTATTATTGCACAAGAACCTAGTCAGGCAACGGAAAAACTGAGAAGATCACTAGACTCCTTTGGTATTCAGTCGCGTGTGTTTTACACGAATTTTGAAACGGATATTGATAAGGACACTATTAGTTTAGCATCATCATTTATTTACTCCTCTGAGGAAGATTATCAAGGGAAACCACTCTTTTTTAACGATTTGTCAGTTCCTCTATATTGGGAATTGTGGACTTTGGGGATTACGACCTATATTTTTGATGGTCAAGACCGTCGTGCTAGTGTCATTTTTCGTGACAATCTAAAGGAACGTACGGTCAAACAAGTCCAATGGTTTGGACAAGGGGAAAAAGTTGTTGCGATAGACGACTATAATCGCTATGGCTGGCGTACCAAACAGCGTCTTCTGGATAATCAGGGACAAGGCATTATGGATATTTACTTTAATCGTAACCAAGAAGAGGTCTTGCTTCACTATATTCAAGATGGGTACTTGATTGATCAGGGATCTGAAGGAAGAGATAGGATTTTCTTGGGTAGGGAAGAATTAACTAAGGTTGTTTTGAATCAAGTCCTAAAGTCAGACGAAGCTATCATCTGTATGGATTCCAATCTAATCCCGATTTTGCAGACCTTGAATGCTAATCGTCTGGTCTATTGCTCCGACAGTCATGATGGTCTTGAGTTTATTCAAAGTCAAGTGAATCATGTTTTGGTTACTAATTATTATCCCCAAGAGGAACGTGAGTCAGGCATGATTTATTTAGCTGGTGTAGAACAAGACGGTTCTCAGACTTTTGTGCCTCAAGCCATGGTGATGACTGCTTCTGAAAATATTGAGGGGCTAGCTGACTTGGTTGATGCTTTTCCGGATATTGACTTTCATATCGGAGCTCAAACTAGTATGGGACCAAAGTTGACTTGTCTCGAAGAAAAGAGAAATGTCCATCTTTATCCAGGAATTCGTCAGGAGAAATATCAAGAGCTACTAAGGAATTGTTTCATTTATTTAGACTTGAATTATGGAAGCGAAGTGTCTGATGTAACTTTGGATGCGATTGAAAATAGGCAGTTGCTTTTTGGCTTAGAATCAACGGTTCATCGTCACTACTATAAGGACTTACCAACGGTCTATACTTCCTTAGAGGAACTAGAGCAGGGGTTCCGACAACTTATACAGCAAGCAGAGTTTTACCCTAAGGCTCTTGAAAGTCAGAAAGAGGTTTTGAAACTCGCTGAGAGGGAAGAAATCTTAGCTTTCTTTACTAGATTGGAGGGGGAAAAAGATGACGATTTACACCTTTAACCTATTGGTGGGCTATGAACCTAATGGTGTCGATGTGGCTCAGGCGTCTAGAGCTTTGATGCTACGTGAATTAAATGAGCCTGCTAAGTTTATCTTTACGACCTGGCCACAACCCTATAAATTAGACTATTATCTTTCTTTAGGGCATCGCTACGAGGAACTCCTCCATGCCTATCTTAGCTTTACAGATCAAGACAATCATATCCCATCCTTGACAGTAGGGGCCTTGCAGCAAAAATTTAAGTTGACACGTCTAGATTTGAAGAGTCAAAGCGAAACAGACTCTGTTTATGTCTGTTCTGATGGCACTTCTTTAGTCTTCAAGATGGATTCCTACCAAAAAGGTTGTGTGCGGTATGTGGATTACCACGTCAATGGTATGCTTTTAAAGCGTGAGTGGTATGGAACAAGTAAATTAGTCACAGAATACTTTGAAAAAGGCATTATCATCAGGAGAAGTTATCACAATAAAGATGGTCGCATCGCCTTTGAAGAACTCAAGCAAGGGACCAGCTGGTTATATAGGTTGGGAACTGAGATTTTAGTAACAAAAACAGAGGTCATGCGTCGTTTTCTAGCAAGACTTCCGCTGACAACTGCGGATACCTTGTTGCTGGATAGGGCCTCCTTGATGGAGTTTATGCGACCGATTTATGAATTGGATACACCTGCAAAGTTAGGCTTCGTTTTTCATTCAGAGCATGAGTTTGAAAATGGCGACCTCTACTATGAGTATTATTACATCTTTAAGTACGCCCAACGTTTTGATTTCTTCATTACAGCTACGGAGGCACAAAAGGCTGTTTTAGAGAATACCCTGAAAAAGCAAGGTGTAACAGATGCTAGTATTCATGACCTAGCAGTGGGACATTTGGATAAGCTTAGTTTTCCAGAGGAGCAGAGGAAGCCTCTTAGTTTGATGACGGCTTCGCGATTGGACCCACGTAAACGCTTGGATTTGGCTATAAGAGCCGTTGCCCTTGCCCATCAAAAAGAGCCTAACCTTCGCTTTGACATCTACGGTAAAGGTGGGGAGCAAGAGAATCTACAAGATCTAATTGATACTTTAGGGGCGAATGATTACATCCAACTTAGAGGACATGCGGATTTACGAGACGTCTACCCACAGTATGAACTTTACGTGACCACCTCTCAGTGGGAGACCTTTGGGTTGACCCTGATGGAGGCCGTAGGCGCAGGTCTGGCTCTGGTTGGTTTTGACGCTCGTTATGGCAATCCAACCTTCATTAAAGATGGTGAGAATGGCTATCTGGTCCCTTATAGCGAGACTATGGGTGAGGACCTGCTTGTTTCTCAGATGGCGGACAAAATTGTATTTGCCTTAGAGAGTGATCTTGAGTCTATGCACCAAGCCTCATATGAGTTGGCCAAACAGTATTTGAAACTTGAAATTCTAGAGGCTTGGAGAAAGCTCTTGATAGCCATACGATAAGTGTTTTGAAAAAGCTCTATCTCTGTAAACTGTAGTGACAAAAAAGTTACTACAGTTTTTTTATCCTCCAAGCAAAATAGGCTAAATTATGGTAAAATAGAAGGTATTGAAAAATCATCATTTCACGAAAGGAAGCAAGATGAAAATTACGCAAGAAGAGGTAACCCACGTTGCCAATCTTTCAAAATTGAAATTCTCTCCAGAAGAGACAGCTGAGTTTGCGACAACCTTGTCTAAAATTGTCGACATGGTGGAATTGTTGGAAGAAGTGGACACAACAAGTGTTGCCCCAACAACGACCATGGCTGACCGCAAGACCGTATTGCGTCCGGATGTTGCTGAAAAAGGGACTGACCGTGACCGCTTGTTTAAAAATGTACCTGAAAAAGATAACTACTACATCAAGGTACCAGCTATCCTAGAAGATGGAGGAGATGCCTAATGTCATTCAACAATAAAACCATTGAAGAGTTGCACGACCTCCTTGTCTCTAAGGAAATTTCAGCAACGGAATTGACACAAGCGACGCTTGATGATATCAAGGCGCGTGAAGAAGCCGTCAATGCCTTTGTAACGGTGGCCGAAGAAGCGGCCCTTGCGCAAGCTAAGGCCATTGATGAAAAAGGAATCGATGCAGATAACCTTCTGTCAGGGATTCCACTCGCCGTCAAAGACAATATCTCAACAGATGGCATCTTGACAACTGCGGCTTCAAAAATGCTCTACAACTACGAGCCAATCTTTGATGCGACAGCTGTTGCCAATGCCAAAGCCAAAGATATGATTGTCATCGGGAAGACCAACATGGATGAATTTGCCATGGGTGGATCTGGTGAAACATCTTACTATGGCGCGACTAAAAACGCTTGGGACCACAGCAAGGTGCCTGGTGGATCTTCTAGTGGTTCAGCAGCTTCTGTAGCTTCAGGGCAAGTCCGTTTGTCCCTTGGTTCAGATACAGGTGGTTCTATCCGCCAACCAGCTGCATTTAACGGGATTGTTGGTCTCAAACCTACTTATGGAACAGTTTCACGTTTTGGTCTCATTGCCTTTGGTAGCTCACTTGACCAAATCGGTACTTTCTCACCAACGGTTAAGGAAAATGCCCAATTGCTTAATGTCATTGCCAGTGAAGATGCCAAGGATTCAACTTCTGCACCTGTTCGTGTAGCAGACTTTACTTCTAAGATTGGTCAAGACATTAAAGGCATGAAGATTGCCCTTCCTAAGGAATACCTCGGTGAAGGTATTGACCCAGAAGTCAAAGAAACCATCCTCAATGCGGCTAAACACTTTGAAAAATTGGGAGCAACTGTCGAAGAAGTCAGCTTGCCTCACTCTAAATACGGGGTTGCCGTTTACTACATCATCGCTTCATCTGAAGCTTCTTCAAACTTGCAACGTTTCGATGGGATTCGCTATGGTTTCCGTGCGGAAGATGCTAAAAACTTGGATGATATCTACGTGAACACTCGTAGTCAAGGCTTTGGTGATGAGGTTAAACGTCGGATCATGCTTGGTACCTTTAGTTTGTCATCTGGTTACTACGATGCTTACTACAAGAAAGCTGGTCAAGTCCGTACCCTCATTATCCGAGACTTCGAAAAAGTCTTTGCAGATTACGACCTCATCCTTGGTCCAACAGCTCCAAGCGTGGCCTTTGATTTGGATTCGCTCAACCATGATCCGGTTGCCATGTACTTGGCTGACCTCTTGACTATTCCAGTCAACTTGGCAGGTCTTCCAGGGATTTCGATTCCTGCAGGTTTTGCGCAAGGTCTTCCAGTTGGTTTGCAGTTGATCGGTCCTAAGTATTCTGAAGAAACTATTTACCAAGCTGCAGCAGCATTTGAAGCAACAACGGATTACCACAAGCAACAACCCCTTATTTTCGGAGGTGACAATTAATGAACTTTGAAACAGTCATCGGACTTGAAGTCCACGTTGAATTGAATACAAACTCAAAAATTTTCTCACCAACCTCTGCTCACTTTGGAAATGAGCAAAATGCCAATACCAATGTGATTGACTGGTCTTTCCCAGGGGTGCTTCCTGTCTTGAACAAGGGTGTTGTAGATGCTGGTATCAAGGCTGCTTTGGCGCTGAATATGGATATCCATCAGCACATGCACTTTGACCGTAAGAACTATTTCTATCCTGATAATCCAAAGGCTTACCAAATTTCGCAATTTGACGAGCCAATCGGATATAACGGTTGGATTGAAGTGCAATTGGAAGATGGCTCAACCAAGAAAATCGGGATTGAACGTGCCCACTTGGAAGAAGATGCTGGTAAGAACACCCATGGAACAGATGGATTCTCTTACGTAGACCTCAACCGTCAAGGGGTTCCATTGATTGAAATCGTATCTGAAGCAGATATGCGTTCTCCTGAAGAAGCCTACGCTTATTTGACAGCTTTGAAAGAAGTCATCCAGTACACTGGTATTTCAGACGTCAAGATGGAAGAAGGATCTATGCGTGTGGATGCTAACATTTCCCTTCGCCCATACGGTCAAGAGGAATTTGGTACCAAGACTGAGTTGAAAAACTTGAACTCTTTCTCAAACGTCCGTAAAGGTCTTGAATACGAAGTGCAACGCCAAGCGAAAATCTTGCGTTCAGGTGGTGTCATTCGTCAAGAAACACGCCGTTATGATGAAGCTAATAAGAGTACTATCCTTATGCGTGTCAAAGAAGGAGCAGCGGATTACCGTTACTTCCCAGAACCAGACCTTCCATTGTTTGAAATCTCAGATGAGTGGATCGAGGAAATGCGTACTGAGTTGCCAGAGTTTCCAAAAGACCGTCGTGCTCGCTACGTGGCAGAGCTTGGTTTGTCTGACTATGATGCCAACCAATTGACAGCTACGAAGGTTACTTCAGACTTCTTTGAAGCAGCCGTAGCCCTTGGTGGCGATGCCAAACAAGTGTCTAACTGGCTCCAAGGTGAAGTCGCGCAATTCTTGAACGCAGAAGGCAAAACGCTTGAAGAAATCAAGTTGACACCAGAAAACTTGGTCGAAATGATTGCCATCATCGAAGATGGAACCATTTCATCTAAGATTGCCAAGAAAGTCTTCGTTCACTTGGCGAAAAACGGTGGCGGTGCGCGTGAATACGTCGAAAAAGCTGGTTTGGTACAGATTTCGGACCCTGAAGTCTTGATTCCAATCATCCACCAAGTCTTCGCAGACAATGAAGCAGCCGTAGCCGACTTCAAGTCAGGTAAACGTAACGCTGACAAAGCCTTCACAGGCTTCCTCATGAAAGCAACCAAAGGCCAAGCCAACCCACAAGTAGCCCTCAAGCTACTTGCTCAAGAATTGGCTAAGTTGAAAGAAGATTAATAGATAAAGAACCAGCCGAAAGGTTGGTTTTTTCTTTGCAATATTTGTGTTAGACTAGTTGGGAATATTTTTATAGAAGATTTCAGGAGCAAAGCAATGAACAAATTCTTAAGAGTCTTATTTATCCTAGTCATCATCGCCATGACTGGTGCCATTATTTTTCAGCTATTCTTTCCCACCTATATGGGAAGTCATTCGGGTTACGGTATTTCAGTTGGATGGCAGAGGGAGATTGGTATTTGGAATGTGGCGGTTCTGGTCATCCTCCTTGCCGTTAACCTAAAGTACGATTGGTTTTATCTGAGAGCAGTTCTGATTGCTTTGATTCTGGGAGGCCTAGGTATTGGAACCAATCATTTCCTTAGCTATCTTCAATACCATCACTCTGTTAATGCTGTTGGAGCTTTTGAGAATTATCTTTTAGTTCTTGGCTGGATTGTCGGTTGGTGGCTAGAAAATTCTTCAAGAAAAACAGTTTAATTTTTCTGAAGTTATCGCTTGGCTGGCAACTCCCTGTGTTATAATAAATAGGCATTATCATAATCGAGGAAAACACATGTCTAAACAATTAAAAGGTAGTCTGATGGTCATAACTGCTGGGATTGCCTGGGGAATTTCAGGAGTTTCTGGTCAATACCTGATGGCTCATGGGGTTAATGTCAATCTTTTGACGAGTTTACGTTTGATTCTGGCTGGTACTTTACTAACGGCTTCGGTCTTTTTTAGGCAGCGAGACAAATTAGTACAAGCCATTAAAGATAGGAAAACCTTAGTAAGTATCGCCTTATTTGCTCTCTTTGGTCTGGTCTTGAATCAGTATGCCTATCTCAGTGCTATTCAGTACACCAACGCTGGAACTGCGACAGTCTTACAGTATGTCACGCCAGTCCTTATTCTGGCTTTTGTGTGTGCAAAGAACCGCAGATTTCCAACGGTCTCAGAGTTAGTGGCGATTATCATGGCTATTGCGGGAACCTTTATTATCGCCACGCATGGTCAGGTGACAGAGTTGGCTATCACACCTATTGGCTTGTTCTGGGGCCTCTTCTCGGCAGTAACCTATGCACTCTATATCTTACTGCCTGCTAAAGCTATTGAAAAGTGGGGCAGTCTGATTGTCATCGGTCTAGGAATGTTACTCGGTGGTCTGATCTTTCCAATTGCTATCCAAGCCTGGAAGTATGAGTTCCCCTTGACTGGTGGCAATCTTTTAGCACTCTTTGGGTTGGTCTTCATCGGGACAGTTTTTGCTTATACAGTTTTCCTCAAGGGAACAACCATGGTTGGCGCTGTAAAAGGAAGTCTTCTGGCATCGGTAGAACCAGTGGCATCGGTCATTTTAACGGTCTTAATCATGGGTGACCACTTCTTTGCCATTGATGTGCTTGGAATGATTTTAATTGTTCTTGCTGTCATCCTCATTTCACTTAAGGATTTAGTAGCCCTTAAAAAACAAGAAAAAATTCAAAGATAAGAATGGAGCCTGAGTGATTGTGGCTCTTTTCTTTATTGTTCTGTAAAGGATGTTCTTAAAAAATAGGACTTAAGTCCCACACATAAACCTTAAAAATATGGTAAAATAAGAGGTAAACTAACATTTTGGAGAGAAAATGAGTATAGACGATTACAGGCCCCATTTTATGGTGGAGGCTGTTTATGATTTGAAACCTGACCAGCTACGTGAACACGGTATTCGTGCTGTCTTGGTCGATTTGGATAATACCTTGATTGCTTGGAACAACCCTGATGGGACTCCTGAGCTACGTGCTTGGTTAGATGAAATGACAGAGGCTGACATTCCGGTGGTTGTGGTCTCTAACAACAAACATGAACGTGTTGAACGTGCGGTTGCCAATTTCCATGTGGATTTCGTGAGTCGTGCCATGAAACCTTTTACTAAAGGGATTAATGAAGCGATTGAACGTTACCACTTTAATCGAGACGAGGTCGTTATGGTGGGAGACCAGCTAATGACTGACATCAGAGCTAGCCACAGAGCCG
Organism: Streptococcus sp. SR4; assembly: GCF_000517725.1. Lineage (NCBI taxonomy): Bacteria > Bacillati > Bacillota > Bacilli > Lactobacillales > Streptococcaceae > Streptococcus > Streptococcus sp. SR4. Next base: position 210,101 of record NZ_AZYW01000068.1, on the reverse strand, counting down.
GAATTCGATCGATTTTGGTCAAGCCTTTGGTGAAATCAGATGCTTGGGTAACCAAGTTTAACCGTTGGCGTGAACGTCGCATGTGGAAAAAGATTGAAAAAGCATATGGTCCAATGACCTTCAACAAAGGAATTTAATGGAAGAATTATTTTGTATTGGGTGTGGAGCCCAAATTCAAACAGAAGATAAAGAAAAGGCTGGTTACACACCCGCTAGCTCTATAAAAAAAGCTGAAGAAACAGGTGAGTTGTACTGTCAACGTTGTTTCCGCCTTCGTCATTACAATGAAATTGTGGATGTCCACATTACAGATGACGAGTTTTTAAAATTGCTTCATGAAGTTGGAGACAGTGACGCCCTCGTTGTCAATGTTGTTGATATTTTCGATTTTAATGGGTCAATCATTCCAGGCTTGTCACGCTTTGTTTCTGGGAATGATGTGCTCTTGGTCGGAAATAAAAAGGATATCCTACCTAAATCCGTTAAAGATGGTAAGGTAACCCAATGGTTGACAGAGCGTGCCCATGAAGAAGGTATGCGTCCTGTGGATGTCATGTTGACGTCTGCCCAAAATCATCACGCCATTAAAGAGCTAATTCAACGTATTGAAAAACTCCGTAAGGGTCGTGATGTTTATGTTGTCGGTGTGACGAATGTTGGTAAATCAACCTTAATTAATGCGATTATCAAGGAAATTACAGGTGATAAAGATATTATCACGACTTCTCGTTTCCCTGGAACAACCCTTGATAAGATTGAAATTCCTTTGGATGATGGTACTTACATTTTTGATACACCAGGAATCATCCACCGCCACCAGATGGCACACTATCTGTCAGCGAAGGATCTCAAGTACGTTAGTCCTAAGAAGGAAATTAAGCCAAAAACTTACCAGTTAAATGCAGGCCAAACACTATTTCTAGGCGGTCTTGGACGATTTGACTTTATTGATGGGAATAAGCAAGGTTTTACAGCCTTCTTTGATAATAACTTGAAGCTTCATCGTACCAAACTTGAAGGTGCAGATGCCTTCTATGATAAGCATGTTGGAAGTCTTCTCATGCCTCCTGGACCAAAGAATCTGGCTGATTTTCCAAAACTTGTTCGTCACGAATTTACTGTCAAAGATAAGACAGACATTGTCTTCTCGGGATTAGGTTGGATTCGTGTCCAAGGAAAAGCTGACCAACCAACCATCGTTGCCGCCTGGGCACCAGAAGGCGTTGGCGTCGTCGTACGAAAAGCGATTATTTAAACTTAATAAAGTAGTTAAAAGCATAAAAGAGTCTTTTCAATGAACATGAGGTTTGCCTAGATTTACGTCATGAGCAAACGATGTGTTTTTCGCAGTGATAGTCCAAGTAACATAAAATGTGACTTGGATTCGGAATTTTTGAGACCCTAGGTTCAAAAATTAGCTATGAAACCGAAGGTTTGCTAGCGTCCGTATCACCTAAGAAAAACAGCAAAAAAATTAAAAGGAATAAACATGTCATTAACATCAAAACAACGTGCCTTCCTCAAATCGGAAGCACACACCCTTAAACCTATTGTACAAATCGGGAAAAATGGTCTTAACGACCACATCAAAACTAGCGTTCGCAACGCCCTTGATGCCCGTGAATTGATCAAAGTAACCCTACTCCAAAATACTATGGAAGATATCCATGAAGTTGCTGAAATTTTGGAAGAAGAAATTGGCTGTGATACAGTCCTTAAGATTGGACGTATCTTGATTCTCTATAAAGAATCAGCTAAAAAAGAAAATCGTAAGTTGTCACCAAAGGTCAAAGCAATCCCAAAATAGTTGCTGACTTTGCTTGGTGAAGGACAAACTAAGGTATAGGAACACTTTTGAAGCATTAAAGCTAGCCTTAAGTCAGTTGTATAATGCTTGAGAAAGAGGAGGCGTACATGGCACTAGATCTCGTAACCCCATTTACAAAGGTTCAACTAGAGGAAGAAATCAAAGATACAGGCCGTAAGCAAGTGGGAATATTAGGTGGAAATTTCAATCCTGTTCATAATGCCCACTTGGTTGTTGCTGACCAGGTGCGTCAGCAGTTAGGTCTTGATGAAGTTCTTCTCATGCCTGAATATGAGCCACCTCATGTCGACAAAAAAGAGACCATTGATGAAAAACACCGCCTTAATATGCTTATGTTGGCTATTAACGGTATTGAAGGGTTGGACATCGAAACTATTGAGTTGGAACGTAAGGGAATCAGCTATACCTATGACACCATGAAGCTCTTGACAGAGGCTAATCCTGATACGGATTATTACTTTATTATTGGAGCGGATATGGTCGAATACCTACCTAAGTGGCATCGTATTGATGAACTTATCGAGATGGTACAATTTGTTGGTGTTCAGCGTCCTAAGTATAAGGCTGGAACGTCTTACCCAGTTATTTGGGTGGATGTGCCCCTTATGGATATTAGTTCGAGTGCAGTCAGAGCTTACATTAAGAAGGATCGCACACCTAACTTTATGGTGCCACAGTCTGTACTTGCCTACATCAAGAAAGCGGGGCTCTATAAATGACCTATGAAAAATATCTAGACTATTCTCGTGAAGAACTTCTTGAAAAGATTCGAGCGGTCATGAGCCCTAAACGCTTTAATCATGTCCTGGGTGTTGAGCGAGCTGCTATTGCTCTTGCTGAAAAGTACGGATATGATACTGAGAAAGCCGGATTGGCTGGTTTGCTTCATGATTATGCCAAGGAACTCCCAGATCAGGAATTCTTGGGGCTTATTGATAAATATAAGCTTGATCCTGAATTGAAACAATGGGGAAACAATGTCTGGCATGGCATGGTTGGGATTTATAAAATCCAAGAAGATTTGGGATTGACTGATTCCGAAATTCTACGCAGTATTGAAATCCATACCGTCGGAAGCCATGAAATGTCAACCCTAGATAAGATAGTCTATGTGGCTGATTATATTGAGCATAACCGTAATTTCCCTTTGGTAGAGGAAGCTAGACAAGTAGCAGAGCAATCCTTAGATAAGGCCGTTGCTTTTGAGACAGTTCATACCGTGGAACACTTGGCTCATCAGGCCTTGCCGATTTTCCCGCAAACCTTGGAAACCTATAATGCTTTTGTGCATTACTTAAAAGATTAATAACAATTACTGGAGAATATCATTGACTAAAGAAGAATTACTTGAATTGGTTGTCAAAGCTGCTGATGAAAAGCGAGCTGAAGACATTGTTGCCCTTGATTTGTACGGCCTTACAAGCCTAACTGATTACTTTGTTATTTTGAGTGCAATGAATAGCCGTCAGTTGGAAGCTATTGCTGACAACATCCGTGAGAAAGTGAAAGAAGCTGGCCTTGATGCTAGCCACATGGAAGGTGACAACAAAGGTGGTTGGATTCTTTTGGATCTTAACGACGTCGTTGTTCACATCTTTACAGAAGATGAACGTGCTCACTATAACCTTGAAAAACTCTGGCACGAAGCACCAATGGTGGATGTGTCAGCTTATTTGGCATAAAAATTGAACTCAGTTGGCGACAACTGGGTTTTGTTGCTTAAACTAAAGATTTAATAGGAAGGATAGAGCCTTGTGTTTAGTTGGTTTGTTAACTGAACACGAGCTAAAAGCAGTGAGAAAAAGATAAACTTTCCTTGTATCCGGCGATACGGCAGAAAGTTTCCTATTTTCTCTGTGCTTTTGACGCTCTTTGTATCTTGATTTATGGCTACTTATGAAACTTTCGCGGCGGTATACGACGCTGTTATGGATGATAGTCTTTACGATTTGTGGACGGATTTTTCCCTCCGTCATTTGCCAAAGACTAAGGATAAAAAGAAATTACTTGAATTGGCTTGTGGAACTGGAATTCAGTCTGTACGCTTTTCTCAAGCTGGTTTCGATGTAACTGGACTCGATTTGAGTGCTGATATGTTGAAGATTGCGGAGAAGCGAGCGTCTTCTGCCAAACAGAAAATTGACTTTATTGAAGGCAACATGTTGGATTTATCGCAAGCGGGCAAGTATGACTTTGTGACCTGCTACTCAGATTCAATCTGCTATATGCAGGACGAAGTAGAAGTCGGAGACGTCTTCAAAGAGGTTTACAATGCCCTGAATGAAGATGGTGTCTTTATCTTTGATGTGCACTCAACCTATCAGACGGATGAGGTTTTCCCTGGTTATTCCTACCATGAAAATGCAGAAGATTTTGCTATGCTCTGGGATACTTATGAGGATGAGGCACCGCATTCTATTGTCCATGAATTGACCTTCTTTGTCCGAGAGGAAGATGGTAGCTTTAGCCGCCATGATGAGGTTCATGAGGAGCGTACCTATGAGGTCTTGACTTATGATATCTTGTTGGAGCAGGCTGGCTTCAAATCCTTCAAACTTTACGCCGATTTCGAGGACAAGGAACCGACCGAAACTAGTGCACGTTGGTTCTTTGTGGCCCAAAAATAAGAGCCTATGACAGTTACAGGTATTATTGCTGAGTTCAATCCTTTTCATAACGGCCACAAGTATCTCTTGGATCATGCTGAAGGTATCAAGATTGTTGCCATGTCTGGGAACTTTGTTCAGCGAGGCGAGCCAGCTATTGTGGATAAGTGGACTAGAGCTCAGATGGCTTTGGAAAATGGAGCTGACCTCGTGGTTGAGTTGCCTTTCTTTACGGCAGTTCAGTCTGCTGATTATTTTGCTGCTGGAGCCGTCGATATCTTGTCCCGACTGGGAATTGATAGCCTTACTTTTGGTACGGAAGAAGTCCTAGACTACCAGGCTATAGCAGATGTCTATGCTGAAAAGTCAGAGGAAATGGAAGACTTTGTGGAAAGTTTGGCTAGTGATTTGTCTTATCCACAGAAGACTCAAAAAATGTGGGAAAAGTTTGCTGGTGTGGACTTTACTGGCAATACCCCCAATCATATCCTAGGCTTAGCCTATGCCAAAGCTTGTGCTGGTAAGGGTATTAAGTTGACTCCTATTCAGAGACAAGGAGCTGGCTATCATTCCTCAGACAAGGAAGTATCTTTCGCCTCAGCGACCAGTCTACGTCTCCACAAGCAAGATAGTGATTTTGTGGATAAGTTCATGCCAAATAGCAAACTTTTTCAAACTTCTCCACAGGTCACTTGGGATAATTATTTCCAATTGTTGGTTTATCAGATTCTTACAAATCCTGATTTGACCAGTGTTTTCCAGGTGAATGAAGAGCTTGCCAGTCGTTTAAAAGCTGCTATTCGTGAGGTTTCTTCTGTGGAGGAACTAGTGGATAAGGTGGCGACCAAACGCTATACAAAAGCACGGGTACGTCGTATTTTGACCTATATCCTGGTTGGAACTGTGGAAAATCCTTTGCCTGAATCCATTCATGTGCTTGGATTTTCTCAAAAAGGGCAGTCTCATCTCAAAACTGTGAAAAAGTCTGTGGATATAGTGGCTCGGATTGGAAGGGAGCCTTGGGATATGCTTACACAACAAGCAGATAATGTTTATCAATTAGGCAACCCCGCCCTTTCTCAACAAAACTTCGGACGCATACCAATTAGAGTAAAATAGTTTTATAGAAGGTCTACCTCTGGTAGGCTTTTTTACTTCTTTTGCGAATAAATGTAATAGAAAGGATAAACTTGTACAAGTTCCTGACAAGTTTATTCTTTTGGTATATAATAAAAGAAAAGAGGAAAATGAGGTATGCTAATGGAAGCAGTCGTCTATTCAACGTTTCGAAATCATTTAAAGGATTATATGAAGAAGGTTAATGATGAGTTTGAACCTCTAGCTGTAGTCAATAAAAATCCTGATGAAGATATTGTAGTGGTCTCAAAGAGTGAATGGGATAGCATTCAAGAAACATTGCGTATTGTTCAAAATAAAGAACTATCAGACAAGGTTTTAAGAGGAATGGCTCAGGTACGTGCTGGAGAGACTCAAGAACATGCAATAAAGGAGTAGAAAATGTTACTCACTTTTACTGAAGATGCATGGACAGATTATTGTTATTGGCAAAATCAGGATAGGAAGACACTTAAGCGAATCAATAAGCTGATTAAAGATATTCAGCGGGATCCTTTTTCAGGTATTGGTAAGCCAGAACCCTTAAAGTATGACTTTCAAGGAGCTTGGTCTCGACGAATTGATGCTGAAAATCGTTTGATTTATATGATTGATGGTAAGAGCGTCGCTTTTCTATCTTTTAAAGATCATTATTAGGTCTACCCTTGGTAGGCTTTTTTACTTTTCGGGAAATATTCTCAAAAAGGTCAAAAAAGATCAAACAAAACTATTGACCTTTACTGACTAATAGTGTATGATAGTTACATAAGGATTTATCTTCCTTATAAGTTTTGTAGCATTGGCTAGATTATTGTAAAAAGGTAATTATAGCTTGGCTACAAAAAAATGATAACAAAGGTCAAAAAAACTATTGACTATTACTGACCAATGTTGTACAATATAAACATAAGGAAATGAAATCCTTATGAAGGTTATGTAAATAGCCCATATACCAATAAAAAAGGATTGCAGCTAGTCTGCAAAAATTTTCATCTGAAAGGTCAGTAAAAGTCAAAACCAAGTTCTTGACCTGATCAAATGAAAGGTATATGATAAAACTGTAAGGAGAAAGGATTCCTTAATATTCAAGTTTCTTTCTGAAAAAACTATTTATGTTTTTGAAAGGGGCTTGGAAGTTAGCTATATTGAGAGATTCACAGAAAGAAGGTGGCTCTTATGCTAAATGACAATTTATTTAAGACTGAGAAAGTTCTCAGTCTCCTACCAAGAGCAAAACCTGAAATTATTAGAAGAGTAGTTGAAGCTACTAAAAATTTTTAGGGTTTTGGTCAGTAAAAGTCAAAACTTACACATTAACATAAAAAATAACACTTAAAAAATTTCACAAGAAAACACAAAACGAGGTAATTATATGAACAACAACTTTAACAATATGGATGATCTTTTCAATCAATTGATGGGTAACATGGGTGGTTACCGTTCAGAAAACCGTCGCTACATGATTAACGGTCGTGAAGTGACACCTGAAGAATTTGCTATCTACCGTCAAACAGGTCAATTGCCTGGTAATGAAGGTGAAGCAGTGAACCCAACTCAACATCAAGGTAAAGGACCTAAACAAGACGGTATTCTTGCTAAACTTGGTCGTAACTTGACTGAAGAAGCTCGCGAAGGTAAATTGGATCCAGTTATCGGACGTAACAAAGAAATCCAAGAAGCTTGCGAAATCTTGGCTCGTCGTACCAAGAATAACCCAGTCCTTGTCGGGGACGCCGGTGTTGGTAAAACAGCCGTAGTTGAAGGTTTGGCACAAGCCATCGTAAATGGTGATGTCCCAGCTGCTATCAAGAACAAAGAAATCATCTCAATTGATATTTCTGGACTTGAAGCTGGTACTCAATACCGTGGTAGCTTTGAAGAAAACATTCAAAACTTGGTAAATGAAGTCAAAGAAGCTGGAAATATTATCCTCTTCTTCGATGAAATCCACCAAATTCTTGGTGCCGGAAGCACTGGCGATGGCCAAGGCTCTAAAGGTCTTGCTGATATCTTGAAACCTGCTCTTTCACGTGGTGAATTGACAGTGATTGGTGCAACAACTCAAGATGAATACCGTAACACTATCTTGAAGAACGCAGCTCTTGCTCGTCGTTTCAATGAAGTTAAGGTTAATGCTCCTTCTGCTGAAGATACCTTCAAGATTCTCCAAGGTATTCGTGATCTTTATGAAAAACACCACAATGTTATCTTGCCAGATGATGTTTTGAAAGCAGCAGTAGATTTCTCTGTCCAATACATTCCACAACGTAGCTTGCCAGATAAGGCTATCGACCTTGTCGATGTAACAGCTGCTCACTTGGCTGCTCAACATCCAGTGACTGATGTGAATGCTGTTGAACATGAAATCGAAGAAGAAAAAGCTAAACAAGAAGCTGCAGCTGCTAAAGAAGATTACGAAGCAGCTCTAAATGCTAAAGTTCGCATTGAAGAACTTGAAAAGAAAATTGCTAACCACACAGCAGACCTTAAAGTCACAGCAACTGTCAACGATGTGGCTGAATCTGTAGAACGTATGACTGGTATTCCAGTGTCACAAATGGGTGCAACTGATATCGAACGTTTGAAAGATATGGGTCACCGTTTGCAAACTAAGGTTATCGGTCAAGATAAAGCCGTTGAAGCAGTGGCACGTGCCATCCGTCGTAACCGTGCAGGATTTGACGAAGGTAACCGTCCAATTGGTAGTTTCCTCTTTGTAGGACCTACTGGTGTTGGTAAAACTGAGTTGGCTAAACAATTGGCTCTTGATATGTTCGGAACTAAAGATGCTATCATTCGTTTGGACATGTCAGAATACAGCGACCGCACAGCCGTTTCTAAATTGATTGGTACAACAGCTGGTTATGTTGGTTATGATGACAATAGCAATACTTTGACAGAACGTGTTCGCCGTAACCCATACTCAATCGTCCTTCTCGACGAAATTGAAAAGGCTGACCCTCAAGTTATCACACTTCTTCTCCAAGTTTTGGATGATGGTCGTTTGACTGATGGTCAAGGTAACACTGTAAACTTCAAGAATACTGTGATTATCGCAACTTCAAACGCAGGATTTGGCTATGAAGCTAACTTGACAGAAGATGCTGATAAACCAGAACTTATGGATCGTTTGAAACCTTACTTCCGTCCAGAATTCCTTAACCGTTTCAATGCTGTCATCGAATTCTCACACTTGAGCAAAGAAGATCTTTCTAAGATTGTAGACCTTATGTTGGTTGAAGTTAACAAGACTCTTTCTAAGAAAGACATTGACTTGGCAGTTAGCGAAGCTGCTAAAGAATACATGACTGAAGAAGGCTACGATGAAGTCATGGGTGTTCGTCCACTCCGTCGTGTGGTTGAACAACAAATCCGTGACAAAGTCACAGACTTCCACTTGGATAACCTTGATGCTAAACACCTAGAAGCTGATATGGAAGATGGTGTCTTGGTTATCAAAGAAAAAGATGTTAAATAAATAGCATAAAACCTCCTAATCCTATTTATGAAGCAGAGATGTTAGACGTCTCTGCTTTTTCTTTTTTATAAATTTTTTAGACTTTCCTTGGGTGCTAGGGACGGAAGCGACTTCCTAACGGAATTCCATTCCTAAGAGTTGAGTCTGAGTCTCAAATCTTCCGAGTGAGAGAAGCAATATGGCTTCTCTCACTTTTAGCACAGCGGAAAGTCTTGCTTTGGGTAGTGTGAAAATCTTATGGCTCATTTTTGACATTAAAAATGTTGAAAGTGGTAGTTAAAACTGACGACGCTAAATTGATTTTTACAGAATACAAGTAGTTGTCGATTTTTCATTAACACAAAAAGGTAAGTAGCACAGGCTACTTACCTTTATTCTTTATCCTCACTTTGATATTTTTGCAAGCGTTCTTGGATGATGTTGAGTCGGGGTTCGAGGTCTTTTTTGAAGACGCGTGTTTTATAGTTGAGGTCTTGTTTGATGTCAGCGAGAACAAGGTTTTGTTCCTTGATGATGTCAAGGTTGCGTTTGATATTGTCCAGATCGTGAGAGATATTTTCTCGTGATTGGTTGAGGTCCAGGATTTCCTCTTTGATGTCTTCACGTCGTTTATAGGCGTAGTAGGCACCGTAGGCAAGAGTTCCAAGAGCTAGAAAGCGTCCGATTTTCATTCTGTTACCTCTTTAGCGATGCTGTCAGCAAGGTCGGCCAGGGCAGCGAAGTCTGGTTCGTGTTCGTCAAATCCCATGTGGATACCATCGTCTGCACCGTAACGAGGAACGAGATGAATATGAGCGTGGAAGACGGTTTGTCCAGCAACTTCTTCGTTGTTATTAAGGATATTCATGCCGATAGCTTTTGTTGCTTTTTGGACGGCACGAGCAATTTTTGGAACACGGCTAAAGACAGTCTCAGCAGTCTCAGCAGACATTTCTAAAATGTTGCGAACGTGTTCTTTAGGGATGACCAAGGTATGTCCTTTTGTAGCTTGTGAAATGTCGAGGAAGGCTAAGACCTTGTCGTCCTCGTAGACTTTTGATGATGGGATTTCCCCAGATATAATTTTACAGAAAATACAATTATCCATAATAACGACCTTTCCATGAGTTTTTGTTATAATAGATTATATCATACCAAAGAGAGAAAAGATAATGCTTAAATTAGAAAAGGTGACGGGTGGTTACGCTAATATTCCCGTCCTAAAAGATGTGACTTTTGAGGTGGCTGATGGTGAATTGGTTGGTCTCATTGGTCTTAATGGTGCTGGGAAATCAACAACAATTAACGAAATTATTGGTCTCTTAACACCTTATGGGGGACAGATTGCCATTGATGGGTTAACTATTCAACAAGATCCAGCTAGTTATCGTCAGAAGATTGGCTATATTCCTGAAACGCCAAGTCTCTATGAAGAGTTGACGCTTCGTGAACATTTGGAAACGGTGTTGATGGCCTATGGTCTTGATGTGACTGAGGGGATGGCACGTGCGGACAAGTACCTCAAACTCTTTCGCTTAGATGAAAAGTTAGACTGGTTCCCGACTCAGTTTTCAAAGGGGATGAAGCAGAAGGTCATGATTATCTGTGCTTTTATTGTGAACCCAAGTCTTTTCATTGTTGATGAACCCTTCTTGGGCTTGGACCCCTTGGCAATCTCAGACTTAATTGAGCTTTTGGCTGAGGAAAAAGCTAAGGGTAAGGCAATTCTCATGTCTACACACGTTTTGGATTCAGCTGAGAAGATGTGCGACCGCTTTGTGATTTTGCACCATGGACAGGTCTTGGCCCAGGGAACTCTCGAGGAGCTCCGTCAGACTTTTGGTGACGATAGTGCTAGTCTTAACGATATCTACATGCAGTTAACTAAGGGAGAATTGTCATGATAGCTAAGCTATTTATGGAGCGTAGCAAGCGATTCAATGCCCGCTGTGCTAAGTATAGTCGCTACGTCTTTAATGATCACTTTATCTTGGTTCTTCTCTTTCTTCTAGGTTTTGTCTTGGTTCAGTATAGCCAGTTGCTTCGACATTTTCCAAAGAATCCGTGGGCAATCATTCTTGGTTTGCTTGTGCTTTGTCTTCTATTGCCTTTCTGGGGGAATATTGCGACTTATTTAGAGCCTGCTGATAAGCATTACCTTTTGGTGAAGGAAGAAGAGGTGTTAGACCATGTTAAGAAGGCAACAGGGCGTGCTTTTAGATTTTGGGCCTTTATCCAGACCTTGATTTTTATCTTGGTTGTCCCACTTTTTTTGGCCTTGGGTCTTCCAGTTTGGGGAGTTATCCTTGTAGCTGTGGCTATGGCTATTCTTAAGTATTTTATTTTCCAGAAAAAGGCCCAACCTTTTTATAGACAGTCTGGACTGAATTGGACTGAGGCTATTGCAGCTGAAAATAAGCGTCAACAATCGATTCTGAAGTTCTTTTCACTCTTTACCAATGTTAAAGGGATTACGTCGAGTGTTAAACGCCGTTCTTATTTGGATGCTATTCTCAAACGTACAAAGAAAGACAAGGAACATACCTGGTACAATCTTTACCTAAGAGCCTTCTTGCGTTCTGGAGATTACTTTGCCCTTAGTTTACGCCTGTTTGCCCTAACACTTTTAGTTATCTTTTTGGTTCCTGAAAAATGGTTGGCTATGGTGCTTGTGGTTGTTTTTGATTACCTCTTGCTCTTTCAGCTCACGGCACTTAAATCGCACTTTGCTTATCAGAGAATGGCTAACCTTATGCCAGTTGGAAAAGACATGCAGGTAAGCAATCTTAAGCGCTTGATTAGCCAGATTGTACTTGGGATGACTCTGGTACAGGCTATTTGTCTCTTCGACCTTAAGTTTAGCCTGATTTTGGTTGGAATGATGCTAGTTCTGAGCCTTGTTTACCTACCAGCCAAGCTTAAGAAGATGATTGACTAACACCTATTAAATAAGTTAAAATAGAAACGAATGACTAAAGAAAAAGGAGATGCCTAGGTGACATCAACAGATAAAGATTTGAGCCTGACTCCTCTCAAAGGAAATAGTGGTAAGGCCTATATGGGAACTTACCCAAACGGAGATCGCGTCTTTGTGAAGATGAATACAACACCAATCTTGGCAGCTCTTGCCAAGGAACAGATTGCACCACAGCTCTTGTGGGCTAAGCGTCTGGGAAATGGTGACATGATGAGTGCACAGGAGTGGCTTGATGGTCGTATTTTGACCAAACATGACATGAACAGTAAACAGATTATCCAAATTCTTGGTAATTTGCACCGCTCTAAACACTTGGTTAATCAACTCTTGCAGTTGGATTATCATATTGAAAATCCTTTCGATCTTCTACACGAGTGGGAGGAAAATGCCGCTTACCAATTGCGTGAAAATGGCTTCCTTCAAGACGTTGTTAGAGATTTGAAACGTCATCTTCCAGAGTTTCGTGCGGAAATTGCAACAATTGTTCACGGAGATGCTCGTCATAGTAACTTTGTCATCACAACCTCAGGATTGATTTATTTGGTTGATTGGGATTCTGTACGTCTAACAGATCGTATGTATGATGTGGCGCAGATCCTCAGCCATTACATTCCATTGGCACATTGGCCACAGTGGTTGTCATACTATGGCTATAAGAACAACGACCTTGTGATGGACAAGATTTATTGGTATGGGCAGTTTTCATATTTGACACAGATTTCAAAATTCTTTGATAGTCGTGATATGGAACATGCCAACCGAGAAATTTATGAACTTCGTAAATTCAGAGAGACCTTGCACAGATATTAGAAAGTAGACATGCGAGTTAGAAAACGTAAAGGTGCAGAGGAACACCTAGCTAACCATCCTCAGTACGTTATCCTTGAGCCGGAGGCTGCTAAAGGTAAGTGGCATGAGCTTTTTGGTAATGACAATCCTATCCATATCGAGGTAGGATCTGGTAAAGGGGCCTTCATTACTGGTATGGCCCAACAAAACCCTGACATCAACTACATTGGTATTGATATTCAGCTGTCTGTATTGAGCTATGCCTTGGATAAGGTTTTGGCTTCGGGTGCTGAAAATGTCAAACTCTTGCGCGTGGATGGTTCAGCCTTGACCAATTATTTTGAAGATGGCGAAGTGGATATGATGTATCTGAATTTCTCAGATCCATGGCCTAAGAGTCGCCACGAGAAACGTCGTTTGACTTACAAGACTTTCCTAGATACTTATAAGCAAATTTTGCCTAAAAATGGAGAGATTCACTTTAAGACAGACAACCGTGGACTTTTCGAATACAGTTTGGCGAGCTTTTCACAGTATGGAATGGTTCTCAACAAAGTTTGGTTGGACCTTCATGCCAGTGATTATGAAGGAAACGTTATGACTGAATACGAGCGTAAGTTCTCAGAAAAAGGTCAGGTCATCTACCGAGTAGAGGCCCAGTTTAAAGATTAATTCTTGAAAACTTGATTAAAAATAACGGTTAGCCTATTATGGCTAATCGTTTGTTGTGGAGAGGTCGCATAGAGGCCGAGTGCGCACGCTTGGAAAGCGTGTAGTCCTTAACGGGGCTCGGGGGTTCGAATCCCCTCCTCTCCTTTGAGTAATAGACAAAAGGTCCCTTCTATGACAGAAGGGACCTTTTTGTTGTCGTTAATCGAAAAATCTCCTTAATCCCAAGGACTTTGAATGCCTGCAACCCAACCAGTACAGAGGGCGCTAGTGATATTAAAACCGCCGGTATGGGCATTGATGTCTAGGACCTCTCCTGCAAAGTGTAGGTGAGGGACTTTTTTACTTTCTAGGGTCTTGGGATTAATTTCCTTAAGGTCAACGCCACCTTTAGTCACAAAGGATTTGGCAAGTGACATTTTACCTGTGATTGGGATTTCCATATCCTTAAGCTGACTGATAATGTTTTCCAAGTCTTTGGGGTGCAGTTGTTTAACCTTGTTATCAGCCTTGTCTTCTGCTAGGAATTCAGCGACTCGCTCAGGCACAAGAGCTTTGAGGGTGTTTTTGACAGATTTCTCACGGTTTTCCTCAAAGTAAGTCTTGAGATTCTCTTGGCTTTGGTTGGGAAGAAAGTCAAGATGAGCAATCTCACCACCCTTGACAAAGCTGGAAAGACGTAGGGCAGCTGGTCCAGATAGGCCAAAATGGGTGAAAAGAAGGTCGTGGGTAATCTTGTGTTTGCCATAGGACAGAGTGACATCGTCAAGAGAAATTCCCTGTAAAGCCTTGTGGGGAAAGTCCGTTAGGAGTGGACTTTCCGCAGCTTCAAGATTAGTGACATGGAGTTTAAAATGGCGGGCAATATCATGTCCAAAACCAGTTGAACCAGTCGATGGGTAAGATTTTCCTCCAGTTGTAATGATGAGTTTATCACTGGTAAAAGTCTGGTCTGAAGACTTAACTTGGAATTGCTCATCAACCTTTTTGACGGAGACAACTTCTGTATTGGTAAGGATACTAGCACCTAGTTCTTGAATTTTATTTTCCAGAGCTTGGATGATGGTCCGTGATTTATCTGTCTTAGGGAAAACACGTCCGTGATCCTCAACCTTGAGTTTGACACCATTGTCCTCGAAAAAAGCAATGATATCGTGGTTATCAAATTGTGAAAAGACGCTATAGAGGAAACGTCCATTACCAGGAATGCCTGCTAGAAGATCGTCTAAAGTCCCGTTGTTAGTAACATTACAACGTCCACCACCAGTACCAGCCAGCTTCTTTCCGAGACGTTTATTTTTTTCAATTAGGAGAGTTTGTTGGCCATAGAAGGCTGAGGCAATGGTCGCCATCATGCCAGCAGGCCCCCCACCAATAACGATAGTATCAAAATGTTTCATGCCTTTATTTTAGCATAATTTAAAAAGGGAGAATAGTTGGTAAATGGTCAGTTTTTTTAGACAATTTATGTTAGAATAGGAGTAGAAGTTTAAATTAGAATAGTTATTAACTATGGAGGAAAATATCGTGTCTGAAAATAACATGAAACACCGTTCATCTGTTTACGATAGCATGGTTAAATCACCTAACCGTGCCATGCTTCGTGCGACTGGGATGACGGATGATAGTTTTGAAAAGCCTATTGTTGGGGTTATCTCAACTTGGGCTGAGAACACACCATGTAATATCCACTTGCACGGTTTTGGTCAAATTGCCAAAGAAGGTGTTAAAGACGCGGGTGCTTGGCCAGTTCAATTTGGTACGATTACCGTTGCCGATGGTATTGCCATGGGGACACCAGGGATGCGTTTCTCATTGACATCTCGTGATATCATTGCCGACTCAATCGAAGCAGCTATGGGTGGTCACAATGTCGATGCCTTTGTTGCTATTGGTGGTTGTGATAAGAATATGCCTGGTTCTATGATTGCCATTGCTAACATGGATATCCCAGCGATTTTTGCCTATGGTGGTACCATTGCGCCAGGTAATCTTAACGGTAAGGATATCGACTTGGTTTCTGTTTTCGAAGGTATCGGTAAATGGAACCACGGTGATATGACTGCCGAAGAGGTTAAAGAACTTGAATGTAATGCCTGCCCTGGCCCTGGTGGTTGTGGTGGTATGTATACTGCCAACACAATGGCGACAGCAATCGAAGTAATGGGTATGAGTCTTCCAGGATCATCATCTCACCCTGCAGAATCGGCTGAGAAAAAAGCAGATATCGAAGAAGCAGGTCGTGCGGTTGTTAAGATGCTTGAACTAGGTCTTAAACCATCAGATATCTTGACACGTGAAGCCTTTGAAGATGCCATCACCGTCACAATGGCACTTGGTGGTTCAACAAATGCGACACTTCACTTGCTTGCTATTGCTCACGCAGCTAATGTTGATTTGACACTTGAAGATTTCAACGATTTCCAAGAGCGTGTGCCTCACTTGGCTGACTTGAAACCATCAGGTCAATATGTCTTCCAAGACCTTTACAACGTCGGTGGTGTGCCAGCCGTTATGAAATACCTTCTTAAGAATGGTTTCCTTCACGGTGATCGTATCACATGTACTGGTAAGACTGTTGCAGAAAACTTGGAGGCCTTCGATGATTTGACACCAGGTCAAAAAGTCATTATGCCGCTTGAAAATCCTAAACGTGCTGATGGTCCATTGATTATCTTGAAAGGTAACTTGGCTCCAGAAGGTGCGGTTGCTAAAGTATCAGGGGTTAAAGTTCGTAACATTACTGGTCCTGCTAAAGTATTTGACTCAGAAGAAGATGCCATCGAAGCCGTTCTTTCTGATGAAATCGTTGATGGCGACGTAGTTGTTGTACGTTTTGTAGGTCCTAAGGGTGGTCCTGGTATGCCAGAAATGTTGTCATTGTCATCAATGATCGTTGGTAAGGGGCAAGGGGACAAGGTTGCCCTCTTGACAGACGGACGTTTCTCAGGTGGTACTTACGGACTCGTTGTTGGTCACATTGCTCCTGAAGCTCAGGTTGGTGGACCTATTGCTTACCTCCGTACAGGTGATATGGTTACAGTTGACCAAGATACTAAAGAAATTACTATGCACGTTTCAGACGAAGAGTTGGCGAAACGTAAAGCTGAGACTGAGTTGCCACCACTTTATAGCCGTGGTGTCCTCGGTAAGTATGCTCACATCGTTTCTTCAGCATCTCGTGGTGCCGTTACCGACTTCTGGAACATGGATAAATCAGGTAAAGCCTAATTACATGATATAAAATAAAATCACACCGGCCATTTGTTCGATGTGATTTTTTGGTGTTAAATCCTAAGACAGTTGATTATAGTATCATGACAAGTGATCGTCTATCTGCTGTTAGCCTGATAAAAAACCGGTTGGAGATGTCCAATCGGTTTTCCTTTTATTTTCCGCCTCGAGGTGAGATACCAAGAGCAATGCGTCCATAACGACTGATACGTGTCATCTTCCAGACTGGTGAATAAGTGGTCTCCACCTTGACAGAGTTAATGCCGTCGATGGCTTTTAGCTTTTCAGCGATTTCATAAGGCATTGTCTCTTCACAGCCACAACCAGTATCAGTAAAGGTCATAAGGAAGTAGCAGTGGCCATTTTCATCGACAGTGATTTCATAAATCAAACCAAGGTTGTAAATATCTAGCTCAATCTCAGGGTCGAATACAGTGGTCATTTGTTCAACGATTGCCTCTAAGAAGGGCTGGGCCAAATCATTGACCTTAATATCATCACGGAAGTTTTTCATAGGACTCATTCTTTCTATTTTGCTTTTGTTTATTATGGCATAATTTAGGGCTTTTTTCAATCTCAGATGGCAATATGAGGCTTTAGTGAGCGAGTGGATTGACAATAAAAAAACTCCAACAGTTAAACCGTTGAAGATAATGTGATTTATGCTTCAATATCAAGCAGTTAAGCAATGAAAGTTGCTCAAATGTTATCAATAATTGGAGCAAGAATGAAAATCCCAAACCTTGTGGAATTGTTCCCACCATTCCTAAAGATGACAGATCCGGTACCATCCAAATCCAATTTGGAAGTACTGATTGTTTAAGTCTAAGACTTTCCTTCTATATACATTTATACCCACTCATAGTTTACCAAAAGCTCTGCTTCCTATCAAGTAAATTGTTTGAAGAGTGAAAGGAAAAATGGACGAGGAAGGAGGTCTTTAGGAGGGGCTAAATGACTTGTCAAATTGACAGAAAGGAGTGATTGTGATATTCTCATAGTAAGACATTTCAAGAGAAAATGAGGCTATTATGAGTATTGAAAAGACAGTCAGCGAGATTGCTGAAATCCTTGGCGTTAGTCGTCAAGCAGTCAATAATCGTGTCAAACAACTTCCAGAAGAAGATCTAGAAAAAAATGCTAAAGGGGTTACTGTCGTTAAACGCAGTGGCTTGATTAAGTTGGAGGAAATCTACAAGAAAACCATCTTTGACGATGAGCCAATCGATGAAGAAACAAAGCAACGTGAGTTGTTAGAGATTCTTGTAGACGAGAAAAACTCTGAGATTGCCCGTCTTTATGCTCAGTTGAAGGCTAAGGATGAGCAGTTGTCTAACATGGATGATCAATTGCGTGTCAAAGACGTTCAAATCGCTGAAAAGGACAAGCAAATCGATCAACAGCAACAATTGACCTTGACTGCTATGAAGGACAAGGAAGAGCTTAAACTAGAACTCGATGAGGCTAAGGTTGAGGTTGACGAAGCCAAGGCTCAAGTGGAAGAAATCCAGACCAAACAAGAAGAAGCTTCTAAAAAAGGTTTCTTTGGACGTCTATTTGGAAAATAAAAAAGAAGCTGGGACTCAGTCTCAGCTTTAACTATTATAGGAGATAAAATGGAAAATTTAGAAACTTATATTGCCTTTGATTTGGAGTTCAACACAGTGGATGGGTTTAGCCATATTATCCAAGTATCGGCCGTTAAGATGGAGCAGCATGAGGAGGTGGATCAGTTTGATTCTTTTGTCTATTCGGATGTTCCTTTGCAGTCCTTTATTAATGGTTTGACGGGAATTACAGCGGATAAGATTGCCAAGGCACCAAAGTTAGAGTCCGTTCTAGCAGATTTCAAGTCTTTTGTTGGCGATACACCCCTTATCGGCTACAATGCCCTTAAGTCAGACTTGCCTATTTTGTCGGAAAATGGTTTAGACTTGGAAGATCAATATGCCTTAGATATTTTCGATGAAGCCTTTGACCGACGTGCTTCTGATTTGAATGGTATTGTCAACCTCAAGTTGACTAGTGTGGCAGAATTCTTTGGAATTAAAGGACATGGTCACAACAGCTTGGAGGATGCTCGTATGACCGCGCAGATTTACGAGAAGTTTCTCGAATTAGATGAGAATGCCAAACTTTTGGAGCAACAGGAAGAAGTCAGTAACAATCCTTTTGCTGCTTTAGGTTTGGGTGGCCTTTTTGACTAAAGCTTTACAAGAGCTGTAAAGGTTGTAAAGAATGATAGCTAACTTTTTCTGTAAGAAAAGAAAATCCTCTAGGGTTATAGCTTGCTTATTACCTTGCGTTATAAGGTAGAATCTAGGTATCAAAGGTGGTGAAAGACCTTCTTTGATAGAAAATCTTAAAAGGAGGTGACTGAGATGTCGCAGTTTTCAACAGGAGAGTTGGCTAAAGCAGCAGAAGTGTCTGTTAGGACTGTCCAGTACTATGATCAAAGAGGTATCTTGACGCCATCTGAAGTCACAGAGGGTGGTCGGAGAATCTATCACGAATCAGACTTGGAACGCCTACAAGTCATTTGTTTCTTAAGAGATTTGGATTTCTCAATCAAACAAATCCAAAAACTCTTGCAAGAAGAGAATAGGGAGCAGGTTTTAGAGCTTTTATTGACAGACCAAATCGAGAGCTTGGAAAAGTCTTCGAAGGAAATAGAGGTCAAACTAAAACGTGCCCGTCACTTGCAAAAAGCAACTGCTAAGTGGCGTCAACTTTCGCTGGAAGATTTGTCAGACATTTCACGTCTTATGGAAAATCAAAAATCATGGCGTCATTTGCAGTTGAGAATATATGGGAGTGTCATTCTAATCTCCCTTCTTTATCTGATGAGCCTACTGGTTGTCATTTATTATTTTAAGGATCCCAGAGGTATCTTTATTGTCTGTCCTGCTTATATTTTAGTAATGAATTTAGTGGTGTTTCACTATAGAAAGCAGTTCGACTATCTCTGTCCTAATTGTCATAGGACCTTTGATCCTAGTTCTAAAGAGTTTGCTCTTGCAGGTCATACACCTAGGACTCGTAAGCTGACTTGTCCTCATTGTCATGTGAAGTCCTACTGTCTAGAGTTGGCTAAGACTAAAACAAAATAAGTTATCGAACACAAAAAACGCTTGAGAATTACTTCTCAGGCATTTTTAGCTTATTCAACTGAGCTTAGGGCTTCAAGCATATTAAGTTTGGCAAGACGTTTGTTGACGACGAAGCCAAGGATAATAAGGATTATGCCGATAAGAACAGCTGGTAAAAGGTAGGTAGCCAATCCGAGAGATGGATCAAACATGATACGATCTGGCGGAATGATGCTTACCATATAATGGTGAAGTGCCTGTCCAAGACCGAACCCTACGAAGATACCGATGATTGAAAGGTAAATGGTTTCACGATAGATGTAGAGGGATACTTCGTTATTGTAGAAACCAAGAACCTTAACGGTTGAAAGTTCGTGGATACGTTCTGAAACGTTGATGTTAGTGAGGTTATGGAGAACAACCACAGCAAGGAGAATGGAAACCGTAATCAAGATACCAATAACCTGTGTCAAGGAATTGACCATAGTGCTGATTTGCAGTTTAAGGCTGTTGTTTTGAACAACACCATAAACATTTGGTAAGTTGATGAATTTGGCTGCCATATTTTCAACATTTTGCTTTGTTGGTTCAGCGAGAGTAACAAGGTTGGCATTATTCACTGAAGGTGTCCCAAAAGCTTTTTGGTAGTAGCTAGCATTCATAAAGAGGAAATGCCCCATGTACATTTCAGTGATACCAGCTATCTTAATCTTGACAGATTCATCCTGACTGTTTTGCACAGTAATGGTATCTCCAACCTTTAGGTTTAGGAGTTTTGCCATTTTTTCAGAGATAATAGCTCCGTCATTAGATAGCTTGAGAGTCTTATTACGGTCTCGGTCATGCAAGCTAACGTAACTATCAACGAGTTTATCGTCACGGTCGTTAAAGACAAGGGTTGAGATTTCTTGAGTGTCCTTGTTGCTACCGGCAATTTTTTGCAAGGTTTCAAAATGGACATTCAAGTATTCTTTAACGTCTTTGCTATCGAGGAGTTTAGTGAGTTCCTCATCCAAAGCACTTGACGTATTTGGTTGCTTGGCAACAATCATATCATAGTGAATGATATCTTCAAACTGTTGCTGGTTAAGGTTAGATACAGAAGATCGAATTCCTAAACCTGCGAAGAGCAGTGCAATAGAACCTGCGACACCAAAGAGGGTCATAAACATCCGTTGCTTATAGCGGAAAATATTACGCATGGTAACTTTTTCCGTGAAGCTGAGACGTTTCCAAAGAGGTGTGATGCGCTCTAGGACAATCTTAGCTCCTGCACGAGGTGGTTTTGGAAGGAGGAGTTGGGAAGGTTTTTCCCAGAGCTCTTTCTTGGCAACCGCAAAGGCAGGTAGCACAGCAGACAAGAGACCTAAAAGGAAGGCCACAAGAGTAAGTCCTAGGTAGAAGTGCAATTCGAAAGCAGGAAGCTGCAAATCGCTCTTATAAGTATTGTGAATGAGAATCGGTAGTAGTGTATGACCGGTAATAACACCTGCGGTTGTACCAGTAATACTCGTTATTAAACCATAAATGACGAATTTATGGATAATTCGCGAATTACTGTAGCCTAGGGCGTTGAAGATACCAGCCTTACCACGTTCCTCTTCAACAAAGCGTCCCATGGTTACAAAGGTAACCAAAGCTGCCATAAAGTAGAGAGCGACAGGGAAGATATTACTCACATCGTGAATGATGTTAATATTACTTTCATAAGCAACATATCCCTCAGAACCCGGAATCTCTCGACGAGAGTAGAATTGATAGCTAGGCGCTGGTAAATTATCAACCATTGCTTGACTTTCTTCGAGTTCTTTTTGCTTGGCTTCAATTTTGGTAGTAGCTTCTTTGACGCTAGCGGCTTCGGCTGGGTTGCTTGTAGCCATTTGCTGGGTCTGTGCGAGTGCTGTTTCAAGTTCTTGTTTAGCTTGAGTAATTTGAGCTTTAGACTGTGACTTGATTTCAGCGAGGCGTTTCTCAGGTTCGTCTTTAAAGAGTTCCTTGAGTTCAGACTTTCGTTCAGAAATCTTATTTGCGTATTCCACACTAAAAGGACTAACGTTTTCTATATCCTTGTAGCGGATGCGGGCAATCATGTAATCATTAGAGGTGAAGTCCGTCTCTGGAACAATGGCATAGCCATCCAGTTTCCCCGTACCAGCACTGGCATTACCAAGGCGGTTCCTAGAGAGAAGTTCAGAGGAATTAACAAAACCAGTAATGGTATATGTTTGTTCCTTTAATTGTTTTTGCCCTGAGCTATCTACTGGCTCAGAAAAGTTAATCTTATCTCCGACGCTATATTCTTCTTTATAGGTTGAGGAAAGAGCGATTTCCCCGTCCTTAGTAGGAAGTTTCCCCTCAATAAGGTCGTAAGTAGAGATTTTCTTAGGTTTAGAGAAAATACGAAATGCCGTATTCTTCCCCTTGATGACAGCATCTTTGAAATAACCATACTCGATGTCTACATTCTTTTTCTTAATCGAATTGAGAAGGTCCTGATCGGTTTGGTTGATACTGTAAGTGCTGATTAAGCTCAAGTCAGCTGTTTGATGCGTCTTGAAGAAGTGCTCCCCAGTTTTTTTCATATTAGGAGAAGTTACTTTAAGACCAATCAAGGCAAAGGATCCCAGTGCCATAAGCAAGGCAATAGAGAGCATACGCCCTTTAGAAGCTACAAAGGTTCGCCAAACATCTTTCCAATAAGTTGTTTTTTTCATGACGGTGCTCCTTTCTAGTATTCCAAGTCCTCGATTTTTTGTGGATTAGGATTAAGTTCCACACTCTTAATCTTGGCATCGTGCATTCGAATGACACGATCGGCAATTGGAGCTAGAGAAGCATTATGGGTCACGATGATAACAGTTGTTCCCTGTTTGCGAGCCATTTCTTGAAGGAGGGTCAGGATTTGTTTCCCTGTTTGATAATCCAGAGCCCCTGTTGGTTCATCACAAAGAAGGATCTTTGGATTTTTGGCAACGGCGCGTGCAATGGCAACACGCTGTTGCTCCCCACCAGATAGTTGTGATGGGAAGTTGTCTAAACGGTCTCCCAAACCGACTTCGACGAGTGTTTGAGTAGCATCTTTAGCGTTTGGAACGATTTCGGATGCTAGTTCGACGTTTTCCCTGGCCGTAAGGTTTGAAACTAAGTTGTAAAATTGGAACACAAAGCCAACGTCCTCACGACGATATGTTGTCAGTTCTTTAGCTGTGTATTCAGAGATATCCTTACCATCAATAATGACGCGGCCTTCGTCATTGGTGTCCATACCACCCAAGATGTTAAGAACGGTTGATTTCCCTGCACCAGAGGCACCGAGAATGACGACAAGCTCCCCTTTTTCAATATCAAAGCTTACGTCGTTGTTTGCGATAATTTCCAGATCACCGGTTTTATAGCGTTTATAGCTATGCTTCATTTGAATATAAGCCATGAATTTCCCTTTCATACGAAAATAATGATGCTGATAATTACCTATCTTTCCGTACTCTATTGTAACGGATTTTCCTTGGAATATCTAGGTTTTGAAGCAAAAAAAGGTTTAAAAGACGATAAGATTTTCTTACATGTGACAGAAATTTGAGCGAAGCGTTTACACATGAGAAAAAACTATTCTAGATGAGCTTTGAGTGAGGTGAAAATTTGGTGAAATAGTTATAAAGTTAGGTTATTTTTAGTCTTTTACTGAGTAGATTTACTGTTTTTCCAAATTTCCATCATTGTCGGAGAGTTTAGGTCGGTAAATGTTTCATTATAGGGTAGTCATAGGGGATCTGCTTTTTGCGTCAGAGTTGATGATGGATAAAGATTTTTTCATAGTTTCAAGCATGGATCTATCCAGAATACCGTCATTTTTTTGAATTTGGAGGATACATTTTCTATAAGGGTTAATTTATTCATTGGGAAATAGGGGCCTTTTGGTAATCGTTTTTTTGTGTTAGTTATTTTTAAAGAAGTTGCGATTACCTTAAAATGTGATATCTAAATGAGGGATGTACATTTTTAGAATGAGTTGTTTATTGGGAGGTGGTTTATAAAGTTGTTTATAAATCCTTTTGTTGTAACTTTCTTTGAACTAATCGAGGGACTTTAGTTTCTAATCTTATTTTAGGGTATTGAGAGTTCGACATTCTTACTCAAGAATTCTATTTTATAGTTACATTTAAAGTGTTTGGACAGAATTTTGCTATCCGATAAAATTTTTGGGAAGATGAGTCAGCAAAAGTGGTTTTTGAAGAATCTGTCTAAAAAACAAGTATTGTTTCCCTAAGTACTACTTAAAGAAATTACCATTTGCATAGCGTAAAAAAGCTAATCTGATAATAGATTGTCATCAATTTTAAGACATGAAGTTGTCATTTATTTAAAATGCTTAAAAATTAAAGAAATGCTTGAAATCAAGGGTTTTGCATGCTAAGATTGTTATCTGGGTGAAGGGTTGGTCAAACAGCTCAACCAACCTTTTACCTCCTACAGCAGCAAATTGGACTCGTTGTTAGCCAGTTAGAGCTAACCAAACAAATAGTGAGGGATTTATGATTAAGAAAAAAAATAATGGTTTTATCGGCAAAGCAATAATCAGCTTGATTGCTACTTTGGGGACTCTAGCTCTATTCATGGGTACCAGTGGAGCTTCAGCTGACGTTAAAGAAGCGCCAAAACTTGATTTAGATGCCAATCAGACTAAGGTTCAAACCGTTAGTGATGAGGAATTGAAGACTCATGATGGGCAAGCTCAAGATACGAAGAAACAAGATACACCTGGACAAAAACAGGAAACTGAAGAATCTAAGACTTCAGATGAGGAAACTCCTGATTACATCGTTATCACTGAAGTAGTGGATTTGTCGGAGCATAAGCAGGACTCTAATCAAGTGGTTGATGGCGTCGCTCAAACGCTTGCCCCAGACTTGTTGAATGAGATTTTAGCTCAAACTAGCGAAGTTGGGGAATACCAGATTTATGTCAAGAATGATGATGAGCTATTAATTTCAGGACCTGTACCTACCCAAACAGCGAACGAAGATGTGAATTACCCTACTTTAGAAAGTTCATTAAATTCAGCGAGCATCTACTTAGGTCAAAAGAATCGCTATAAATTGGCCAACGAAGAAGACGCACAGTCAGGTCTTGCTTTGGTTGAAGAATAAAATTTTTAAATGACTATCACAAAAAGACTTGGATTTCTTGTCCAAGTCTTTTGTATGTTATGACTGAGTTGTTTAATGAGTGTATAGAAAAAAGGAACCGCGAGATTCCTTTTCCTTTTTTAGAATGGCAATTTACCGGCAAAGGCACCCATTGATTTTTTAGTCGCTTCATCAATTTGTCCAAGAGCATCGTTAAGTGCTTGGACAGTCATATCTTGAAGTGTTTCCACATCATCAGGATCCACGACAGCATCAGCGAAAGTGATGTTAACCACTTTTTTGTCACCAGTTAATTCAGCAACAACCAAGTCTTGTGCTGATTTTCCAGTGAAGGTTGTAGCAGCCAACTCAGCTTGGCTTTTTTCCATTTGTTTCTGAAGCTTTTGAGCTTGCTTCATCATGTTCTGCATGTTCATCATAATATTTTCTAGATTCCTTTCATATCAAGGGATTAGCCCTTGTTTGTTAAATTTTACTGCCCACTTCTGACCAGAAATGAGTAGTATAAAAATCTTAACTATTATATCATGTTTAGCTTGATTGACAAAGTGGGGAGAGGCGTTGGAGAAATTTATAAAGACTTGATTTTTTCTTATTCATAACAAATGTTAGAGCAATTACAAATCATTAAATTGTAAGACTTATGATAAATACGGTACAATGGTTTATTGTTAATCCAATCAAAATTCGATTGGAGAAAAAAAGAAAGAGAAGATAAGGATGCAAAAAAGAAATATTTTAGCGATTTTTGTGGGACTAATTATAGGGCTGTATACAGTCTTGGGAATGAGCCTATTTACTTTTATTAATATAAAATTTAACTCTGTTTATTATGCTCAGCATATTCCTCATAAGGAGGGGACAGAGCCGGACATCATTATGCTGATGGAAAATATGGGTTGGGCCTATACACCGGAAATAGATGGTATTAGCTATGATGATGACGGATCGTACGCAATAACTAGAGAAAAAGGAACGAAAACATCTATATTAAGTTTTACAAATGGCGTTCTATTTTTTCATTCGGAATCAGATGATAAGTATCTTCTTAATCGTCATTTTTCTATCCAACATGCTTTTGACAAACGTTATCATACTATTAAATATAATCAACGAAAAGTCCTAAAAGAAATTAGAGAGACCGTCCAACCAGTGATTGATGCTCAAGCAAAACCATTAATCAATCTTCAGTGGTTGTTTAATTTAATTTACCAAAGTAGGTTTAACTAGAGAAAAGGATAGCATAGAAGTGTTTTGTAGGGACTCCTGCCTTTGCTATTTGAAAGTAGTTTAGGTTGAGTGAAATAGTCGGGAGAGCGGTTCGATATAATAGGTCTATTTCCTGGCTATCCATGACGGCTAACCTTTGAAAACACCTCATTTTTATGCTACTATGAAAGTTATGAAAAAACAGTTACAAGGCTTGACGCAGGTGGAGGTCAAGCGGCGGATAGATGCCGGTAAAACAAATCATTTTAAAGCAAAAACTGGCTCCAGCAACTGGGAGATTTTTAGGCGTAATGTCTTTAACTCCTTTAATATGCTCAATTTTGCTATTTTTGTGGCCTTGATTGCTGTTCAGGCTTGGTCGAATCTCTTTTTCTTCGGAATCATTGTGCTTAATGCCTTTACGGGGATGATGACAGAGTTGCGTGCCCGTCGCATGATTGATAAGCTCAATCTCATGAATAAGGATCAGATCCGTGTGGTGCGTGATGGCGAGGTGACTTCTATTGATCCTCAGGATATTGTCTTGGATGATATTATGCTCTTGTCTGCGGGTGAACAGGTGCCTAGTGATGCCGTGGTTGTTGATGGGATGGCTGAGCTCAATGAGGCTATGCTGACGGGTGAGAGTGACCTTATTCTCAAGAAGGATGGGAAGGAGTTGCTTTCGGGTTCTTACCTTGTGAGTGGTCAGGTTTATGCTAAGGTTATTAACGTAGCTGAGGACAATTATGCCAATAAGCTCATGCTAGAGGCCAAGACGCATAAGCCAATCGTGTCACGTATCCTCTATAATATGGATAAGATTGCTAAGTTTACGGGCAAGATTGTGATACCGTTTGGGCTTGCGCTCTTTTTTGAGGCTTACTTGATTAAACAGCTCTCTCTTCAAGAGTCGGTAGTTACCAGTTCGACAGCCCTTCTGGGAATGTTGCCTAAGGGGATCGCCCTTTTGACAATCACCTCTCTTTTA
Organism: Streptococcus sp. SR4; assembly: GCF_000517725.1. NCBI lineage: Bacteria > Bacillati > Bacillota > Bacilli > Lactobacillales > Streptococcaceae > Streptococcus > Streptococcus sp. SR4. The sequence goes on along the minus strand of NZ_AZYW01000068.1, from coordinate 182,989 downwards.
ACGGCCGTTATTAAGCTTGGAATGAAACATATCCTGGTGCAGGAGATGTACTCTGTCGAAACCTTGGCGCGTGTCGATGTGCTTTGTTTAGATAAGACAGGTACAATTACGCAGGGAAAGATGACCGTCAAGGGTCTGAAACTACTATCAGAGCGTTTCACTAAAGAGGAGTTGGAGCGCTTGCTTGCGGCCTATATGCAGCATAGCAAGGACAACAATGCAACGGCTCAGGCGATTCGAAATGCCTATGAAGGTCTGGAGCATCACTATCAGGTAGGGGATATTATTCCATTTTCAAGTGATCGTAAATGGGGTGCTATGAGCATTGATGGAATCGGAACTCTCTTTTTGGGAGCACCTGAGATGCTTCTTAAGGAAAATCCAAAAGCAGTCGATCAGGCGCAGGCTCGTGGTTCTCGTGTTTTGATTTTGGCATGGAGTCAGTCAGCGGTTGATACAGAGACTATGAGTTTGCCGAATGACGTTGAAGGCTTGACCTTACTTGAAATTGCCGATCCGATTCGTGAGGATGCTGCAGAAACTCTGGAATACCTACGTTCAGAAGATGTGTCGCTGAAGATTATTTCTGGTGACAATCCGGTGACGGTTTCTCATATTGCACACCAGGCTGGTTTTGCGGATTATCAAAGCTATATTGACTGTTCTAAGGTCAGTGATGAGGAGTTGGAGGCTTTGGCTGAAGATACGGCAATCTTTGGCCGCGTATCTCCACATCAGAAGAAGTTGTTAATCCAAACGCTTAATGCCAACGGGCATACCACAGCTATGACTGGTGACGGTGTCAACGATATCTTGGCACTACGTGAAGCGGACTGTTCGATTGTTATGGCTGAAGGGGATCCCGCTACTCGTCAGATTGCCAACTTGGTGCTTATGGATTCTGAGTTTAAGGATATTCCTGAAATTCTATTTGAGGGACGTCGTGTGGTTAATAATATTGCCCACATTGCACCTATTTTCCTCATCAAAACGGTTTATTCCTTCCTTTTGGGACTTATCTGTATTGCCAGTATTGTTTTTGGAAAGGCAGAGTACCTCTTGGTCTTCCCATTCATTCAGGTTCAGATGACTTTAGCGGGGCAATTTATCGAGGGTCTTCCACCATTTATTTTGACCTTCGAACGTAATATTCGACCTGTTGAGAAACATTTCCTCAGACGTTCGCTCCAGTTATCTATTCCTAATGCCTTGATGCTGGTTATCAGTGTTCTTATTTTCCATCTATCTCAGGTCTATCTTGGCATGAGCAATACGGACATGCTGACGCTGTCTTACTATATGATGGGATCAACGGGTGTCCTTGCCGTTATTCGTGCTTGTATCCCCTTGAATAAGGGACGTGTGGCCTTGATTATTTACTCAGTCTTTGGTTTCTTAATCAGCTCTTACTATCTTCGAGATGTGATTGAAATTTCGACACTTAATAGCTACACCTTACCAATCTATCTGGTAGCAATGGCTATCTGTACACCGCTTTTCTTCTGGATTAGCTACAAACAAGGAGCTTTCCAAAAAGCATAAGTCAAAACTCGAGCTTGGTAACAGGCTTGAGTTTTTTGATACCTCAACAGTAGGAAAGGCCTTGATGTGTATGAGGTATGGTACAATAGAGGCATGAAAACAGTAGGGCACTTGACGCCAAAAGTCATTAAAGCTTTTGATTTGGACTACAAGCCTGGTGAAGAAATCACGCTGTCTGCACAACGTAAGAAGCATATGGAAAAACATCGCCAGGAATTCAGTGATTTTGATGCCACCTATGAACGTATTCCAGAGATTATTGCTCATCCGGACTATATCGGTCGCCATCCTAATGGCCAGTCCTTGGAATATATAAAACGTATTGATGGCAATGTTCTGGTAGCGGTCAGATTATGTGATAAACTTAATGTCCGTACCATGTTTGTGATTAAAGATTCTAAGCTGAAAAATTATCTAAATGCTGGTAGAGCTAAGAAAATGTGATATAATATAAGTAAGAAATAACAACGAGGGCGGAAGAGGCAGCCGCCGCACCTTCGGGTCTGAAAGAGATGCAGGACTGTCACCCTGCCGTTGTTTATCATACCGAGAAGTCCCTTTTGGGGGCTTTTTTATTTTGTAAAGTGTGATGGCAAGACTATCTCACTCTCTGAATTAGGTATAGACGAATCTTATAAGGGAGGAATTGTCAAAATTAACAGAAAATTCTTGACATCTCTCTAAAAAGGAGTACAATAGTTAGTAAATCAGAAAGTAACTGGTCTTAGATTTTCAGGGAGCCTGCGGTGATTGTGAGTAGGTAATCGAGATGAGCGAACATTGGGCTGATTGGATGATAATGAGAAGGTAATACATATTCTTCTCGGTTGGCACCCCTTACCGTGCAACTCCTTGTTAGAGGAGATAGAGATGATGGTCGTTTTTTTGGAGACCATTAACTGAGGTGGTACCGTGTTAAACTAGATTTAATGCCCTCACAGAGTTTTTCTCTGTGAGGTTTTTTGTTTACTTTTATCTTTAAAGAAGTGTTATGTCATTATTCAATGAAAGGTTGGGTATTTATGGATGCATTAAGCGATATTCGAAGTGATATTGATAATATTGATAGACAGTTGCTTCGACTACTGGCCCAACGTCAAATACTTGTGGAAAAGGCAGGGCGACTTAAGCCCAAGGGAGACAAGGTTGCTGTCCAGGCTAGTGATCGTGTTGCCCAAGTGATAGCAAACCGTCGTAAGGAGGCACTAGAGCTTGGCTTATCACCAGATGTGGCTGAAAGTGTTTGGAGAAGCATGATTAAAGCATTTATTGCTTTGGAAGAGAAAGTGAACAAAGAATAATATGGTGCCAATACATCCTATAAAAGGGGCCTTGCATCAGTCTTCTTACTCTCGATAAACCAGTTTGAAAGGAAATATTATGAGAAAAATTTTACCAGCCGATACCTTAACACCAATCTTGGCTTATATGCGTGTTCAGGGGGAACACAAGGTTATCCTTGAATCTATTCCTCGTGAGAAGGAAAATGCACGTTTTTCTATTGTTGCCTACAATCCAGTCTTTGAAGTAACCTTCAAGGATGGTGTTCTTTATGAAAATGGTAAGGCTATTGATCAAGATCCTTTCGAATACTTGGACCAAGTAACAGTCAAGGGCATCAAGTCTGACCTACCTTTTGCAGGTGGTGCCATAGGGTTTGCAGGCTATGACATGATTGGTCTCTATGAAAATATCGGTGAAATTCCAGAAGATACGATTGGGACACCTGATATGCATTTCTTCATTTATGAGTCTTATTTGATTTTTGACCACAAAAAAGAAAAGGTTTATGTGGTTGAGGACAATATCTACTCTGGTCGTGACAACGATGCGGTGCGTCAAGCTCTTGGTCAGGTGGTAACCAATCTCCAGACTCAGGCGCCAAACGAGTTTACACCTCAGGCCTTGCAAGCCTTGCAATTTTCAAATCATATCGAAAAAGAAGTCTTCATGGATATGGTGGCTAAGGCCAAGAAACTTATTCGTGAGGGAGATATGTTCCAATGTGTGCTTAGCCAACGCTTTTCGGCGGACTTTGAGGGAGATCCTTTGGATTACTACCGTAACTTGCGTGTGACCAACCCATCAAACTATCTTTATTTCTACGATTTTGGAGATTATCAGGTAATTGGTGCCAGCCCAGAGAGCTTGGTTTCAGTGAAAAATGGAGAGGTGGTAACCAATCCGATTGCTGGAACTCGCCCTCGTGGTGCCAATGATGCAGAAGATGCTGCTTTGGCAGATGAACTCTCACATGATGTCAAAGAAACTGCGGAACACCGTATGTTGGTTGACTTGGGACGTAATGATATTGGTAAGATTGCTAAAAATGGTACGGTCAAGGTGACCAAGTATATGGAGGTTGAGTATTTCCGCTATGTGATGCACCTTACCAGTGTGGTTAAGGGGCAACTCTTGCCGGAATTGACAGCACTTGATGCGCTTAAATCAACTCTACCAGCTGGAACCGTATCTGGAGCACCTAAGATTCGTGCCATGCGTCGTATCTATGAGCTTGAGCAGGAAAAACGTGGTATTTATGCGGGAGCTATTGGTTATCTGTCTGCGACAGGAGATATGGACTTTGCCATTGCTATCCGTACCATGATTCTCAAAAATCAAAAAGCCTATGTTCAAGCAGGTGCAGGTGTTGTTTACGACAGTGTTCCTGAAAATGAATTTTACGAAACGATTAACAAGGCGAAAGCTATGACAAGAATAGGAGATGCCCAATGATTTTATTAGTTGATAACTATGACTCTTTTACCTATAATTTGGCACAATACCTAGGGACATTTACAGAGGTAAAGGTCTTGCGTAACGATGATGAGAACCTCTATGAAGAGGCGGAAAAAGCTGACGGGCTTGTCTTTTCACCGGGTCCGGGTTGGCCAGCTGATGCGGGTAAAATGGAAGCCTTGATTAAGGATTTCGCTGGTAAAAAACCGATGATGGGAATTTGCTTGGGGCATCAGGCTATTGCAGAAACTTTTGGTGGTCAACTCGGCTTGGCTAAGAATGTCATGCATGGGAAACAAAGTAACATCACTTTTGAAACGCCATCACCTATTTTCAAGGATATCGACAATGATGTCCCAATCATGCGTTACCATTCCATCGTTGTTGACCAAATGCCAGAGGGCTTTGATGTGACAGCTATCACAACTGATGATCAAGAAATCATGGCCATTCAACATAAGGAGCTACCTATTTACGGTTTGCAATATCACCCAGAAAGCATTGGAAGTCCAGATGGGCTTAAGATGGTTGAAAATTTCGTAAAAATCGTTGCAGGCTAGTTGGACAGTCTTTGGACTAGATTTGTCTACGCTCAAAAACTCTCATCGTGCATCAGAAAATATTGAACAGTTTTTAAAAGGAAAACAGATATGAAAGAAATATTTCTACAAATCTCAAACCGCCAAGACTTGTCTCAAGACCAAGTCCAAGCAGTCTTTGACCGCATTCTCAAAAATGAAGTCTCAGAAAGCCAAATTGCTGCCTTCCTTATGGGGCTTAAGACTAAGGGGGAAACAGCAGACGAAATCACAGGTATTGTGCGTGCCCTCAAATCACATGCGACTGTCTTGCCTGAGACCTTCACAGATGCTATGTGTAACTGTGGAACTGGTGGGGACCAGTCTTATAGCTTTAACATTTCGACTACTGTTTGCTTTGTCCTAGCAGCGGGTGGTATCCGTATGGCCAAGGCTGGTAACCGTTCGATTTCCTCTAAATCTGGTTCGGCAGACGTCCTTGAAGCCCTTGGAATCAACGTTGCGGCATCACCAGAAACCCTATCTAAAGCACTTGACGAGGTTGGTTTGGCCTTTATCTTTGCCCAAACCATGCACCCAGCTATGCGTTTTATCGGTCCAGCTCGCCAAGCTCTTGGGATTCCAACGATTATGAACTTGGTTGGGCCACTGGCTAATCCACTTGACCTTGAGACACAACTCATGGGGCTCTATCGTGTGGAATTGCAGGAGATTGTTGCTAATGCTATTCAACAGTTGGGACGTAAACGTGCGGTTATTATCACAGGTCCTGACAATATGGACGAAGCTGCCCTCTATGGCACTAACACCTACACCCTTTTGGAAGATGGTCACATCAGCCAGCACACTTTCACTTATGAAGATTTGGGTATGGAAAAGGTTGAGTTGTCTGACATCACAGGTGGCGATGCCAAGGAAAATGCAGAGATTCTCCTTAGTGTCTTGAAAAATGAAGCTAGTCCTTATCTTGAAACAACAGTGCTTAATGCAGGTCTAGGCTTCTTTGCCAATGGTAAGGTTGAGACTATTAAGGAAGGTGTTGAGCTTGCTCGTCAATTGATTGCGGACGGCTCAGCCCTAGAGAAACTTCGCCAACTCCAAGAGGTACAAGTATGAGTAAAGCCTTTCTCCCAACAATCTTAGAACAAAAAGAAAAAGAAGTGGCCCAGTTGGTCATGGAAGACTTGCAGCCCTTACGTCAGACCTATCGTCTTTATGATTTTCTCAAGTCAAATCAAAACAAGCTGCAAATTATTTCTGAAGTGAAAAAAGCTAGTCCAAGTATGGGTGATATTAACCTAGATGTGGATATTGTGGCTCAGGCCAAGACCTATGAAGAAAATGGTGCAGCCATGATTTCTGTTTTGACAGATGAGGTTTTCTTCAAGGGTGATATTTCCTATTTGAAAGAAATTTCGTCACAGGTGGCTATTCCAACCTTGGCTAAGGACTTCATTATTGATGAGAAACAGATTGTGCGTAGTCGTAATGCGGGTGCGACAGTCATTCTCTTGATTGTAGCCGCCTTGCCAGAGGCTCGCCTCAAGGAGCTCTACGATTTTGCGACAAGCCTTGGCTTGGAAGTCTTGGTTGAAACGCATAATCTGCCAGAATTGGAAGTTGCTCATCGTATTGGTGCTGAGATTATCGGCGTTAACAACCGTAATTTGGTCACTTTTGAGACAGATATCAACACCAGTCTTGAGTTATCAACGCATTTCAAGGACAAGCCTGTTTATATTTCTGAGTCGGCTATTTTTACAGGTCAGGATGCTGCCTTAATTGCCCCATATTTTAATGGGATTCTAGTAGGAACTGCCCTTATGACAGCTGAAAATGTGGCTGAAAAGGTCAAGGAGTTGCAAATTGACAAAGGTTAAAATTTGTGGACTATCGACACCAGAAGCAGTGGCAACTGCAGTTGAAGCAGGTGCTGACTACATTGGCTTTGTGTTCGCCAAGAGCAAGCGTCAAGTGAGTCTTGAACAAGCTCGCGAGCTGGCTAAAGGGGTGACTGGTCAGACAAAAATCGTTGGTGTCTTTGTTTCACCAAGTCTTGAGGAACTGGAAGAAGCAATTGGTCAGGTTCCCTTAGATATCGTTCAGATTCATGGAACTTTTGATGAAGACCTGATTCCAAAGATTTCAGTACCAGTTATTCGAGCTATTCAGATTTCAGATAGTGATTCTCAAGTCAAGAGCCAGGCGGATTATCTTCTCTTTGATGCTCCCATTGCTGGTAGCGGTCAGACTTTTGACTGGCAGCTTTTGGCTGATAAGCAGATTGAGCAGGATTATTTCATCGCTGGTGGCTTAACTGTGGACAATGTGGCAGAGGCCAAGGAGACTTTCCACCCCTATGCCTTAGATGTGTCCTCAGGTGTCGAGACAGATGGTCACAAAGATTTAGACAAGATTAAAGCATTTATAGAAAGAGTGAAAGCATGACATATCAACAACCTGATGCAAAAGGATTTTACGGAAAATTCGGTGGTCAGTTCGTTCCAGAAACGCTGATGACAGCCGTTATTGAATTGGACAAGGCCTATCGTGAAGCCAAGGAAGATCCAAGTTTCCAAGCGGAATTGGATGACCTCCTCAAAAACTATGTGGGACGTGAAACACCTCTTTACCACGCCAAACGTTTGACCGATTATATTGGTGGAGCGCAAATTTATCTTAAACGTGAGGACCTTAACCACACAGGTGCCCACAAGATTAATAATGCCCTTGGTCAAGTTTTGCTTGCCAAACGTATGGGCAAGAAGAAAATCATCGCTGAAACGGGTGCAGGTCAACACGGTGTTGCAACAGCGACAGCCGCAGCCCTTTTCGACATGGATTGTACAATCTATATGGGTGAGGAAGATGTTAAACGTCAGGCGCTTAACGTTTTCCGTATGGAATTGCTTGGTGCCAAGGTATTTAGTGTGACAGATGGTTCGCGCGTGCTTAAGGACGCTGTAAATGCTGCTCTTCGTGCTTGGGTTGCAGGTATCGAGGATACGCACTACATCATGGGATCAGCCCTTGGTCCTGCACCATTCCCAGAAATTGTTCGTGACTTCCAATCTGTCATCGGTCGTGAGGCCAAGCGCCAATATGCAGAGATTTCTGGCGGTAAATTGCCTGATGCTGTAATGGCTTGTATCGGTGGTGGTTCAAATGCTATCGGTATGTTCTACCCATTTGTTAATGATAAATCAGTAGCCATGTATGGTGCTGAGGCTTCTGGTTTGGGGCTTGATACTGAAAAACATGCCGCAACCTTTGCCAAAGGCCGTCCAGGTATTCTTCACGGAGCGCTTATGGATGTTCTCCAAGATGCTCATGGTCAAATCATGGAAGCCTTCTCTATCTCAGCTGGTCTGGACTACCCAGGGGTTGGTCCTGAGCACTCTTATTTCAACGAAATTGGACGTGCGACTTACGACTCTATCACAGATGAAGAAGCTCTCGAAGGCTTCAAACTTCTGTCACGTTTAGAAGGTATTATCCCTGCCCTTGAGTCTAGCCATGCCATTGCGCTTGCGCAAAAAGTGGCAGCTAAGATGTCGCCAGACCAAAGCCTCATTGTCTGCCTCTCAGGTCGTGGGGACAAGGACGTTATGCAGGTTAAAGAACGTTTCGAAGCTGAAGCAGAAGGGAAATAAACCATGACAAAAACACTAACAAAACACCTACAAGCTATCAAAGACAGTAAACGCGGTATTTTCGTACCTTATATCATGGCTGGTGACCACGCTAAAGGTCTAGACGGGCTCTTTGAGACTATCGCTCTCTTAGAAAATAGTGGTGTCTCAGCTATTGAGGTGGGTATTCCATGGTCAGACCCTGTGGCCGATGGTCCCGTTATTGAACTAGCAGGACAACGTAGTTTGGCTAAAGATGTGACTTTGACAGCTATTATCAAGAAGCTTCAAGAACAAAAAACACAGGTACCCTTGGTTATCATGACCTACATCAACCCAGTTTATCAATATGGTATCGAAGCCTTTGTTAAGGATCTTGCAGAGACATCTGTCAAGGGGCTCATTATTCCTGATTTGCCAGACGAGCATGCTGACTTTATTACCCCATATTTGAAAGACAGTGATATTGCTCTCGTGCCTTTGGTAAGCTTGACTACAGGTATTGACCGTCAGAAACAGTTGATTGATGGTGCAGAAGGCTTTATCTACGCCGTTGCCATCAATGGCGTTACTGGTAAGACTGGTAATTACCGTGATGACCTTGATAAACACTTGGCTAACTTGACTGCGCATGCTGACATTCCAGTTCTCACAGGTTTCGGTGTGTCAACAGAGGAAGACATCAAACGTTTTAACGTTGTGTCAGACGGTGTTATCGTGGGATCAAAAATTGTCCGTGACCTCCACGACGGTAAGGAAGAAGAAGTCGCTGAATTTGTTACATTCGGTTCACACTTTGAAAAATAGCAGATGATATTCTCCAGAAATGGGGAGTATTTTTTATCAAATCATTCTTTGGGACATTTGATTTTCCTAGTTATCAAGCTTATAATATGGGTGGATTGTAGCGAATTAAATTTATCTCTTGTTTTTATTTTCATCTTACTTATAGAAAGAAGGTAGACAAATGAAAGTATCATTGAGGGTAATACTAGGAATCTGTTTCTTAATAGGAGCCTTACTATTTTTCTATCGAGGAGAAAATCACTATGCACTGATTTTCCTTTTAGTTGGTGCCCTCTATCTCTACAAGGGCTTGAGCTGAGGGTTAAATCTCGTAATCAACTTTTGTATATCTCGTATCGAATGAATAAGCCTTTTTAGTGACATGAATGTCACTATTTTTTTCTTTTCGAAAGCTATAGACTGATTTTATAGCTAAAAAAAGAAGAGAAGGTATCACTAAAGATGATTGATTATATTTTTTCATTCTTTGTATCAAATAAAAAAGCTCTAGCAATACTCTTTATGATAATTTGCTTGGCTGTTATTTATCCTGGCATGTTTACATTTTTGTATGGTGAAGGCAGGGATTTTGGACGTAGCCTCGTCAACTCAATCTTATCTTAGTAAAGTTTAGCACCTCTTAGGAGGTGTTTTTCTAATGCGTTGAACTATTGAAGGCTAGTATGCTCAGTGTTACAATAATGGCAATGAAAAAGAAAAGGTTTAGAAATCGTTAATGTTTACCAACAATTCCAGAATTATTTTCCTTAATAGGTTTTTGTCGCTGATTATCGAGTACGGCTATGCGATAGCTCTGAGTATTATCTTCTCTAAAATTTCGGTGGACTATGTCTTAGGGCTATGGATTGCCAAATTCTTAGGAGGGATTCTTGCCAATGTGGGACATCAATTTGTAGGAAAAATCACAAATAAAAAATATGTTTTGATTGGTATTGAATTGCTTAAGGCAGTCTGTCTGGCTTTGATCTATCTTGCCATGGGGAGTGTTTTTGTGTTTGCTTTGGTGGTTTTGACTGAAGTGCTGACGACTTACTTTAACAGTTTGTTGTCTTCAGCGGTGCCTGTGCTTGTTAAAAAAGCCAACTTACAAAAATTTAACAGTACCTATACCATGATTGGGTCAGCTTCCTATTTCTTAGCACCTATGATAGTTGGTTTCTGGGGTAGCCTTGATTTAGGAAGCTTATTTTTGGTCTATAGTGTGCTAACTCTACTTGCAACCCTCTTATTGTTTAAACTGGGACCAATCATTTTTGACCGTGAGAATGAATCAGAAGAGGAGGTTTCTTCCAGTCAAGGTATTTCTATTTTTGGAAGGCAGAGTGTCGTCCTTAAGATGGTTATGATGACTATACTCTTACAGTCAGTGGGTGTCTTATATGATGCTTATGAAGTTATCTTCCTGACCAAAGATGTCGGTATTTCTAGTCAGGCCTATTCTTTCTCTCTGTCCTTCTTGGCCATTGCCTTTCTAGCAACGAGTTCAATTCTATCTTTCAAAAGTCTCACTAAATACTCCCCTATGACCGTTTACTTGTTAGGCTCTCTTGTCTATTTGGGTTATGTTGTCGTCTTTCCATTCGTACCTAATCTACCGACTGTTTTGCTTAGCTATATCTTTTTAGCAGTTGGCCAAACGATATCTGGAATCTCGCAAAATGTTTACCTGCAGGAGAAGTTGAATCCTCTACAGCTCAACAATCTTTATTTGAAAATCGAAGTCTTGAATCAGGTTTTGACAGGGATTGTTGTATTTGTTAGTGGTATGCTTATCAAGAGAGGTCTGCAGGTCACTACGATTTATTTAGGATACAGTCTTCCAGTCATTATACTCGTTTTGGGAATAATGCTTATGACTAAACTGTATCAGAAAAATCCAAAGGCATAATTTTTTGCCTAAGATAATGAAAGTCTTCCAAGGTCCTTGAAGTGATCTTGGAAATTTTTTAAAAAATAAATCTACAAATGTAGACAAAACTCTTGACACGTTTCTAAGATAGCGTTAAAATAAATCTACAAACGTAAACGAATAACAAGATTCAGAAAGGAGCTATCATGCTGACAATTTCATCTGCAGAATGGGAAGTCATGCGAGTGCTCTGGGCTAAGGGGCAAGCGACTTCTTCAGAGATTATAGCGATTCTAGCTAAGAAGCTAGACTGGTCGGCTTCGACAGTTAAGACCTTGCTTGGACGTTTAGCGGACAAGGGTTACCTAACCAGTCAGCGTCAAGGACGAGGGTTTATCTATCAAGCTAGCTTGGGTGAAGATGAAGCAAATTTTCAAGCTTTAGAGGCTGTTTTTGACAAGATTTGCTTGACCAAACACAGCGATTTGTTGGGGCAACTTATCGAGAAGACACCCATGACGCAAGCTGATGTGGACAAGTTACAGGCCTTGCTTTTAGCAAAAGAACCTGTGGATCAGGTGGTTTGTGACTGTGTGCCAGGCCAATGTGCCTGTGGGCATCATATGGAGGTGATATAGGAAATGGCAAAAGAAACCTTTGTGGTTAATGGGATGACCTGTGCATCCTGTGTAGCCAACGTTGAAAATGCTGTTAATAAGTTGGATGGTGTGGACAAGGCTGTGGTTAACCTAACCACCGAAAAAATGTCTGTGGACTATGCTGGGGATAAGGTTAGTCCAGCAGTTATTGAAAAAGCTGTGGCTGACGCTGGTTATGAGGCCGAAGTCTACAATCCAGAGACAGCTAAAAGTCAGGAAGAACGTGAAGAAGACAAGATTCACAAGGTGCGTGAGCGTCTCATTTGGTCATCAGTCTTCACCATTCCTCTCTTTTATCTAGCTATGGGGCCAATGGTCGGTCTACCTGTGCCAAACTTCTTGTCTCCTCATCATGCAGCCTTGACTTATGCCTTGGTGCTGCTAGTTTTGACAGTGCCCGTCATGTGGTTGGGCCGTTCCTTCTATAGTAATGGTTTTCGTACCTTGGCCAAGGGCCACCCGAACATGGATGCCTTGGTAGCCTTGGCAACATCGGCAGCCTTTCTTTATAGTCTCTATGGTACTTACCATATTTCATTGGGGCATGTCCATCACGCCCACCAACTTTATTTCGAGTCAGTGGCCGTTATCTTGACCCTGATTACTCTTGGTAAGTACTTTGAAACCCTCTCTAAGGGTCGAACTTCAGAAGCTATTAAGAAACTCATGCACTTGTCAGCCAAGGAAGCAACTGTCCTTCGTGATGGTAAGGAAGTCAAGCTTCCTGTGGATAAGGTTGTTCTTGGTGACCATATTGTGGTCAAACCTGGGGAAAAGATAGCCGTGGATGGTCGAGTGATTTCTGGTAGCTCTGCTATTGATGAGAGTATGCTTACAGGTGAGTCACTCCCTATTGAAAAATCAGCTGGTAAACCAGTTTTTGCAGGTTCTATTAATGGTCAAGGTAGTCTGATTTATGAGGCGGAAAAGATTGGTGAGGACACCTTGCTTTCCCAAATCATCAAATTGGTTGAGGATGCCCAACAAACCAAGGCACCGATTGCCAAGATTGCCGATCAGTTGTCAGCGGTCTTTGTTCCTGTTGTCATGGCTATCGCCCTTGTTTCAGGTCTCTTCTGGTACTTTGTCATGGGACAAACCTTTACCTTCGCTATGACAGTAGCAGTTAGCGTCTTGGTTATTGCTTGTCCATGTGCATTGGGACTTGCGACACCGACGGCTATCATGGTTGGTACAGGGCTTGGTGCAGAACACGGTATTCTCTACAAGCGTGGGGATGTGCTCGAGTTAGCTCACAAGGCTGATGTCCTCGTCTTTGACAAGACAGGAACCATTACTCAGGGCAAACCTCAGCTAGTTTCTAGCTATACTTATGGCAATAGCGGAGCAGCCTTGCAACTTTTGGCATCCTTGGAAGCCAAGTCTGAACACCCTTTGGGTCAAGCTATCCTTGTGGCGGCAGAGAATGCTAACTTGGACTTGTTAGAAATGGATAATTTCTCAAGTTTGACTGGACGAGGACTAACTGCTAGCTATGCAGGAAAAACTTATCTAGCTGGGAATCAAACCCTTATGGCAGAGGAAAAAGTCGACTTGACTTCAGCACAAGCTGATTTCCAAAACTTGACAGCTGATGGTCAGACACCGATTTTCTTGTCTGAAGATGGTAAGTTAATCGGACTCTTTGGTGTAGCTGATCAGGTTAAAGCGGATAGCGCCGATATGGTGGCGGCCCTTCATCAAATGGGCAAGGAAGTGATCATGTTGACTGGTGATAATGACCAAACAGCCCAAGCCATCGCTCAAAAGGTTGGTATCAAGCGTGTTATCAGTCAAGTGCTTCCGCAAGAAAAATCTAGGGTGATTAGCGACCTTCAAGCAGAAGGAAAATCAGTCATCATGGTTGGTGATGGTATCAATGATGCCCCAGCCCTTGCGACTGCTGATATCGGTATTGCCATGGGTTCAGGGACAGATATTGCCATGGAAAGTGCCGATATGGTCCTTATGAAACCAAGCCTCATGGATGTCGTTAAGGCTCTGAAAATTAGTCAGGCGACAATCACAACGATTAAAGAGAACCTCTTTTGGGCCTTTATCTACAATATCTTGTCTATCCCAGTGGCCATGGGTGTCCTCCACCTCTTTGGAGGTCCCCTGCTTGACCCAATGATAGCAGGACTGGCCATGAGCTTTAGCTCTGTCTCAGTTGTCCTCAATGCTCTGCGCCTCAAACGTCGCAAAGTCTAAGTGTCGATTGCTTTTGCCCCCCATCACTTAAGACGTATATCAAAAAACAATTAAAGAAAAGGAAGAAAGAAAAATGACAAAAACATATAATATTACAGGAATGAAATGCCAAGGTTGTGTCAACACCGTTACCGAAAAACTCTCTGCTGTCAAAGGCGTTGAGAATGTTAAAGTTGACCTCGAAAACAAACAAGTCACTATCGAAGGTAAACCATGGAAGTGGTCTCTCAAGCGTGCCCTCAAAGGCACTAAGTTCGAACTTGGTGACGAAATTTAAGACAAGAAAAAACAGCTATCAGGCTGTTTTTTTCTACCCATAATCTTTTTGAAAATCCCTTCCTTTTGTGATATGATTAAAGTAATTATGTTCTCAAAATTGAGACTAGAAAATCAAGAAAAGAAAACGGTATACCTATGTCTAAACAAACCCTTATCCTTCTCTACGGTGGACGTTCAGCAGAACGTGAAGTGTCTGTGCTCTCAGCTGAGAGTGTTATGCGTGCGGTGGATTACAGCGCATTTGAGGTTAAAACCTACTTTATCACTCAGTCTGGTGATTTTATCAAAACACAAGAATTTACAGAAACACCAGGTGATGACGAGAAGCTCATGACTAATGACACAGTTGTGGCTAGTCAGGCTATCAAACCAAGCGATATTTATGAAGAAGGCGCTGTGATATTCCCAGTTCTTCATGGTCCTATGGGTGAGGATGGTTCTATCCAAGGTTTCCTCGAAACCCTCAAATTGCCATATGTGGGTACCAATGTTCTTTCATCAAGTGTGGCTATGGACAAGATTATGACCAAGCATATTCTTGAAGTTGCTGGTGTGCCTCAGGTTGCCTACACAGTCTTCATCGAGGGTGAAGATTTGGAAGCAGCAGTAGCAGAGACGCTTGAAAAATTAACCTTCCCAGTGTTTGTCAAACCTGCTAACATGGGGTCATCTGTTGGGATTTCTAAAGCTGAAAATGAAGCAGAGCTTCGTGCAGCGATTGATCTGGCTCTCAAATATGATAGTCGTATCTTGATTGAGCAAGGTGTGGTTGCCCGAGAAATCGAGGTTGGTATCCTTGGCAATACAAATGTCAAAACGACTGATCCAGGTGAAGTAGTCAAAGATGTGGCTTTCTATGACTATCAAGCCAAGTACATTGACAATAAGATTACCATGGACATCCCAGCTCACGTGCCTGCAGAAGTCATGACGCAAATGCGTTCCTATGCGGCTAAGGCCTTCCGTGCCCTCGGTGGTTGTGGTCTTGCCCGCTGTGATTTCTTCCTGACAGAGGATGGAGCCATCTACCTTAACGAGCTCAACACTATGCCAGGTTTCACTCAATGGTCTATGTATCCACTTCTTTGGGAAAATATGGGACTTTCTTACTCAGACCTTATCAAGGAATTGGTAACCTTGGGACAAGAAATGTTTGATAAACGTGAAAGCCATTTGATTTAAGAAATATGATTTAGAACACAGACATCTTAGTCTCGGAGAAATTTCTGAGACTGAGGTGTTTTTTCTTTACAGAAATCTAGATTTTATTTATATCTTTTCTTTATCACCTCGATAAAAAATACATATTATCCAAATAATCTAACAGGTGGTAGAATAAATCTAACGTTTCAAATGAAATAAAGCAATTCGTTCGTGTTTGATGAAGATTTGCGTATCGCGATGATTATCAGAGGCGAGTGAAGGTCAAAGGGCTAGAAGTAGATGGCAGTCAGCAAGTGTTGACGAAATTTTACACGCCCTTTGTATCTTGTAGAATTGAACATAGGCTAAATTCCTAGAACAAAAGATAGACTTCCTATTGTGCCAGCACACGTCGTCAGTTTCCTATTTGTTTTACGGAATTTTACACGCCTTTTGTATCTTAAATGAGGAGGTAAGTTTTGGACTGGTCCATTGTTCAACAGTATTTGCCCTTTTATCAGAAGGCATTCTTTTTAACTTTACATATTGCCGTTCTGGGGATTCTTGGTTCCTTCCTTTTGGGCTTGGTGGTGAGTGTTATTCGTCATTACCGAGTGCCGATTTTGAGTCAGCTTTCGACGGCTTATATTGAGTTATCTCGTAATACGCCGCTCTTGATTCAGCTTTTCTTTCTCTACTTTGGCTTGCCTCGTATAGGTTTGGTTCTATCGTCAGAGGCTTGTGCTGTGGTAGGTTTGATTTTCTTGGGTGGTTCCTATATGGCGGAGTCCTTCCGAAGTGGCCTAGAGGCTGTTAGTGAGACCCAGCATGAAGTGGGGTTGTCTATTGGTTTGACGCCATTCCAAGTCTTTCGCTATGTGGTCCTTCCTCAGGCAGTGGCTGTGGCGCTTCCGTCATTTAGTGCTAACGTCATCTTCCTTATCAAGGAAACGTCAGTATTCTCAGCGGTAGCCTTGGCGGATTTGATGTATGTGGCCAAGGATTTGATTGGTCTTTACTACGAAACCGATGTAGCTCTAGGTATGTTGGTGGTGGCTTATCTCTTGATGTTGCTGCCGATTTCTCTAGTCTTTAGTTGGATTGAAAGGAGGTTACGCTATGCAGGATTCGGGCTTTCAGGTTCTTCTTCAGGGGAATAATTTCCTACGTATCTTACAAGGTTTAGGCGTAACTATTGGAATTTCCATCGTCTCGGTTCTTCTGTCCCTTTTACTAGGAACACTTTTTGGGATTGTCATGACTTCGAAGTCTAAGATTATTCGTTTCTTGTCACGTATTTATCTGGAATTTATTCGTATCATGCCCCAGTTGGTCTTGCTCTTTATTGTTTATTTTGGTCTGGCTAGGAACTTTAACATCAATATCTCAGGCGAGCTATCGGCTATTATCGTCTTTACCCTTTGGGGAACGGCTGAGATGGGTGATTTGGTGCGTGGGTCAATCACGTCGCTACCTAGACACCAGTTTGAGAGCGGAAGGGCCCTTGGCTTGACCAATGGGCAACTCTATACCTATGTGATTATTCCACAAGTCTTGCGTCGCTTGTTGCCTCAGGCTATTAACCTGGTGACACGGATGATTAAGACGACGTCCTTGGTGGTTTTGATTGGCGTGGTTGAGGTGACCAAGGTTGGTCAGCAGATTATCGACAGTAACCGCCTGACTATTCCAACAGCTTCTTTCTGGATTTATGGCACGATTTTGATTCTTTATTTTGCCATTTGTTACCCAGTATCTAAGCTGTCTACTTATCTTGAAAATCGTTGGAGGAATTAAGATGACAGAAAGCATTTTACAAATCAAGGATTTGAAAAAGTCCTTTGGGGACAATGAGATTCTCAAAGGCATCTCCTTGGATGTTAAACAAGGTGAAGTCGTTGTTATCCTGGGTTCCTCAGGTTGTGGGAAATCGACCTTGCTACGTTGCATCAATGGCTTGGAGACGATTCAAGGAGGCGACATTCTCCTTGATGGCAAGTCTATCACTGGCAGTAAGAAGGATTTCCACTTGATTCGCCAGAAAATCGGAATGGTCTTTCAAAGTTATGACCTCTTTCCACACTTGGACATCCTGCAAAATCTGATTTTGGGGCCGGTCAAAGCTCAAGGGCGTAATAAGGAAGAAGTCATTGCGGAGGCTGAGAAACTTTTGAATCGTGTGGGACTTCTGGACAAGAAGCATAGCTTCGCACGACAACTGTCAGGTGGTCAAAAGCAGCGTGTGGCCATTGTTCGTTCCCTGCTCATGCATCCTGAAGTTATCCTCTTTGACGAGGTGACGGCTTCGCTTGACCCTGAGATGGTTCGTGAGGTTCTGGAATTGATTAACGACCTCGCTCAAGAAGGACGGACCATGTTGATCGTGACCCATGAGCTTCAGTTTGCGCGTGCTATCGCTGACCGTATTATCTTTATGGATAAGGGAGTCATCGCTGAGGAAGGTACTGCTGAAGAATTCTTCAATCATCCAAAGACACAGCGAGCTCAAGAGTTCCTCAATGTCTTTGACTTCAGTAAGTTTGGTGCCTATTTGTAACCCATTGTTTTTAGTGAAAATATAATATTTTAGGAGATATTTATGAAATTAACAAAGAAAATTTTTGCCCTATTAGCCCTCGTCTTTGCCTTGGTGGCAGTGACTGCTTGCTCAAGTAACAGTAGCTCTGGTAAATCAACAGCCAAAGCACGTACCATCGAAGAAATTAAGAAGAGTGGTGAACTCCGTATCGCCGTCTTTGCGGACAAGAAACCTTTCGGTTATGTAGATAACAAGGGTGCTTACCAAGGTTACGATATTGAACTTGGGAACCGTTTGGCCAAAGATTTGGGTGTTAAACCTAAATACGTCTCAGTAGATGCGGCCAACCGTGCAGAATTCTTGATTTCAAATAAGGTAGATATTACCCTTGCCAACTTTACAGTAACTGATGAACGTAAGAAACAAGTGGACTTCGCCCTTCCTTACATGAAAGTCTCAATCGGTGTGGTGTCACCTAAAGACAAGGTCATTAAGGACGTTAAAGAGCTTGAAGGTAAGACTTTGATTGTTACTAAGGGAACAACTGCTGAAACTTACTTTGAAAAGAACTACCCAAATATCAAATTGCAAAAGTATGACCAATATAGCGATGCTTACCAAGCCCTCCTTGATGGTCGTGGCGATGCCTTCTCAACTGATAATACAGAAGTTCTTGCTTGGGCTCTAGAAAATAAAGGTTATGAAGTAGGAATCACATCACTTGGTAACCCAGATACCATTGCCCCAGCCGTTCAAAAAGGTAACAAAGAACTCCTTGACTTTATCAATAAAGACATTAAGAAACTTGGTAAAGAGAATTTCTTCCACAAAGATTATGAAAAAACACTTCGTCCAACTTACGGTGATGCAGCTAAAGCTGATGACCTCGTGGTTGAAGGTGGCGAAGTGAAATAAGACTGACAGCCTTCGTAAGAGGCGAGTCTTGCTTAATAAGAATAAAAACCCACCCCGTGGCTATTTAGCTTAGCTAGAAGCAGGGATGGTTTTTCTTGTTTTAGGGTGATTTTTTTCTCACTTTTTGCTTTTTATGTTTCTCCAACAAATGACAATACATGACAAGAAAAGGGCTCCCATCATTCCCCAAAAAAGAAATGGTTCAATATAATCAAAAAAAGTTTTGCGTTCACCATAGACCGAGGTAGAGCCATCTTTCCAAGTAATGGTTTTGTCCCTATCATCAATCCTTTTGTAGGACTCACCATTATAAGTCAAATAATGATCCTTCCGTACATACATATTCAAATAGTTATGGCCGTTCTTTGTGGGAAGGTCTGAGAACAGACTTTCCTTGGCGTAAACTTCAATGTAGATGGTTCCATCTTTAAGACCTTTAATTTTCTGAGTTCGAGCATTTTTGATAAGGAGTTTTCCATCTTGTATAATTTCCCAATCGTACTTACGACTTTTTCCTCCTTCGTTATAGGAAATAGCAAGCTTGTGATTTTCAGACTGCCATAGCCCGTAGATACTATTTTCACTGATACCATCATAAAAGCATCTAAGATAGATGGTGACTATAGGTACCATGAATAGAAAACAAATCCTCAAAATCTTGACTAAACGGTCTTTGAATTTACCCCAACGTGCTCGCCATCCAGTTTTGTACTTTTGTGTTCTTCGATATTCATTTTGTGAATGATCTTTTCTATCAATTTCCTGTTGATCACTATATTTTTTCTTTATTTGATGCCTCATTTAACCTATTTTTCCTTTTTATATTTTCTTTTGATTTTCCATTCAACGAAAAGGACATATAAAAGCAAGCTTCCAAACATTCCAAATACGATATAAGGTTCCAGACGATCAAACAAGGTTATTCGTTGACCGTAAGGGGATTTTGAACCATCTTTCCAGGTAATGCTCTTGTTTTCATCATCAATCAGTTTGTAAGATTCACCATTATAGGTCAGGTAATTGTCTTTACGAACGTACATATTCAAATAGTTAAGGCCGTTTTTAGCGGGGAGGTCTGAAAGCAGGCGTTCCTCAGCGTAAACTTCAATGTAGAGGGTACCATCCTCGAAGCGTTTAATATCATCGATGCGTGCATTTGCGTGCATTTTTAATGAGGACATTTCCATCTTGAACAATATCCCAATCACGCTTACTTCCTTTGCGCCCTCTTTCGTAGGATATGGCAAGCTGATGATTTTCAGATTTCCACAGACCATAGATACTGTCTTTATAAACATTATGATCAAAGAAAATCATATAGACGATGAAAATCGGTATCGTGAGTAAGAAACATATCATAAACACATTGACTAGACGGTCTGTAAATTTATCCAAGCGTGCTCGCCATCCGGTTTTGCGTTTTTGTTCTTTTCGATATGCTTTTTGTGACTGATACTTTCGATTGAGTTTCTTTCGGTCAGCGTATTTTCTTTTTGATTGGTGTCTCACTTAGTTTTTCTCTCCTCTTTTGCCGAGCCTCTAAAATAACAATAAAGAAGCCCAGTCCCAGAATTCCACGATAGATAGTTTGAACAATTGTAGAGAGCTTGGTTTTCCGTTCACCATAAGGGCTGGTGGAACCATCTTTCCAAGTGATGGACTTGTTTCCAGAATTGATACGCTTGTAGGACTCACCGTCATAGGTAAGATAATTGTTTTTGCGAAGATAGAAATCCATATAGCTGAAGCCGTCCTTGGTGGGTAGGTCTGTCAGGTAGCCTTCCACAGTGTAGAGCTCCATGTGAAGAGTTCCGTCATTAAGCCGTTTGACCGGGCGAGTTCTAGCAGCATAGATAATATACTTACCATCCTGTACGACTTGCCAGTCGATATTTCCTCGTTTCCGAATATGCTTATAGGAAATCGCTAACTTATGATGATCAGACTGCCAGAGACCATATATGTTATCTTCATTGACTGTATAATGATCATAATAATAAAAACCACCATACAGCAGTGCCAGTAGCACTAAGATAATCAATTCAGCTGTTGGCTCTAGTAGGATGAACTTTCTCCAATTAAAACGCCATCCTTTAGGTTCTTCGATACTTTGACAGTCGCTTTTTATGGTTTCCTCTCCCTTAGAGAGGTTGACTAATTTTTTCTTTGTCATGCCTAATCCTTTCATCAACCATTGTAACAAATTCATCTCCCAAGCAAAAGCTAGCCTGATTTGTGATATAATTGGGAGTGATTGTAGACAAGGAAATCTTATTTCTTGCCAGACTTGTAAAAATAAAACAGAGGATTTTAAGATGAAACTGACACTCCATGAAATTGCCAAGGTTGTTGGCGCTAAAAATGATGTCACAGCCTATGAAGATGTTGCCATTAACCAGATTGAGTTTGATAGCCGTAAGATTACAGCGGGTGACCTCTTTTTACCACTAAAAGGTGCGCGTGATGGGCATGATTTTATCCAAACAGCCTTTGACAATGGTGCCCTAGCGACATTCACAGAAAAAGAATTACCAGCTGATCAAGTCCACATCCTAGTTGATGACGCTCTTGAAGCCTTTCAAAAACTAGCTGCCTACTATCTTGAAAAGACTGAGGTTGATGTTATTGCTGTGACTGGTTCTAATGGTAAGACAACAACCAAGGACATGATTCATGATATCTTGGCAACAACCTATCGTACTTACAAAACCCAAGGCAATTACAACAATGAGATTGGTCTTCCTTATACAGCCCTCCACATGCCTGATGATACTGAGAAAATCGTCCTTGAGATGGGGCAAGACCACATGGGAGACATTCACCTCTTGTCAACCCTGGCTAAGCCAAAAACAGCCGTTGTTACCTTAATCGGAGAGGCTCATTTGGAATTCTTCGGTAGCCGTGACAAGATTGCCCAAGGTAAAATGCAAATGCAAGACGGTATGCCTGATGGTAGCCTCTTGCTTGTGCCAAGTGATCCTATCGTAGATCCTTTCTTGCCAAGCAATCTTGAAGTGGTACGCTTTGGGGATGGTGCGGAGCTTACAGTCTCTGAGTTGACAGAATTCAAGGACCATCTCACCTTTTCAACAAACTTCCTAGACGGACAAGTTACCTTGCCAGTCACTGGAAAATACAATGCCACAAATGCCATGGTTGCTGCCTATGTGGCTAAACACTTGGGTGTAACTGAGGAAAATATCCTCTCAGCTCTTGCCAACTTGCAGCTTACAAAAAACCGTACCGAATGGAAAAAAGCAGCCAACGGTGCCGATATCCTTTCAGACGTTTACAATGCCAATCCAACAGCCATGAAGCTCATTTTGGAGACCTTCTCAGCCATTCCTAAGAATGAAGGAGGCAAGAAGATCGCTGTCCTAGCTGATATGAAAGAACTCGGTGAACAGTCTGTTCAACTTCACACACAGATGATTCTCAGCCTGACACCAGATGCTATTGATACGGTGATTTTCTACGGTGAAGACATTGCAGAATTGTCACAACTTGCTAGTCAAATGTTCCCACTTGGTCATGTTTATTATTTCAAGAAAACAGCTAACGAAGACCAATTTGACGCTATGGTCAAGCAAATCAAAGAAAGCCTGGGCGAGCACGATCAAATCTTGCTCAAAGGCTCTAACTCTATGAACCTAGCCAAGGTTGTAGAAGAACTCCAAGCTAAGAATTAAGTTCTCTAACCTGCTCTCCAAGCAGGTTTTTGCTTTACCCTGAAATTTGATATAATAGCAGGCATAGTAATTTCAGCAGGAGAAGAGAATGAAGGAATTTTTGACAACCACCCAAACTCATCCACCCCAGATACCTTTGCCCTATTATTTGCTTATGCTTTTGGCAATGGTACTTCTGAGTTACTTGAGTTGGCGTTGGTATAAGAATAAGATATGGCGTTGGACCTTTCTCATTATCCAAGCCATTCAACTCTTTGCCCTATACACTTGGTACCTCTGGCAGGGCTTCCCACTTTATATTAGTCTGCCCCTGTACCATTGTCGTATGGCCATGTTTACTGTTCTCCTCTTGAAAAATAGCAGGATAAAGAGCTATTTCGCTATTATGGGAGTTGTTGGGACCTACTGTGCATTGATTTATCCAGTATTTGATCCCTATGAGTTTCCTCATATCACAGGCTTTTCTTTCCTAATTGGCCACTATGCCCTACTGGTCAATAGCCTGAATGTAATTTTTAATAGTTATAAAACTCATCCCATCAGCCAGCGGCTGATTGTCGTGGCCACCTTATTACTGAATTTAGCTTTGGTAATCGTTAATCAGACTATCGGTGGAAACTATGGCATGCTTAAACACACGCCATTTATTATGGGAACTCCCTTATTTGTCAAATACCTTGCTGTTTCAGGAGCTCTGATTATTCTCATGATAATCATGAAAAAAGGTCTGGAGCATTTTGAAGACAAATATTAAATAAATGAAGAAACACGCTATCAGAAAGTTGATAGCGTGTTTTTTCATTTATTTGTTTTATTCTAACACAAAACGCTTTCAGAATTGCTTTCACACTGTAATTTGGATATAATAAAGGAGCTGTGCCTGCGAGAATTATCGCAAGCCTCGACAACAAATGTAGCTTTCAAAAGACAGAAATTTTCTGAAAGAAGTGCTACAACGATCTTGCTTTTCGTTCTGGTAAAAAACCTATTGCTATTAGTAGCTCTGGGACATGGAGTTTCTGAGATTTACAAAGAAGCTGCTGACATCCATACCACTAAGGAAAAGTAACAAAAAGATTATTTTCAAAGAAGAAAGAAAACTATGAGTATCCAAGACGAAATCAAAAAACGCCGTACTTTTGCCATCATCTCTCACCCCGATGCTGGTAAAACAACAATCACTGAACAATTGCTTTACTTTGGGGGTGAAATCCGTGAAGCTGGTACTGTAAAAGGTAAGAAAACTGGAAACTTTGCTAAATCAGACTGGATGGATATTGAGAAACAACGTGGTATCTCAGTAACCTCATCTGTGATGCAGTTTGACTATGCCGGCAAACGTGTCAATATCCTAGATACCCCAGGGCACGAGGACTTCTCAGAAGATACCTACCGTACCCTTATGGCGGTTGACGCTGCCGTCATGGTCGTTGACTCAGCCAAAGGTATTGAGGCCCAAACCAAAAAACTTTTCGAAGTTGTCAAACACCGTGGGATTCCTGTCTTCACCTTCATGAATAAATTGGACCGTGATGGACGTGAGCCACTTGACCTCTTGGAAGAGTTGGAAGAAGTGCTTGGTATTGCTAGCTACCCAATGAACTGGCCTATCGGTATGGGTAAAGCCTTCGAAGGACTTTATGACCTCTATAATGAACGCTTGGAGCTCTATAAAGGTGACGAGCGCTTTGCCAAGATTGAAGATGGTGATACTCTTTTTGCCAACAACCCATTCTATGAGCAAGCTAAAGAAGATATTGAACTCTTGACAGAAGCGGGTAATGAATTCTCTGAGGAAGCGATTTTAGCTGGTGAACTGACACCGGTCTTCTTCGGTTCTGCCCTTACTAACTTTGGGGTTCAAACCTTCCTCGATACCTTCCTTAAATTTGCGCCAGAACCACATGGCCACAAGACAGTTGATGGTGATGAGATTGATCCTCTTAACAAGGATTTCTCTGGTTTTGTTTTCAAAATCCAAGCCAACATGGACCCACGTCACCGTGACCGTATTGCCTTTGTTCGTATCGTGTCTGGTGAATTCGAGCGTGGTATGAGTGTTAACCTAACCCGTACTGGTAAAGGAGCTAAGCTCTCTAACGTCACTCAGTTCATGGCCGAATCTCGTGAAAATGTCGAAAATGCCGTGGCTGGAGATATTATCGGGGTTTACGATACAGGAACTTACCAGGTTGGTGATACCCTTACTGTAGGTAAAAACAAATTTGAATTTGAGCCACTACCAACCTTTACGCCAGAGTTGTTCATGAAAGTTTCTGCTAAAAACGTCATGAAACAGAAGTCCTTCCACAAAGGAATTGAACAATTGGTGCAAGAAGGAGCTATCCAGCTCTACACCAACTACCAAACAGGCGAATATATGCTTGGTGCCGTTGGTCAACTTCAGTTTGAAGTCTTCAAACATCGTATGGAAAATGAATACAATGCTGAAGTTGTTATGACACCAATGGGTAAAAAGACTGTGCGTTGGATCCAACCTGAGGACCTTGATGAACGCATGTCATCAAGCCGAAATATCTTGGCTAAAGACCGCTTTGACCAACCAGTATTTCTCTTTGAAAATGACTTTGCCCTCCGTTGGTTTGCGGATAAATATCCAGATGTAACATTGGAAGAGAAGATGTAATACGGCACAAAAGATGACGATTTTAAATCGTTCATCTTTTGACGCTAGCCACTATCTTGTGGCTAGCTAGCCGTCTCACTAACTACGTCAGCCGAATAATATCGATTCGTCTGATTTCGTGTCGTAATATGTTATGAAAACAAGAAAAACCATAGGACTGTCAATTAAGACTGTCCTATGGTTTCTTTTATTTTTCCGTATTTAGTAACCTGCCTAGGAATCGTTGTAGGGCGAAGAAAACGATGAGGCTGGCCAATGTTTCTCCAAGGAAGGATGAGCTATTGACAATAAATGAATAGAGATAAGGGCTTTGTCCTTTAGGGGCATAGCTTCCCCAAAAGATGACACCGGCTATAAAGTGAATGAGGTAACGAGCGAAGCTACCAAGAAGAATCCCCTCAGTAATCACCATCAGAGACTTGACTTTATTGCCTTGTTTAATGGCTTTATCAAGGGCTGGTTTGACCACACCACTGATACCAATCAGACTAAAGGCGACAAAGTACTCCAGAAACCCTTGTGTCAAGGTCAGCCAACCACCGGCTGCCTGTCCTGTCACCACTTGAAGTAGCCCCCAGATAAGACCGCCCATAGCACCAGCTTTTAAGCCCCAGCGAAAACTGAGGAGAAAGATAGGTACCATCTTAAAGGAAAGGGAAATCCAAGGGCCTAGTGACATGGGCTGAGTAACTAAGTCCAGAATATAAGCAATGGTTGCAAAAAGGGCAACCTCAATCATTGGTCGAATATTTGTTTTCGACATAAAAAAACCTCCTATACCAATCGTCTTGATTGGCTGTTTTTTGCCACATCAAAACGACGTCATAGAAGTTCCTCTATTTCAATCTATTTTGAGACACATCCCTACGCAGGTCCTAACCTGATCAGGTGGTAAGAGTTTAGGCAGGTCTTGAAGAAAAAATCAAGCTAGCCATTCTCAGCAATTGCTCCTCTTGTGACTCTTTAATTGTACTACTAGAAACCCATTTCTGCAAGTGTCTGAAATCCTAAAATTGTGGTATAGTTAAAGCAAGGATTATCTTTACAATAAAAAAGGAGAAACAACTATGGGACTTTTTTCAGGACTGCTTGGCAACGCATCTAAAAAAGATAATGATAAGGTTGAGCGCCAATTGGAGGGCATCTTAATTCCAGGTGAACAGGTGGAGTTAGCCTATGTCCTTGTTCGTGACTTGATTGTCTTTACAGAGAAGCGCTTGATTTTAGTCGATAAGCAAGGTGTTACAGGGAAGAAGACTTCCTACAAGTCTATCCCTTATCACTCGATTTCTCGTTTTACTGTAGAAAGTTCAGGGCACTTTGACCTAGATGCTGAACTTAAGATTTGGATTTCATCAGCATTGGAGCCCGCAGAGGTCCTTCAATTTAAGAGTGATAATAACGTCTTTGAAATTCAACAAGCTTTGGCAGCAGCAGTGCTAAAGTAATGAGGAAGAAAAATGTTTATTGAAAAAGAACTGGGTTATAAGCGTCACTGGATTAATATTGACTCAGATATTATTTCTGAGCAATCCTACCTTTATACCAAGTATGATATTGACCAGGAAACCATAGAGTATGCCTTGGATAAAAATGAACGAGCTCACATGGACTACAACCGTGAGAATGGAACAATTACCTTTATTTATAATGTTCTGGCTCTTGAGAAGGACAAGGAATACTATGAAACCATTCCTCTGACCTTTATTGTACAAGATACGCGTTTGGTGACCATTAGTAACGAGGATAATGCTTATGTGATCAGCAAAATGCAAGACTATGTGGATAACCATGAGGATTTGTCCATTTATAAATTGCTCTTTGCAGGCCTTGAGATGATTTCAAATGCCTACTATCCCGTCATTGAACGTTTGGATCAGCAAAAAGATGAGGTTAGTCGACGTCTAAGGCAGACTACGACAAGTAAGAATCTTTACGACCTTTCAGATTTGGAAACAGGCATGGTCTATTTGGTGGCTGCCGCTACACAAAACCGCCTCCTTTTGGAGCACATCAAGGGGCACGCCATTTATCGTCGTCTCAACGAGGTTGAAAAAGAACAGTTTGATGATGCCATGATTGAAGCTAGACAGTTAGTAGCCATGACGGACCTCATTTCTAAGGTCTTACAGCATTTATCAGGTTCTTATAATAATATCCTAAACAACAACCTGAACAACAACTTGAGTAATTTGACTATTATTGAGGTACTCTTGGGAGTGCTCGCTGTCATTACCGGTTTCTTTGGGATGAATGTTCCTTTACCGTTTATGACTGTCAGTCCAGCCTGGATTTTCATCATTATCGGTAGTGTAATTCTTTGTTTGGTCTTGGCCCGCTACCTGCGTTGGTTGGTCCATAAATAATAATTAGTGAGTGAAACCGTCTTCTCAAATTGAAGGCGGTTTTAAAACGTTATTTTCTGTCTTTTTATTTCTAAATATGATAGACTAGATGAGTTGTTAAAATAAACGACTATTAAATACAGGTAGTTAATCTACTACACAACCAAGTCTCATAAGGTGGCTTCGCACCGCCTTCAAATAGAAAGAAGAATACTTTGAAATTTACAGATTTAAACCTATCAGAAGACATCCAATCAGCTGTTGTAGCTGCCGGTTTTGAAAAACCATCACCTATCCAAGAGTTGACAATTCCACTCGCTCTTGAAGGTAAGGATGTTATCGGTCAGGCCCAAACTGGTACTGGTAAAACAGCTGCCTTTGGTTTGCCGACCCTAGATAAAATTCGTACAGAAGAAAATACAATCCAAGCTCTTGTTATTGCCCCAACACGTGAGTTGGCAGTGCAATCTCAAGAAGAGCTTTTCCGTTTTGGTCGTGACAAAGGCGTTAAAGTTCGCTCAGTCTACGGTGGTTCTAGCATTGAAAAACAAATCAAGGCCCTCCGTTCAGGTGCCCACATCGTTGTAGGGACACCAGGTCGTCTCCTTGACCTTATCAAACGTAAGGCTCTTAAACTCAATAACATCGAGACTTTGATTTTGGATGAAGCGGATGAAATGCTTAACATGGGCTTCCTTGAAGACATTGAAGCTATCATTAGCCGAGTACCAGAAGAACGTCAAACCCTTCTTTTCTCAGCAACTATGCCTGATGCCATCAAACGTATTGGTGTGCAGTTCATGAAAGATCCTGAGCATGTGAAAATCAAGGCTAAAGAATTGACCAATGTTAACGTTGACCAATACTTTATCCGAGTGAAGGAACAAGAGAAGTTTGATACCATGACTCGCCTTATGGACGTTGACCAACCAGAATTGTCAATCGTCTTTGGACGTACCAAACGTCGTGTGGATGAGTTGACACGTGGTTTGAAACTTCGTGGTTTCCGTGCAGAGGGTATCCACGGTGACCTTGATCAAAATAAGCGTCTTCGTGTTATCCGTGACTTCAAGAATGACCAAATCGATATCTTGGTTGCGACAGACGTTGCGGCGCGTGGTCTTGATATTTCAGGTGTCACTCACGTCTACAACTATGATATTCCACAAGATCCAGAAAGCTACGTTCACCGTATTGGACGTACAGGACGTGCAGGCCAATCAGGTCAATCTATTACTTTCGTAGCTCCAAACGAAATGGGTTACTTGGGAATCATCGAAAACTTGACCAAGAAACGCATGAAAGGCCTTAAGCCACCAACAGCTCAAGAAGCCTTCCAAGCTAAGAAGAAAGTTGCCCTTAAGAAGATCGAACGCGACTTTGCGGATGAAGCTATCCGTTCTAACTTTGACAAGTTCAAGGGTGATGCGGTTAAATTGGCTCAAGAATTCACTCCTGAAGAATTGGCACTTTACATCTTGAGCTTGACCGTTCAAGACCCAGAGACAATGCCAGAAGTGGAAATTGCACGTGAAAAACCATTGCCATTCAAACCATCAGGTGGTGGCTTTGGTGGTAAAGGCGGCAAAGGTGGCCGTGGCAACCGTGGTCGCGATAACAACCGTCGTGGTGGATACCGTGGCGACCGTAACCGCGATGACCGAGACGGTGGCCGTCGTGACTTCAAACGCAAGTCTAAGAAGAATAGCCGTGACTTCGAAAACCGTGGCAACAAACGCCCACACCGTACCTCAAGTGAAAAGAAAAACGGCTTTGTTATCCGTAACAAGGGTGATAAATAAACAATAAAAACGCTCTATGAAAATAGAGCGTTTTCCTATATCAAAAAGCACACGGTTATTTTTCCGTGTGTTCTTTGATATAGGCTAGTTTTTTCTCTCGGCTTTTTCTCTTAAAGAGTGCTTCGGCGCTCATGGCCTCTGGTTTACTGGCGAAGGCTTCTGAGTAGAGGAGTTTAACTGGTAGGCGGGCTCTGGTATACTTGGCGCCTTTGCCTGCGTTATGGGTTTTGAGGCGGCGTTCGACGTCTGTGGTATAGCCTGTATAGAGGGTGCCATCGGCACACTCAACCACATACATGTAGGCCTTGCTATCCTTTTCTATCATCGTCTAGGACTTACCCTCAGTCTTTTTTCCAAAGTAAATCTCAAAGATTTCGTCGGTATAGTCGCCATTTTCCTTATGCACAAAGAGAGGCGGAAGGATTTTCAAGCCATCTGTTGAGCCGTCTTTAATGGCTTCAATCAGGAGCATATTTGCCTCACGTCCCATCTTAGGATAAATAAACTGGATGCGTTTAGGCGCTAGATTATACTGGCGCATGGTGTCGATGATATCCAAAAAGCGGTCGGGACGATGCACCATGGCAATACGTCCGTTAGATTTGAGGGCATGACGAGCGACCTGGCAAATTTCCTCTAGATTAGTCGTGATTTCGTGACGGGCCAAGAGGTAGTGCTCTGACAAATTCTTCTTGGATGTTTCTGTCGCCTTAAAGTAGGGAGGGTTACAGAGAATAAGGTCCACTTGAGATCGTGGGGCATGGTCAAGCAAATTTTTTAGGTCGTCATTGACAACGGTCACCTGGTCCTCTAGCTGGTTGAGAGTGACGGAACGCTTTGCCATGTCAGCCAGACGTTCTTGTAGCTCAACCAAGGTAATTGGTGCCTCGGTGCGTGTACTAGCAAAGAGGCCAACGGCACCATTTCCCGAACAGAGGTCGACGATTAACCCCTTCTTGGGAATTTTTGGAAATCGAGAGAGGAGGACACTGTCGATAGAATAGCTGAAGACCTCCTTATTTTGTATGATTTTTACATCTGTGGAGAAGAGTTGGTCAATGCGTTCTCCATCTTTTAAAATTGGATTTGTCATAGCTTTTATTGTAACAAAAAACAGCTCCCAAAGGAACTGTTGTGAGTGATTACTCTAGGACACCAAAGGTGTAGCCTTGGTCTTTGAAGTATTCGATGATTTGTGGAAGGGTCTGAACTGTGAGCTCCTTACCAGCAGTGTCGTGCATAAGGACAACCTTAACATGACTCTCAGGGAAATATTTTTGTGAACCATCCAAGTAGGCCATCATGGTTTCAGATGTTGTTGGGCGAACAGAGGCTGGTTCTGCATCACCACAAAGCATATTCCAGTCAATCCACTGGACACCTTCCTTGGCGAGAGCTTGGTCAGTACTTTCTAGACCTTGCCATGACATATGACCACCAGGATAACGGAAGATTCTTGTCTTGAAGTCTTTACCTAGGATGGCTTGGAAATTAGCCATGGTTTGGTTAACCTCAGAAACAATCTGACTTTGATTAGGAACACGTCCTGGATAAAGGAGATTAAAGTTATGGCTGAGGCTATGGTTGGCAATCGCATGTCCTTCTGTAATTTGGCGTTTGAGGATGTCCGCATTTTCTTGTGTAATGGTGTAACCAATGTGGAAGAATGTGGCGTGAACACCGTATTCTTTCAAAATACTCATAACTTGTGGGGTCAGTGTTGGATCAATCCCATCGTCAAATGTTAAAAAGACTACCTTGTCGTCGATATCCTGAGACTGGCCTCGAATAGTGTTATTCACAGCAGTAACATCGTAAGCATAGTCAGAAGCTGCAATGCTGTGGTTACTACCTTTCTTGAGTTGTGTTTCATCATCTTCTTTAGCTTTTTCTGAAGATGAGCTTGTGCTATTAGCGACTTGTTCAGTCTTTTCAGCCTTGGCTACTTGTTCAGATTTCGTGTTATGGCGTTGGAATAGGACAAAGCCTAGGATAGCCAGAACAACCAAGTTTGCAATAATGAGGCAAAGATTAAGTGCCTTTCGATTTTTCCCTATAATCTCAATACTTTTTTTCATAGTTACATTATAGCTCAAACTATTAGAAAGTGCCACACCATTTTCAAGACTTTTACAAAGAAATTCGGTGAAAAAAGAGCTCCTTTTTTGGTATAATAGTAAAAAACTTGTAGAAAAAGAGGTAAAAACGTGTTTTACGCTTATTTACGTGGGCTTGTTGTCTTCCTTCTTTGGATTATCAATGGTAATGCCCATTACCACAATCGTGATAAATTATTGAATAAGGATGAAAATTATATCTTGGTTGCTCCGCACCGAACTTGGTGGGACCCTGTTTATATGGCTTTTTCAGCTCGTCCTAAGCAGTTTATTTTCATGGCTAAGAAAGAACTCTTCAAGAGCCGTATCTTTGGTTGGTGGATCCGCATGTGTGGCGCCTTCCCAATTGACCGTGAAAATCCTGGCCAAGAAGCTATCAAGTACCCTGTTAACATGCTTAAGAAGAGTAATCGTAGTTTGATTATGTTCCCAAGTGGTAGTCGTCATTCTTCTGATGTTAAGGGTGGGGTTGCGGTTATCGCTAAGATGGCCAAGGTTAAGATTATGCCAGTTGTCTATCAAGGACCTCGTGAGCTCAAGGGGCTCTTGACGGGTGAACGTGTGGATATGAACTATGGTAATCCTATTGATATTTCAGATTTGAAGCGTTTGAATGATGAAAATATTCAAGAGGTTGCTCGTCGTATCCAGTCTGAATTTGATCGTCTCGATGAAGAAGCTTTGAGCTATCAAACAGGCAAAAAACCAAACCCATTGACATATATTTACCGTGTACCTCTCGGTCTTGTAGCTATCATTGCAGTGCTTTTTACCATGGCTTTCTCATATGTAGCTAGCTTTGTTTGGAACCCTGAAAAACACCGTGCTAAAGAAACGCAGAAATAAGCAAATAACTCTGTCAGACATAAATCTGATGGAGTTTTTTTACTTTTTGATATATTTTTCAAATTTTTTACGAATAAGAAAGAAAATATATCAATTAAGGAGAATAGCGTGAAGGAAAAGATTATAGCCTATGTCAAAGATAATCGTCTGTTTGTGAGTGTCATCGCTTTACTGATGGTGATTTTTTGCTTCTTTCTATGGATGACTTGTGGTGCGGGCAACAGTATGGAGGCGGAGACGTCTTATACAGATGTGACAGCTTTGTCAACCTCCTCATCCAAACAAAGCTCACAGTCTCTTTCTGAGGCGTCTTCCCAGTCAAAGACTGAAGGAAGTGAAAAGGATAAGTCAAAAGTAACAGTAGATGTTAAGGGGGCTGTGGCTAATCCGGGTGTTTATACCTTAAAAGCAAGCGCTAGGGTAACTGATGCCATCAAAGCCGCTGGGGGAATGACTGAGGATGCGGATGCTAAGAGTGTTAACTTAGCTGCAAGCCTGTCGGACGAAGAGGTTGTCTATGTGGCAACTAAGGATGAAAACCTTTCTGTTCTTGGTCAATCAGGAACTGGTCAGGTTTCTGACAAAGGAGGGCAAACTAGTGCTAAGGATGGCAAAATTAACTTAAACACAGCGACTTCAGAGGAGTTGCAAACTATTTCTGGGATTGGAGCTAAGCGTGCTGAGGATATCATTGCCTATCGTGAAAGTCATGGAGGTTTTCAATCCGTAGATGACTTGAAAAATGTCTCAGGAATTGGTGATAAAACTTTAGAAAAAATCAGAGAGTCCCTCTATGTGGCTTAAAAAAGCTCCAATCAATCTTTTTTCCTTGGCTCTGTTAATAGCTGCCCTTTATTTTACGATTTTTAACACAAATGTTTATGCTATTGGGGTTTTGTCTTTTCTTTTAGGATGTTTTTTGAAGCATCATTGGAAGAATAAGGTAGCCCTAAAGTTGGTGGGACTTGTAGGTAGTTTCTTTTTGGTCTACTTTTTATTCTTGCACCACAGAGCTACCATACAAGATAAACAAGCTCCTACTGAAATCAATCAGGTGACTCTGGTTGCTGATACGCTGTCGGTTAATGGTGAGCAATTATCAGCTATTGGAAAGGCAAAGGGACAAACTTATCAGGTCTTTTACCGACTCAAATCTGAGAAGGAGCAGCATTTTTTTAAGACTACTAGCCAAACGTTGGTATTAAAAGGGAAAATAAAGTTATCCCTAGCAATTGGTCAACGTAATTTTCAAGGGTTTAATTATCAGTCTTATCTAGCCAGTCAAGGCATTTATCGAATGGCTCAGATTGAACGCTTGGACCATGTGGTGCCTCAAAAATCTCTATCTCCCCTAGCTTTTTTCCATCAACTGAGGAGGAGGGCATTGGTTCATATCCAGACGCACTTTCCTAATCCTATGAGACACTATATGACAGGCCTGCTCTTTGGGTATTTGGATAAGGAGTTTGATGAGCAAAGTCAGCTTTACACGAGTTTAGGGATTATTCATCTATTCGCACTTTCGGGGATGCAAGTCGGCTTTTTTCTGGGATGGTTTCGTTACGGACTCCTGCGTTTAGGTCTTCCTAAAGATTATCTATTTATCGTCTTGCTGCCTTTTTCCTTATGTTATGGCTTAATGACAGGATGGACAGCTTCAGTCCTACGTTCCTTGGTTCAAAGTTTGCTGGCTGAGTTTGGTATTAAAAAACTGGACAATATGGGAATAACCTTGCTTCTATTGTTTCTCTTGTTACCTCATTTTCTTTTAACAGTGGGAGGTGTATTAAGTTGTTCCTATGCCTTCTTGTTGTGTTTGTTTGATTTTGATGACTTGTCATCTTTAAAGAAATCAATCTATACGAGCTTGGTATTGAGTCTTGGGATTTTGCCCTTTTTAACCTACTATTATGGGACTTTTCAACCAGTTAGTTTGATTCTCACTACAATCTTTTCAATTGTATTTGATAGCTTTCTTTTGCCTGTCTTGACGGTCTTCTTTGCCCTTTCAGGACTGGTAATCTTTTCTCAAATCAATCCACTTTTTGAATGGATGGAGTCCTTTTTGACTTGGATACAATCCTGGATAGGTCAACCTTTGATTTTAGGGAAACCTAGTTTGTTTCAGTTTGGCTTGATGATAGCAGTATTGGTTATGCTCTTTGATTTTTGGAAAAAGCCTCAGTTTAGGATTTGCCTTTTGATGATTTTTGGACTTTTGATGGTCTGGGTCAAACATCCTTTAACCAATGAGGTGACTGTGGTTGACGTTGGTCAGGGAGATAGTATTTTTCTGAGGAGTATGAAAGGTGATACCATCCTAATTGATGTGGGTGGCAAGGTGACGTTTGGAACTAAGGAAAAATGGCAAGAGTCTAGCCAGACGAGCAATGCGGAGAAAACCTTGATTCCCTATCTACAGGCTAGAGGAGTGTCTCAAATTGATTATCTGGTCCTGACGCATACGGACACAGACCATATTGGTGATTTGGAAGAAGTGGCCAAGTGTTTTAAGATTAAGGAAATCTGTGTCAGTCAGGGGGCTTTGACTAAGCCGAGCTTTGTTAAAAGACTTCGGACTATAAAATGCCCAGTTCACACTCTAAAGGCTGGCGACAAATTACCCATGATGGGAAGCAATCTACAGGTTCTTTATCCAAATAAAGTTGGTGATGGTGGTAACAATGATTCGATAGTTCTTTACGGAAAGCTATTAGGAAGCAGTTTTCTGTTTACCGGTGATTTGGAAAAAGAAGGAGAGGAGGAACTGATGGCCAGCTATCCAACTTTAAGGGCAAGCGTCCTCAAAGCTGGACACCACGGTTCAAAAGGTTCTTCGTCTGAAGCTTTTTTGGACCAGCTGCACCCCTCCCTTGCACTTGTTTCAGCTGGTGAGAACAATCGTTATAAACATCCAAATGATGAAACAATAGAACGTTTTAAGCAACGTCACATTAAAATTTTACGAACAGATAAAGACGGAGCCATCCGTTTTAAGGGCTGGTTTAAATGGTCAAGTGAAACAGTCCGATAATTGTTAGAGTTCTTAATTTGTCATGCACCTCAATCTATGGTAGAATGTAAAAGCTAATATTCCAGTATAAGAAAGATTGAACAGTATGCGTAAAATTATCATCAATGGTGGTAAGGAACTTCAGGGAGAAGTTACAGTATCAGGGGCTAAAAATTCAGTTGTTGCATTGATTCCGGCCATCATTTTATCTGATGGAGTGGTTACTCTTGACGGGGTACCAGCAATCAGCGACGTCGATAACCTAATTGAAATTATAGAAGTGATGGGTGGTTCTGTTAAGCGTGATGGCGAAACACTCGAAATTGATCCACGAGGTGTTAAGGATATGCCAATGCCATTTGGTAAGATTAACAGTCTTCGTGCTTCTTACTATTTTTACGGTAGCTTGCTTGGACGTTACGGTCAAGCAACAGTAGGTTTGCCAGGTGGTTGTGATTTGGGACCACGTCCTATTGACCTTCACCTTAAGGCTTTTGAAGCAATGGGTGCTAGCATTTCCTATGAAGACGAATCTATGCGTATTGCGACTGATGCTGGTCAACGCATTAAGGGTGCTCATATCTACATGGATACGGTCAGTGTTGGAGCGACGATTAATACCATGTTGGCAGCGGCTAAGGCTGACGGTCGTACGGTCATTGAGAATGCGGCGCGTGAACCTGAGATTATTGATGTAGCAACTCTTCTTAACAATATGGGCGCACGTGTTCGTGGCGCTGGTACAGAAGTCATCACGATTGAAGGTGTAGAGAGCTTACATGGCACTCGTCATCAGGTTATTCCAGACCGTATTGAAGCGGGTTCCTACATTGCTATGGCCGCGGCTATCGGTAAGGGAATTAAGGTTAAAAATGTTCTTTATGAACACCTTGAAAGTTTTATCGCTAAACTTGAAGCAATGGGTGTTCGTATGACAGTTGAAGAAGATGCCATCTTTGTTGAAGAGCAAGATGATTTAAAACCTGTTGACATTAAGACATCGCCTTATCCAGGTTTTGCGACGGATTTACAACAACCGATGACACCTTTGTTACTGAAAGCAAGTGGTCGAGGAAAAATTATTGATACGATTTATGAGAAGCGTGTGAACCACGTTCCTGAATTGGCTCGTATGGGTGCTGATATTCAGGTACTCGGTGGACAAATTGTTTACAATGGTCCAACGCAACTCTCAGGTGCGCCAGTAAAAGCTAGTGATTTGCGTGCAGGTGCTGCACTTGTTACGGCAGGTCTTATGGCAGAAGGTCAAACTGAAATTACCAATATTGAGTTTATCCTTCGTGGGTATTCAAATATCATTGAGAAACTTTCTGACCTTGGTGCAGATATTCGTTTGATTGAAGATTAAGTCTAAGGTTCAACCCCTAGTGGTTGAGCCTTTTTCCATTTCTAAAACTGTGTTATAATACTATCATGGATATTTGGACTAGTCTGGGTGCTTTTGCCTTCTTTGAGTCGGAGCGCCTTTCTTTTAGACCACTCATCTTTTTGGATCGTTTTGATTTACACGAAATTGTATCAAATCCTAAGAATCTACAATTTTTCTTTCCTGCCACTCAAACACAGCATGAAACGGATTGCCTTTTGGTTCATTACTTCATGAAGGAGCCTCTAGGTGTATGGGCTATTGTAGATAAAGAGTTAGAAAAGATGATTGGCGTCGTTCGTTTTGAAAAGATAGATGTCCAGAAACGGACTGCAGAGCTTGGCTATTTTTTGAATGCCTCATACTGGGGTAGAGGCTTAATGACAGAGGCAGTTACTTGTCTGTCAAATTTGGCTTTAACAGCTATGGGAATGGATCGTATTATTCTTATTGCCCACTTGGAAAATAAGGCATCGATTCGTGTAGCGGAGAAGTCTGGCTTTAAACTTATGTCTCGCTTTAAGGGAGCAGACCGATACACCCGTACCATGCGTGATTATCTCCGCTTTGAGAAGGAGGAGAACTGTGAGTAAACATCAAGAAATTCTAGATTATCTAGAGGCCTTACCTATCGGTAAGCGTGTTAGTGTGCGTAGTATTTCGAATCACTTACAGGTTTCTGATGGAACTGCCTATCGAGCAATTAAAGAAGCTGAAAATCGAGGGTTGGTTGAGACACGTCCTCGGAGTGGGACAGTTCGAATTGAAAAGAAAGTCCAGGTTCGCCTTGATAAGCTGACCTTTGCGGAGATTGCGGAGATTACAGAGTCTGAAGTTATCTCTGGTCACGAAGGTCTGGAACGTGTCTTCAGTAAGTTCTATATCGGAGCCATGACTATTGAGAATATCACCCGTTATCTAACCAAAGGAGATCTTCTTATTGTTGGGGACCGTGAGGATATTCAATTGCTTGCCCTAGAACACAATAATGCTATTCTAGTGACGGGGGGCTTTCAGGTTTCCGATAGGGTAAAAGAGCTTTCTCGTTTGAAGCAATTTCCAGTTATGGTAACAACTTACGATACCTTTACCGTGGCAACCATGATTAACCAGGCGCTTTCGAATGTCCGTATCAAAACAGATATCAAGACTGTAGCTCAAGTCTATACCAGACGAGAAGACTACAATTACATGACTCCAGAAATGACGGTCAGAGATTTTCAGAATTTGGTTAAACGGACCAACTTGGTACGTTTTCCAATTCTATCTGAGTCTGAAAAAGTGATTGGTATTGTGACCATGCGGGATGTGTCTAATCAGCAACCAACGACCATGCTTAAGGCAATCATGACCAAGCCGACGGTGACACGACTTGAGACTAGTCTGGCAACTGTTGCCCAAAAGATGATTTTTGAAGACTTTGATATCATTCCTGTTGTGGATGAAGAAAAACACTATCTAGGTGTTATCACCCGTCGTCAGGTTTTGGAAGAACTTCAGGACAATAATCGTGGCAACTTGCACACCTTTAGTGATCAAATGATAGCTAACCTAAACCAGGACAAGCATGCTTTCAGCTTTGAGGTAGAGCCCACTATGATTGACAATTCTGGAAACCTCACTCAGGGTGTTCTTGCAGAGATGGTTAAAGAGGTTGTCTATCGTATCATGGAAAAGCAGGAACAAAATGGTCTTGTGATTGAAGAGATGATGTTTTACTTTCTTCAGGCAGCTCAGATCGATGACAAGGTGACGATTACACCAAGTATTATTGCTGAAACCAGACGTAGAGCCCATCTGGACCTTATGGTTACTCACGGAAATCATACCGTCTGCAAATCAGTCGTTGTGGTTAAGAAAACTTAGTAACTAAAAATAAAAGATATAAAGAAAACGGAGAAAATAATGATTACATTAAAATCAGCACGTGAAATTGAAGCAATGGATAGGGCAGGGGATTTTCTTGCTAGCATTCACATTGGTCTACGTGACCTCTTGAAACCAGGAGTGGATATGTGGGAAGTAGAAGAGTATGTGCGTCGTCGTTGTAAAGAAGAAAATGTTCTTCCCCTTCAGATTGGAGTTGAGGGAAGCATTATGGATTACCCTTATGCAACATGCTGTGGCCTTAATGACGAAGTGGCACATGCCTTTCCACGTCACTATATTTTGAAAGATGGTGACCTCTTGAAAGTTGATATGGTCTTGTCAGAACCTATCGATAAGTCAGTCCTTGATGTGTCAAAATTGAACTTTGACAATGTTGCTCAGGTTAAAAAATACACGGAATCATATTCTGGCGGTTTGGCTGACTCATGTTGGGCTTATGCGATTGGAACGCCATCTGACGAAGTGAAAAAACTTATGGAAGTAACACGTGAGGCTATGTACCTTGGTATTGAACAAGCGGTTGTCGGTAACCGTATCGGTGATATCGGGGCAGCTATCCAAGAATACGCTGAAAGTCGTGGTTACGGTGTTGTTCGTGATTTGGTTGGACACGGAGTTGGGCCAACAATGCACGAAGAACCAATGGTGCCAAACTATGGGGTGGCTGGACGAGGTCTCCGTCTCAAAGAAGGAATGGTTTTGACTATCGAGCCAATGATTAACACTGGTACTTGGGAAATTGATACGGACCTTGAAACGGGTTGGGCTCACAAAACTCTTGACGGTGGACTTTCTTGTCAATATGAACACCAATTTGTTATTACTAAGGATGGTCCAGTCATTTTGACTTCTCAAGGCGAAGAAAGAACTTACTAATATGAAACGACAAGGCTTAATGGCCCGTCTCTTGGATAAACTCCAGTGGCGCCCTTTGCAGGTTTATCTTAGGCATTATCGTAGTGCAGAGATAGACATTTCAACTATCGCAGTGGCTTACTATCTCATTTTGACGATTTTTCCGCTCATTGTCATTGCGGCCAATGTCTTTCCCTATTTGAATATTGATACGACAGATCTCTTGAAGTTTATGAATGAGCACCTTCCTAAGCAGTTTTATGCACCTGCAGCCAACGTTGTTCAGGATATCTTCTCGACACCTTCTGGACAGTTGCTAGGAGTTGCCTCTTTGACGGGATTCTGGACTATGATTAAGTCCTTGTCTTCACTTCAAAAGGCGATTAACAAGGTATATGGTGCTTCAGAACACCGTGATGTCTTTATTAGTCACATTATCGGTGGTTTCATGAGTCTGGTAATCTTATTCCTGCTCACCTTTGCACTAATGCTGTCCACAATTATTCAGTCGGTCCTTCGAGTTATCAATCAGACCTATCCTATTGGTTCCAAGATGACCCAGCTTATTTTAAATAGTATTCAGCCTCTAAGTATTGCAGTTGTCTTCCTGGGAATGATGGTGCTTTATTTCGTGCTTCCAAATGTGAAGATTCGAAAAATCCGCTATGTTATGCCAGGAACAATATTTACGACTTTAGTGATTGGCTATTTAAGTAACTTGTTTGGAACCTACGTGATTCGTACCTTGAGTCGATTGGTTGACATCAAGTTATTTGGATCCATTATGATTTTCGTCTTCATG
The DNA here is from genome assembly GCF_000517725.1 of Streptococcus sp. SR4. NCBI lineage: Bacteria > Bacillati > Bacillota > Bacilli > Lactobacillales > Streptococcaceae > Streptococcus > Streptococcus sp. SR4. The sequence continues at coordinate 142,742 of NZ_AZYW01000068.1, read as the reverse complement.
CTTTGGTTCATCTTTTTGGCCAGGATTTTGATTTTGGGTGCCGTCTTTAATGCGACCTATCAAGAACTTAGACAAGGTGAACTAAAAAGTAGAAGAGGAGATGTGATTACTATTATTCAGAGCTTTTCTGGAGATGGTAGTGACAGCAAAAAACATAAAAAAGATGAGGATGATTCCTAGATGATAAAAAGAGCTTGGTGAGATCCAGGCTCTTTTGACGGGATTATTGATTTTTCGTAGCTAATAAAAAACATTGATTATGGAGGAAAAATGAAAAAACAAACTGTTCGTGATTTAACACATATTGCTATTGTGGCGGCCCTTTATGTAGTCTTGACTGTTGTGCCACCTTTTAACTTAATTTCCTACGGTCCCTACCAGTTCCGAATTGCAGAAATGTTCAATCTTTTAGGATTTTATAATCGCAAGTATATCATTGCCGTTACTTTGGGCTGTGTGATTGCTAATTTCTTTAGCTTTAACATGATTGATGTGGTTGTTGGAAGCCTATCAACATTGGTCTTTGTCGGTTCAGGTGTTTATTTCTTTGACCGTTTTAAAAACCAAGACATTTTGGGTGGCCTTTTTGACAAGGCTCATGTTTTCTTTGCCTTTTACTTTTCATTCTTCATGGTGACGATTGCGGCTGAGTTGACTCTAGTTACTCAAGCACCATTTTGGGCAACTTGGTTCACTGTTGCTATGGGAGAATTGGCATCACTCTTGGTTGGTGCAATTCTTATTAAGAAATTGGCCAAAGTCATTGATTTTGTTTCCTAAATTAACGTCTGTAAAGGCGTTTTTTTCTGCTTTTATGTTAAAATGTTCCTATGGAAAAACGAATGAAAGAGCTGGTTGCTAAACTTAACCAGTATGCAAAAGAGTATTATACGGAAGATAATCCATCGGTGTCAGACGCGGACTACGATAAGCTCTATCGTGAGCTTGTAGCTTTGGAGGCTGAGTACCCTGAATATGTTCAAGCAGATAGTCCTACGCATCGTGTGGGAGGTCTGGTCCTTGATGGTTTTGAAAAATATCAACATGAGTATCCGCTTTATAGTTTGCAGGATGCTTTTTCACGAGAAGAACTAGATGCCTTTGATCAGAGAGTGAAGGCTGAATTTCCTAATGCTGATTATATGGCTGAACTCAAAATTGATGGTCTCTCTATCTCGCTAACCTATGTGGATGGTGTTCTCCAGGTAGGTGCGACACGTGGTGATGGTTCTGTCGGTGAAAATATCACTGAAAATGTCAAGCGTATCTCTGACATTCCTCTCAAGTTGGACCAACCGCTTAATATTACCGTTCGTGGAGAGTGTTACCTGCCACGGGCTGAGTTTGAACGCATCAATATCCAGCGTCAGGAGAATGGTGAAGCCGAATTTGCCAATCCACGTAATGCTGCAGCGGGAACCCTTCGTCAGTTGGATACCAAGGTGGTTGCCGAGCGTCGTTTGGCGACTTTCCTTTATCAGGAAGCGAGTCCAACGGAGCGTCTTACACAAAATGATGTCCTGAATGAAGTGGCAGAACTAGGTTTCTCTGTTAATCCACGACGTATTGTCACATCATCGATGGATGAGATTTGGGACTTTATTCAAGCTGTTGGACAGGATCGCGATGACTTGGCTTATGATATTGATGGTGTTGTTATCAAAGTCAATAGTTTGGCTATGCAAGAAGAGCTAGGTTTTACAGTTAAGGCACCACGTTGGGCCATTGCTTATAAATTCCCTGCTGAGGAAAAGGAAGCAGAACTTCTCTCAGTGGACTGGCAGGTAGGTCGTACGGGTGTAGTAACGCCGACTGCTAATTTAACTCCAGTGCAATTAGCAGGGACAACGGTTAGTCGTGCTACCCTTCATAATGTGGATTATATTGCTGAAAAAGACATTCGTATCGGGGATACCGTTATTGTCTACAAAGCTGGTGATATTATCCCTGCAGTACTTCGAGTAGTAGAAAGTAAGCGTACAACGCAAGAACCAATGGAAGTACCGACGCAATGTCCATCTTGTGGTAGTGGCCTCTTACATTTTGAAGATGAAGTTGCCCTACGTTGTATTAATCCTTCTTGTCCTGCTCAGATTAAGGAAGGCCTCATCCATTTTGCCTCTCGTGATGCCATGAACATTGCAGGTATGGGACCTTCAGTGGTTGAAAAGCTCTTTAAAGCTGAGTTGGTTAAAGATGTGGCTGATATTTATGGCTTGAACAGTCAAGATTTCCTCCAATTGGAAGGTTTTAAGGAAAAGTCTGCTGAAAAACTTTATGCAGCCATTCAAGCCTCAAAAGAAAATTCTGCAGAGAAATTGCTCTATGGTTTGGGTATTCGTCATGTCGGTGCCAAAGTTAGTAAGCAGTTGCTAGAAGCATTTGGAAGTATACAAGAGTTAGCAAGTGCAGATGTCGAGGCAATTGCTGCTGTAGATGGTTTAGGAGAGGTTATTGCCAAGTCCATCCAGCGCTATTTTGCCAAGGAAGAAGCTCAGGTTCTTCTTAAAGAACTGGAAACCTACGGGGTTAATTTGGCCTATCTTGGGCAAAAGGTAGCAGATGATGCCATCCTATCTGGTAAGACAGTTGTTTTGACAGGAAAAATGGAGCATCTTAAACGTAGTGAAGCAAAGGAAAAACTAGAAGCTCTGGGTGCTAAGGTGACAGGTTCTGTCTCTAAGAAAACAGATTTAGTAGTTGCTGGTAGTGATGCCGGAAGTAAGTTGGAAAAAGCACAAAGCCTAGGAATTGACGTAAAAGATGAGGCTTGGTTGCTGGATTTATAGGAGTTCAATATGAAACAAAAACGTGCCCGCTTAATTTATAATCCAACATCTGGACAAGAAATTATGAAAAAAAATGTTGCTGAGGTCTTAGATATTCTGGAAGGCGCTGGCTTTGAAGCATCAGCCTTTCAAACAACACCAGATGAGAACTCAGCAAAAAATGAGGCCACTCGTGCGGCTAAAGCAGGCTTTGACTTAGTCATTGCTGCAGGTGGCGATGGAACAATCAATGAGGTTGTTTCTGGGATTGCCCCACTCAAAAATCGCCCACAAATGGCGGTTATTCCAACGGGGACAACAAATGACTTTGCACGCGCTTTAAAGATTCCAAGAGGAAATCCTGTTGAAGCAGCCAAGGTTATTGCTAAAAATCAAACCCTTCAAATGGATATTGGTCGTGCCTATGCTGATAAATACTTCATCAATATTGCAGCTGCGGGTTCCTTTACGGAACTAACTTATAGTGTGCCTAGCCGCTTAAAGACAGTGCTTGGTTATTTGGCTTACCTTGTTAAGGGGGCGGAGTTGCTGCCACAAGTTAAGAAGGTTCCTGTCCGCATTACGCATGATGAGGGTGTCTTTGAAGGTGGCCTTTCCATGATTTTCGTTGCCTTGACCAATTCAGTTGGTGGCTTTGAAACGATTGCCCCAGATGCTAAACTGGATGATGGTAAATTTACACTAATCATGGTTAAGACAGCCAACCTCTTTGAATTGGTAGACCTTATTCGTCAGGTTCTCCAAGGTGGTAAACACATCTACGACAAGAGAATTTCCTATATCAAAACGAGTTCGCTGTATATTGAGCCTCAGGGGAAAGATCGTATGATGATTAACCTAGATGGTGAATACGGTGGTGATGCACCTATCCAGCTTCAAAACCTTAAAAATCACATTGAATTCTATGCTAATATTGATGAGATTTCAGATGATGCCATCACTCTTCCAGATACAGATGAATTGGCCCTCGAAGCCATTGCACAAAAATTCAGTACAGAAGCTGAAAAAATCGAGAATGACTAATGTAAAACCTTTAAGCAACCTAAGACAGGTTGCTTTTTAAGTATATCTGTAGAAAATGACGTTTTCATTTGTTACAATAGAAAAAACTGGGAAATTGTTATATAGAATATTTAGAGGAGTAGATGTTTAATAAAGAAAGTGAACGTTATTTAAGTGATGATCATCTAAAGAATGGTGATCAGGTTTTCGAGTCGGCTTTTAGTAATCAAGGGCCAGAGTTTGGATCTGCTTTTCAGGAGGAAAAAGCTGAAAAGCAGTATTTCTTTTTGACTCTTGTTTTGCCACTGATACTTTTAAGTGTGAGTTGGATTTCGGTCTTCTTATCTTGGAGGTATAAGCCGATAATACTGTATTTGGCTGTGATTGTGAGTTGTTTTGTCCTTTCTATCATTCTCTTTAGAATGGGACAGAAGCGAGGTAGATTTCTCTTTACCGCAATCGTGCTTGCCCTAATTGGATTATCCTTCTTTGCAACTTTAGGTGGTTCTGTCTATCGAGGTGCTATGAAAAAATACAGGCTGATCCAACAAGTATCCCAGTCAGAACTTGATGAGGAGAAACCCGATAGTGATGATCCAAAAGACTACGAAGATAAGTCTGCGATTTATAACTGGACGGAAGAAGATTTTGAAAATCTGAAACCCAAGGTTGATACCTTACGTTCGATTATTAAAAGTCATGGTAAGGGCAATTATGTCGAGATGGAATCCAGTGGTCTGAAGGTGAGATACGAACGTGGAGATGGCAATGAGTATATTGATCTCTCTTTTGTGAAGGACGAAAAGGGACGCTTTGTTTATGATGGTGGAACAGCGACTTATCCACTTGATGGCGTCACTGAAGTTGCTAACTATAGCAGTAATTGGACTGAAGAACAGATAAATAGCTTACGTACCAAAGACCAAGCTTATTTTGGACCAACAACATCCTTGTCTGAGGTAGTGAGGGAACATCCTCAGGCAAAAGGGGCCTGGAGAAGTATAAAGGTCCATTCATCAGGAATCATGCATAAGTCAGTTGATCTTGATTACACTGATCAGAATAGTCCTATTGAGAAAGCACAATTGTTAAGACTCTCTTTTGAGTATAACGAAAAGAAAAAGGACTATTATTTGAGCTATAATTCTGTGGATCGTGGCCACTGGTGATGACTATCTATGATAATTAATAACTAGACAGCAATTTTTTAGTAATAAGAGGTTTGATTATAAAGGGGGATTTTATAATGACAGCATCAAAAACCAAACGTCTCTTGTATTTTATGTCCGAATTGGAAAAGGGAAATGAGATTTCAAAAACGGACTACCTTGCTCGCTTTGGCATAAGTGAGCGTACCCTTAAAGAGGATGTGAGTGAGCTCAAGTATAATTTGACCGAGCTCCGTCCTAACATGAAAGTTAAGTATTCCAGAAAATACGGTTCCTACCATGCCGAGTATGAACAAGGTTATGGAAACCTTAAATACAATCAGGCAGTTATCCTATCTAAGATTCTTTTAGAGAGCCGTGCTCTTCGAAAGGATGAAGTAGCAGAGATAATCAACATTTTTGTTGAGAGGGCGGTAGATGATAAGGAACGCAGACGTATCAAGCGATTGACCGAGCTAGAACTAGATAGTTATCAAGAGCTAAAGATTTATCAGGAACAAGATAAGTCACTCTTACCAGCTATTTCAGCCATTTTCGATGCTATTGTGGACCAACGTCCATTGTCATTTAGCTACCGTAAGCTAGGAGAAAAAGTGGAGGAATATAAGGTCTTTCCTATTTCAGTCATTTTTGATAACCACTATTTCTACTGTATTTCTTACAAATTGGATGAGAACTTTACTTGTGATTACAAGTTCTCTGAAATTCGTTATTTCCGTGTCGATCGTTTCCAGACCATTCATAAATCTGAAAATGACGTCGCTTTCACGCTCAGTCCAGAACAACAAGCCCGTCTCATTACAGATGAGCAGGTGCGCTACCAAGCTTTCTCAATGCTTTCTGGTAACGAATGGGCTCGAATTACCTTCGAGTATAAAGGTCTCTACCGTGATGTCTTGGAGTCTGATATTCCAAAACTGAAATTGCTAGAGGAAAGCACTAGTGAAGGTGTTGATCAGGTTCGTTATGAGATTGAAACCTTTAGTTTACTAGGTTTCCAAAAGTATATTCAACGCTTTGATGGGGATTTTGTTTTCCTCAAGATTGAAGCAATAGATAACTAATGAAAAAGGCCTTTGGTTATCCGAAGGCCTTTTTAAATCTGACAAAAATAGTATAATTGTGTTAAAATAGGAGTACGGAAACGTTATCATTTCCATAAGGAGGGAAAATATGAAAGAAAAGAAAAAAGAAATGCAAAAACAAGTCTTAAGTCTTTTAGGAATCTTGATTTTTGCTTTTGTCAATGTGTTTATCTTTGATAATAAGATGGGCGCTGGTTTTTCTGCCTTCTCAACTATCACCCTGATGAGTATTGGACTTTTGTCTAAGCGCACCAGTCTGCGAGTTTTGGCCATTATTTCCTATCTCATCAATGTGGTAGCAGCCGTTTTTGGCTTCAACTACGTTGGTTTTCTAACAGCAGTTCAAGCCATTGAACTTATCTTCGTTATCTGGTATCTTTACCCACGTGACACGTTTTTGAGGCGAGATACAACTGATAAATACACTTACCGCTATCGTTGGATTCATTTGCTCTTGACGGTTTTAATCTCAATTGGAGGTTATATCGTTTTTACAGTTGTTTCTAGTATTTGGAATGGTTCCTTCCTAGAATACGGTGGGAACACAGCTCTCATCTTTGCCATGCAATATTTACTCTTTTTGAGTATTACCAAGTCAAGGGAAGATGAACCGACCAAGGTTGCTCATTTGTTCCAAAAGGAACGCCGTACTAAGGAAATGAAAGCGGCAATAGAGGCTGAACGCCAAGCCAAAGAAAGAGCACTTGCACAAGCCTTTGAGGTACCTTTAAAGTCACCTAGTCAAACGGCTGCAAAATTTGGTAACAACATGATCAAATTTGCATCTGTCTGGCTTTTGGTGATGGATATGTCCATCTTGGCTTATTTCTTCCGTCCAAATGATGTTGGCTTCGGCTTTGGTGCCTTCTTTGTACTCTTGACCATTGTCTTGTCCTTGATTTTCAAATCTGAGGAAGACAAGGAGGATGTTTTCTCTATCATCTATCACAAGGTCCGTCCTATCCAACCTATTTTCTTCATTTTGCTTTTGATTGCCCATGCGCATAAGTTCAGCTACGGTGCAGCTTACGCTCTCTTGTTCTCAGCTGCTTATTTCTTCTGGGCTATCAATAAAATAAATATGAAGACCCTCTTGACCTTTACAGTCATCATTTATTTCTTCCCAGTCTTTGGTTATCTCTCTAACCCATACCGTCTGGGTGCTGAAAACCTTAAGATGGTAGGTGAATTGGTGACAGATCGTGAGAAGTCTAATACCTTCTATCTCGGTCATTATTGGTCACTTCTAGGTCTACAGAGTGATGGTGAATATGAAGGAGTCCCTGCTTCTTGGCAGGCTGCTAAGTTTGCTGACATTCAGACATTCTCTGATGACAGTGATATTACTTCAGGCGTCTTCCAAGTGAATAGTCACAATGATTACGATTATGATTTGCATTTAAGAAATAACAAGGGCACCATTGAAGTCACAACTGGCTCTGGAAAAGATAAGAAAGAATACCAGTTCACTGACTTTGCCAGAACCTATTATCGATATGAAAAATTGAAAAAAACGGATAATCAGAAGCGTTATAAAGATTTTTACAAGATAGGTACTGTTACGACTGAGTTGGGAACCTATAATCTATACCTTGAAATGACTCAAGAGTGGGTTGATAACTATCAAAAAGATCCTACTAATGTTGACTACCGTTTACTTATCTCTGGAGACAAACTGACACCAAAAGAAGCTTACGAAAAAGCATATCATTACTAAAAAAAGTATCTCTGCAAATTGCAGGGATACTTTTGTCTGTCAGTCTTTGTATCCTCGCTTAGTTAACTCTCGTACGAGTACAGCTCCCAAGATTGAAGGTACTAATTGTCCTAAGAGGAGATTAATAACGAGAGCAAAATAAGGAAGTTTGAGTAAGGCGCTAAGCCAGATTGGTACCACTAAGGCAGGAATGAGTAGGATTGGAAGAATGATAAACCAGCTAGATAACTTAGCTTTACGGATGAGGTAGATGCTACCGGTTGTTAAAAAGCTAGCAAAGAAGCCACCAACCACGTCAATTAATCCCAATCCACCAAAAGAGTTTGCGATGGCATTAGCCAGACTAATTGGGAATACCAAAAATGGGAAGATGTAGGTTAATCCATATAAAGCAGTGGCCAGACGCATCTGAACCGCACCAAAGGAAATGGCTTGAGATACAAAGAGGATAGCGATGTAAAGAGCCATCATAATAGCTGACAGAACAAGTTTTTGAGTGGTATTAAGTTTGGTTTTCATAATTTCTCCTTAATTAGGCATAGTAAAAGAGTAGCAGGTCTACTCTTTTTGTGATTTAGGTCTAGAGATATTTTATAAATCAATCTCTAAGACGATAGGTGTGTGGTCTTGGCGATCACCAGAGTCAATCATGTCTGATTTTGTGACCTTATCGGCAATACGATTTGAAGTCAACCAGTAGTCGATTCTCCAGCCTGTATTGTTGATTTTAGATGTTTTGCTACGTTGAGCCCACCAAGTGTAGGCTCCTGTAACGTCGCCATTGAGGTGACGGTAGGTATCTGTGAATCCTTTGGCAAGGAGGTTAGTGAAGCCAGCACGTTCTTCATCTGTAAAACCAGGTGAACGACGATTACTTGAAGGGTTGGCCAAGTCGATTTCCTTGTGGGCAACATTATAGTCACCAGTCGCAAGAACGGGTTTCTGAGCGTCCAATTCAGCTAGGTAATCCGCATATTTTTCATCCCATATTTGACGTTCAAGCAGACGTTTGAGGCCATCACCAGCATTTGGTGTGTAGACCTGTGTTACAAAGAAATTGTCAAATTCGAGAGTTATGATACGCCCTTCACAGTCCATGGTTGAAGGTGCCCCAATTTCAGGATAGGTAATGACTGGTGTCAATTCTTTTTTATACAAGAACATGGTTCCAGCATAACCTTTACGGGCAGGTTCAACAGATGAACGCCAAGTATTGTCATAGTCAGGGAAGTAGTCTTCCAAGATTTGCAAATGCTTTTTAGTCGGACCTTTAGCAGACAGTTTTGTCTCTTGAATAGCAATGATGTCTGCATTTTCAGCGACCAAGGTGTCGATAACAGCGCGTGATAATTGAGCGCGTGCAGAATCACTAGTAAGGGCGGCATTTAGGGAATCAATATTCCAAGAAATTAATTTCATGTGTACAGTTTCCTTTTTTGAATCTTTCCTTTCTATTGTAGCAGAAAATAAGGTGTCAGGCGAGTTATGGGTTTGATAAGGGAAGCTAGGAGGAGTATACTAATCTTAGATTGAGAGGTACATATAATGAAAAAGCAATCGTACATTTATTACTTGTTTTGGGGTCTCTTGTTGATACAAATTATTCTTACCATCATGACTAGTCTGTCACAGGGACTTATTCTTCCCCTTGCCATTTTTCCAGGGATGAGTTTCTTCTTCCTGCTTTATTTAAGGTACCTCTTAGGCTACAACCTTAAGCAATCTCCCTCGGAACCCTTATTTGTCCTTCGTAGGAGTGGTCTTGGAACTAGTTTAAATCCTAGAAATCCCCTAGGCTATAAGCTTAGTCTCCTAGTGGTCATGGGTGTTTTAGTTCTCCTTTTCTGCCTAACCCTATTAGCCTTTCTTGGAAAATAGAGTCTTAGGCTTTTTTATTTGTATTTATCACTAGTTAGCGATAATGTTATTCTCATAACAAATAAAAGAATTACTGGAGGAAAGATTTATGACGATTGAACTTGGCATTTCAACTTTTGGAGAGACAACCCTCCTAGAATCAACTGGAAAAGCTATCTCTCATGACCAACGTATTAGAGACCTCGTTGAAGAAATTGAATTGGCGGATCAAGTTGGACTAGACATTTATGCGATTGGAGAGCATCACCGTGAAGACTTTGCGGTATCGGCACCGCAAATTGTTCTTGCAGCAGGTGCTGTGAATACCAAGAAGATTCGTTTATCTAGTGCAGTAACCATTTTGTCGTCTATTGACCCGGTTCGTGTCTATCAGCAGTATGCAACCATTGATGCTCTGTCAAATGGTCGTGCAGAAATCATGGCGAGTAGAGGTTCTTTTGTTGAGAGTTTTCCACTTTTTGGCTATGATCTTTCAGACTATGATGAACTTTTCAATGAAAAACTAGACATGCTTCTGGAAGTGAAAAAGCAAACGAATTTAACTTGGCAAGGTAAGCATACTCAATCTGTTGACAATCGCCCTGTGTATCCGCGAGCAGTCCAAGATGATTTTCCATTATGGGTAGCGACAGGTGGTCACATTGAGTCGACCATTCAAATTGCGGAAAAAGGTCTGCCAATTGCCTATGCTACAATTGGAGGAAATCCAAAGGCCTTTGCAAAATTAGTTGAGGTTTATAAGGAAATCGGTGCTCGAAATGGTTATTCGGATGAACAACTTAAGGTGGCTGCCCATTCTTGGGGTTGGATTGAAGAAAATAATTTCCAAGCGATAGAGAATTATTTTTATCCAACAAAACAAACAGTGGATAACATTGCTAAGGATCGCCCGCACTGGTCTGAAATGACTAAAGAGCAGTACTATGCTAGTGTTGGACCAAACGGAGCCATGTTCGTTGGGGACCCTGCTCACGTTGCTCAAAAAATCATTCGTATTATTGAGGATTTACAGCTAGATCGCTTCATGCTTCATCTCCCAATTGGTTCTATGCCACATGAAGATGTTCTAAAGGCTATTAAACTTTATGGTGAAGAAGTGGCGCCGATTGTTCGTCGTTATTTTGAAAATAAAGGGTAATTGGTTGAAGGTAGACCTCAAGTTCTCTCTACTATTGTCATCATCACTGTTCTATGATAGGATGGAAGATAATTGATAAAGAGAAGAGGAAAATTATGCGAAAGCTGTCAGAAGCAGAATGGATAAGTCGTTTTGAGCAAGTTCAGGGGCGTAAACCGAAACCAGATGAACTACAATTAGCTTATCAGTCTGGCCTTATCGGAATCTCGAAAAATTATAATTATATCTATATTCTTCTGGGGGCACTAGTAGCGATCGTAGTTGGTATTGGCTTGACTCTAGTCTCTAGTTCACTGAAGAATGTCAAACAGACCAAGTCATCTGCCACAGTGGCTAGCTCAATCTTCTCATCGACGGAGAAGGCTAGTGCCTCATCAAGTACTTCATCGGCCGGAAATCCGAAGACAAGTGAATCTAGCAGTGCAAGTATTGACACACCTGATGCTAACCATGCTAAGGAAGCCTATACTGAAAATCCACGTTGGACCAATGACAAAGCTAGTCGACTTGCTAGTTTGATGGTTTCTTGGGGCAATCAGATGAATCAGCCTGGATACAAAGAAATCACCAATGAGGCCTCCTCTTTGCCTATCCGTTGGATGTCGGACCATAACCAGACTGTGGATGCTACTTATGCTGCAAATGGTAATAGCAGTTCTGAGTATACTATTGTTTCCGTTTACGAGAGATGGGAAAATGTATCTGTTCACCGTTATTTCTTCACCATTAAAAAAGATGGGACTCCCTTTGTTCTTTATTCACCAACTACTAATGGTGGTGTGTATTATGTCAAAGAAACAGAAAATGCAGACCTTAAATCAGGATATGCAGACATTGTAAACAATTAAAAAACTAGGAATCCGACTGGGTTCCTAGTTTTTACTTTGAAGACAAGTCAAGCTGTGCTCAGCTCGTCTACAGTTATTCGCTCTTATTTAACCTTCTTAGCTAACATGGTTGCAAATTGAAGAGCGATGGGATTGCCATATTCATCCAAACGGTGAAGGTGACCAAGATTTTCATTATACTTGACTAACTCCCAGTCACTATAATAATTTTTCAACTCTCCCTCATCAAACGTAAATGGGAAAGGCATGGTACAAGGGTGTTCCTCAGTATCCATGGCACAAACAATCAGATTGTAACCACCTACGACAGTACGCTCTTGTATATTCTTGATAATATCCGGAATTTGATCGGGATCAAGGAACATGAAGACTACTGTTGAGAGGATGAAATCAAAGGTCTCAGATTCAGGAAGAGCAGCAGCATTGATATCGTAGTAGCCAGCTCTAACATTGTAATTTTCCTCATCTGCAATCATTTGGATGCGTTGTGTAGCTTCGTTATTAACATCAACGGCTGTAACATCATGCCCAAGAGATGCCAAATAAAGAGCGTTACGACCGTGACCACAGCCTAGGTCAAGGGTACGACCAGGTTTGATATGGCCAGATTGGACTGCTTCAAGAACCTCGGAGTGGGCCTTAGTATCATACTTTTTAGCCATGTAGTCTTCAGGTTTACAGTAAAAAGAAAGATAGCATTCCAAATCATCTGAAGCAGCAGCGATGCGATGCCAAGCTTGTGGTTCAACAAAAGGAATCTCTGTCTCGGGGGTAAAGAGATGCTCTGCAGTAACCTCTCCCTCTTCGTCTAATTCGTAGAAGTGAAGAGATCCCGATAGAATGGTCAATTTAGCCCAAGTTCCCACCTTAGTATTGTGTTTTTGCGTCACCATTTCCGGAAGTGTTGTAGCTGTCCAGTTTGGTAAACGTTTGTAGCAAAGAAGTTGCTGATCTATAGTCATTTTATGAGTTCCTTTCAAACGGTATGGCTCTATTATAGCAAAAGTATGGAAAAAGAAAAAAGGCCTAGCCAGGTGAGCTAGACGCTTTTCTTGTGAGAGATCTGATAATCTAGGAATGGGGAAAAGTGTTTGGGGAAGATAGGTATAAATGTTAAGAAGGGTTCCTAGACTATTTAGAAAATGTTTATGAGAACAATAAGTTTTAAGTGATAAAGCATTTATCTATAACTCATTAGGTCTCTCTTTACATTATCTATTGTACCAAAAAAAATCAGAGAAAATTTACATATTTTTAAAATATGTAAGAAAAAATCATGAACAGTCATTTTCTGATCTTGAATGGTAATTTTGTGAGAATTATTTTGAACGATTACTAATCTACTAGGTTAATATCAAGGCCTATGTGCTTTAGATACAATAAAAAACGCCTAGCTGCTGTTGCTAGACGTTCTTTATTAGGAGAGATCTGGAAATCTAGGAATGGGGGAAAAGTGTTTGGGGAAGATAGGTATAAATGTTAAGAAGGGTTCCTAGACTATTTTTATTCCGTTTATGAGAATAATGAGTAAAAACTAACAAAGTTGAGTTTTCTAACTCATCCGGTCTCTCTTTACATTTTCTATTTTACCAAAAAAAATGGAGAAAACTTTACATATTTTTAAAATATGTAAGAAAAAATCATGAACAGTCATTTTCTGGTCTTGAATGGTCATCTCACTTGTATAAAAAAAACAGAACCTGATAGGTCTGCTTATAAATTATAGTGATGGTGTAAGAACTTAAATCTTGCTATAGAGCTTCTTAACATTGTTAATATCAACTGGTTGGATACTTGTCTTACCACCTTTAGGTTCCATTACAGAGGCAACAGCACTGTTGTGCTCAAGTCCAATTGAGTGGCCTAATTCGTGTTGCGCAGTGTTAAGGAGTTTTCCACCATTCTTTTGATAATAATTGTTTTGAACATGGAAGGTGTTCAAGTAAACAGTAGCATTACTATATTGCTTAGTTGGGAGGTAGTAAGTAGAGTAGGTAACCCCAAGAGGAGCTGCTACATTACCTTCATAACGTTCATCAGCAATGATGTTAGCTTTTTGTTTATCGTTAGTGAGCAAGAAATTAAAGGCACCAGTGTTATTCCAAGAAGTGATAGCTTGTTTGTAGGCATTCACGATTTCAGGATTTTTAGCATTGATGAAGACTGTTGCTTCCTTAGTTGACCAGTGAGGAGTGTCGTAATTCTCTTTTACCAGTTCGTTATTCTTTTGCCATACTTGAGCAATTCGGTCCACTGGTTTAGCAGGTTGGATAGGAGTAGCTTTAGGAGCTGTAGGTTTAGTGACAGTCGTTGTTGGCTTCTTAGGTTGTGTCGTTGTAGAAGGCGCTGGCTTGTTTACAACAGTTGTTGGTTTCTTAGGTTGAGTTGTAGATGTTGTAGGTTTGTTAGCGACTGTGGCTGGTTTTTTAGGTTGACTAACAGCAGGAGTTGATTGTTTAGGTTTTGTTGTAGCTGTTGTCGTGGGCTTTGTAGAAGGTGTTAATGGTTTTGGAATATAAGTAGATAGAATCTTATGAACGTTACCATTATTAATTTCTGTTGATACCCATGTAGCACCATCTTTTGACCAGGTTTGTGCTTGAGCGACAGTTTCGGTCTTTGGTTCAGAGTGATTTTCTATAGCCTTATGATTGCTATCTGTATTTGTCGGAATTCTAGTCCCATAGGTTTTGCTACCAGTCTGGCTGTCGACAGTACTGCTAGCTGTTTGACTATCTTGTTTCAATTCCTCAAAAGTCGGAGTATTTGTGGGCGTTTGTTCATAGTCATTTTCATGTGTATGAAGATCATCTACAGAGGTATGTGACACAGTAGTCACAGTAGTAGGTGTTTCACTAGATACACCTGTTTGAGTGATGGTATTGGTATTTGTAGTTGTTTCAAGTTCAGAAAATGTCATAGCCTGGTTAGGATCTGAAACATAGGTTTGATCCGCAGAGGCATGCTGAGGACTTCCCACAAGAAAAGCACTAATGATACCAACAGTTGCAAGGGTTAAGATGGTCTTTGTCTTAGTCCCTTGCGTTTTAAAAGAACGTAACATAACTTTCTCCTTTTTAATATAAAACAAAAACAGTTCTCATGATAACATCTAAAAATGAAGATAAAGTGACAGGGAGATAACAATTGTTTTATAAATGAAATGAGGTAAGTTAAAAAGACTTTATGCTGTACAAAAAGGAATATTATCCGATTAATTATGATAAAATGTTAAATAGGTATATTAAAGTATATTAGAAAGAAAGAGGGAAATAAGATGCTTTCTATTATCGTCCTTGAAGATGATGCCTTGCAGCGTCATCGTGTTAGTCGTTTATTGGACGAAGCAGTTGAGGAGTCGAAGGCCGTTGTTGATGGGATTACCTTTTATGAGCAAGGTCAGGAATTGTTAGATGCTGATAGAGGTTCGGGTAAATCCATGGTTTATCTTTTGGATATTGACCTTAAAAATCAAACGAAGCAGGGACTAGATATTGGGCTTGAAATCCGTAAGGAAGACTTGAAAGCACAAATCGCTTTTGTTACAGCCTACTCTGAGTTTATGCCCTTGACCTTCCGTTATAAGATTCAAGCTCTGGACTTTGTTGATAAATCCATGGAAGATGCAGATCTTAAGAGAGCCTTGGTAGAACTTTTAGATTTTGCGTATTCGCAGGTTGAGCAAGAAACCAAGGCACAGAGTCTGACGGTAAAAACGGATAAAAATGATGTTAATATTCCTTATGATGACATTTTATACATTGAAACAGCCCCTGTGCCACATAAGTTGATTGCTCACACCAAGTCAAATCTAGTAGAATTCTATGGAAAAATTGCAGAAGTAGCGAAATTGGATGATATTTTCTTCCAAACGCATCGCTCTTTTGTTGTCAATGTGAGTAATGTGACAAGTGTGGATCGTACGGCTAATATGGTCTTCTTTGAGGGAGACGAGTCATGCCTCCTCTCGCGGACACGTAAAAAGGAACTTTTGGAACGATTGAAAAATCGTTAAGGCTCAGATTTTCCCCTTCTTCTCTAATCATTATTGAAAGTTTTCTGAAATTCGAGATAATTATTTAATTTTATCTCATATAATAGCAGGAAGTGTGATAAAATAGTAATGTGGCTTTTTACTGCTTATTTAAGATTACTAGAAGGAGGTGGCTAACCATTAAATGATGCTCAATTTGCAAATTGCATTAGAATATCTTTTGCATTTCATCGTCATACAGTGGATTTACGAAAAGACCAGCTTGGTCAAGATACCACGTATGATTCTTCCTATTGCGTTCTTAGTTGAATGTATAGGGGGGATACTGGGGATGTCATATAATGTCGGTTTGTCCTTTATGACACCGTTCTACCTTCTTTTCTATGCTTATTTCTATGGCAAGGAAAGAACCACCAATATGTTGGCATTTTATGCTTTCTATCCTCTTGTTCTTTATCTTTTGATTTTTAATGGTTATGCCTACTTTTTGATGCCGGGATTTGGTATCACATCGGATTTCCTTAACAAAAGTTATCTTTATTTCATTTTCTTTGACCTTTTAATTATTCCAACATTTGTCGCTCTTTCCAAACTTCTTAATATTGATTTTAAATATTTGAGGGTTTTGGAGCGAGATCGCAAATTTGGTCGGATAATGTTTTTCACTAACTTTGTTTTGATTAGTTATGTGATTATGAACTATTCCGTAGTTGTGGCTTCGCGTTTCTTTGATTTGTACTATGCTGGCCATATTATAACCTTGATTGGCTATATAGCGATTCTTTATGCTGTTTACAGTGTCAATAGATACGCAGATGAGTACTTTGAAAATGAGCGAAGAAAAGAAAATCGTCGTCACTTGGATGACCTAGAGAAGTATTCTGAACAAGTCGAAAGTCTTTACGAAACGTTACGCAGTTTCCGTCACGACTATACTAATGTTATGATTTCGCTTAATGAAGCCATTCAGATGAAAGACATCGACCAAATCAAGATGATTTATGATAGTGTCTTGAAAGATTCGGCATCAGATTTGAAGCAGCAAAAGTTTGATTTGGCAAAATTAACTCGTGTGACCAACATGCCGCTTAAGAGTCTGTTGTCATCTAAAGTAGCCGAAGCTTTTGATAAAGGTATTCAATGTCATGTTGAGGTTGAAGAGGGCGTCTTCTTCACAGATATGCGTCCACTCGACTTGATTACAATCATATCCATTCTTTGTGATAATGCTATAGAAGCTACTGTATTAGCAGATGAACCAAAATTATCTATCGCTATCTTTAAGATGGAAAATCAATCCGTTATTGTTGTTGAGAATTCAACTAAGGAAGCTTCTATTGATGTAGCTCCTTTGAAACAAAGAGGATTTTCAACAAAAGGAACAGGTCGAGGATTGGGCTTGGCAAATATCGAAGAGATTCTCTTTAGATACGATAATGTCACGCTTGAAACGGAATCAGCACAACACCGTTTTGTCCAATTATTGTCTATTACACCAAAAGAAGATTAATGGGGATTTAATAAGAATTTTTAGAATTCTTGTTAATCCCTATTTTTATGTTAAAAAGTATGGTAAAATAGGGAAGTTAATCATGTGTTTTTTAATTCAGGGGGATTTATTATGTTGAAAGACGAATGGTTAGAGTACTTTGAGGCCGTGAATGGCCGAAAACCAAGACCAATCGACTTTAAAGAAGCCTTGGAACGAGGAGAGTTTGTTCTCTCTGAAGGTGCAGAGGCTCACCAAGTAGCTGATCAAGGAGAGTCTTCAGCTGACCAACAGTTTGAAGAAGGAACCGCAACTGCCAGAGCACTAGCCCAGTCTCAGAAAGAGCGTGACAACGCGCAAGAGGCTATGGCAAATGTGGCTCAAGAAAAGAGAAAGGCCCTATCTCAAGAGACTGTTGGTCAAGTAAGAACCATTCAGTCGGGCCGCCAGGCTGAGGATATTCAAAAAGAAGAGGAACAACGCAAACGCGTCGCAGAGGCTAAGGAGCGTTTGGCAAGTTATGCGCCAACCCGTCCAGATGCAGAAAATCATTCTGTTAATACCTCGAGTGAGCCTAATCAATCTATTCCAGTTTTCAGTAACCAAGCACAGCATCTTGGATTGTCTGAGGATTTGACAAAACTTGATCATAAGGAAGAAAAAGCAGCTAAGAAGCTTGCTCGTCAAGCTACTCGTGATAAGAAAAAGGCTGAAAAATTAGCTGCTAAAGCTAAATCTAAGGAAGAACAGACAGTTGCCAGACTAGAAAAGAGATTGGAAAGTCAGGTTCGTCTTCTAGAAACGATTCAAAACGCTAATCAAAAATCGCAAAAGGCCAAAAATTGGGGCAAAGGAGCCTTGATTTCTAGTCTTGTTGCTGTTGTTTTGATGTTGCTTGTTGGTGGTGTATACGGTTTTTGGCGTAATGCTTCGGGGAACATTGAGGGGACTTGGGAATTAAAATCGTCTAAGGTATTGGACGAAAATTCTGGAAAGTTAACCAATGCTCTGAAAGAACATGAAGATAAAGATGAAATTTACGTCTCTTTCCTTAAAGTTGATCAGTCTAATAATTTACAAACACATTCTTACTTTTATAAAAAAGGTGAGGAGGATCAGCCTACTTTTACAGCTTCAGATTATTTGAAGGAATATCAAGTTGTTGATCAGTGGAATAAATCGATTACCTATACTAAAGAAGTTTCAGAATTTAAGCGTGAGTTGACTAAAGTTGTCTCGCAACTTTATCCAAATGCAGATAAGAATCTAGTAGATTACTATATTTCGGATAATGTAGATAACTATCGACTCTACCGTAAAGGGAAACGCACCAAGTCTTATACTGTAAATAAAGATACCTTGGTTGTTTCTACCTACAACGAGGATGGCAAGTTGACCAGTCGTGATACTTACGAGAAAGTGTCGAAGGCAGCTGCTAAGGGTTTAGAAGCTGAATATGCTGAAGCAAAGGTAGCTTATGAAAAAAATCACAAGACTACAACTAAGAAATAGTCGAAAAGGAAGTTAGAGTTTGACTCTAACTTTTTTTGTAGAAATTTTAAGTCTGTCAAGTTTTTTTCTTGACACATAAAAATGATATGGTATACTAGTTAAGGTCGAGGGGCGATAAGTGCCCCCACCATAATAAAAAACTAAAGAAAAGAGATATTAAAAATGGCAGTAAAAATCCGTTTGACTCGTATGGGTTCTAAGAAAAAACCTTTCTACCGTATTAACGTTGCAGATTCACGTGCTCCACGTGATGGACGTTTCATCGAAACAGTTGGTACTTACAACCCACTCGTTGAAGAAAACCAAGTAACACTTAAAGAAGAACGTGTTCTTGAGTGGTTGTCTAAAGGTGCACAACCTTCAGATACAGTTCGTAACATCCTTTCAAAAGAAGGCGTTATGAAGAAATTCCACGAATCAAAATTCTCAAAATAATTTTTTAGCCTATGGATACCATTGAAAATCTTATTATCGCTATCGTTAAACCTTTAATTGCTTCACCAGATCAGTTGACCATCAAAATTATTGACGGTCCTGAGTTTTTGGAGTACCATCTTGATCTTGCCCCAGCCGATATTGGGCGTGTTATCGGGAAAAAAGGACGTACTATTACGGCGATAAGAGCGATTGTCTATTCGGTACCTACTCAAGGTAAAAAAGTTCGTCTTGTTATTGACGAAAAAGAGAAAGCTTAAGAGGTGACCCTAGGGTTGCCTTTTTTGCATATTTTGGTTATACCTAGGAGTCTTTGGTATAATAAGAGCGTCAAAGCATTAAGCTCAGGAAAAACTAGAAATCTAGTTTAGAGGTCGGTTTAATGACTAAGTTGAAGCATTAGCCTAAAAAAGGAGTAATTATGACTTATCAGGAAGCGTTGGATTGGATTCATGGACAATTAAAATTTGGCATCAAGCCTGGGTTGGAGCGTATGGCTTGGATGCTTAAAGAGTTGGGAGATCCACAAGATAATCTCAAGGCTGTGCATATCGTGGGAACAAACGGCAAAGGGTCTACAGTCAATGCCCTCCAAACCATTTTCACCCAAGCAGGTTATGAAGTTGGAACCTTTACTTCACCCTATATTATTGACTTCAAGGAACGAATCTCTCTTAATGGTCAGATGATTTCAGAAGAGGACTTACTTGACCTGGTTAATCGTGTGAAGCCTGTGGTTGAACGTCTACCAAAAGAGACAGAGCATGAAAATGCGACAGAGTTTGAAATTATCACAGTCTTGATGTTCCTCTATTTTGGTCAGATCCATCCTGTGGATATCGCATTCATTGAAGCGGGAATGGGTGGTCTTCATGATTCGACTAATCTCTTTAAGCCCTTGGCAGTCCTGTGTCCATCGATTGGTTTAGATCATCAGGCTATTTTGGGAAATACCCATGCTGAAATTGCAGCAGAAAAAGCTGGTGTTTTGAAGAATGGGGCTCCCTTTATTTATGCGACTGACCGTACTGATGTTCGAGATGTTTTCGAGAAGAAGGCGCGTGAAGAAGGTTCTAAGACCTATGAGCTGGGGAGAGATTTCACAGCTGAAGGGTCAAGCCATTCCTTTGATTTTACCTATGGAGAGCAAAGGTTAGATGATATAGCCTTGGCTATGGCCGGTCAACACCAAGTGGCAAATGCTAGCTTGGCTATCATGGCTTCTTTATTGCTTCAAAAAGATTATCCTAAAGTAACTCTTGAACTCATAAAGAATGCCCTGGCTCATGCCCATTGGCGAGGTCGAACAGAATTTTTAAGACCTAATCTCATGATTGATGGTGCTCATAATAATGAGAGTGTTAAAGTTTTGATTGACTTGTTGCAATCAGAGTATGCCAATAAGGAGATTGAACTTCTCTTTGCAGCGATTGATACCAAGCCTATTGACGGTATGCTTGCCCAACTAAAATCGGTTGGTGACTTGACTGTAACGAGTTTTGACTATCCAAACAGTGTTAAATTAGATAAATACCCAGAGGCTTATAAGCAGGTACCAGACTTCAAAACATGGATTAAAGAACATGTGACGACTGACAATAAGAAACTTTATGTGGTAACGGGATCTCTATACTTCATTTCTCAGGTCAGAAAATGGGTTTTAGAGCAGGCAAGTGATGGTTAAGACTTGAAAGATGACATTTAGGGGCGTATAATAGCCCTCGTATGTTTTAAAAGTAAGGAGATCACAATGTTTCAACGTCTGAAAAACATTTTAATCGGTGAACCTTTAACTCATGATGATAGTGGTGATGGACACTTATTGTCCAAGATTCAGGCCTTGGCCATGTTGTCGAGTGATGCACTTTCATCTATCGCCTATGGTCCAGAGCAGGTCGTCTTGGTTCTGACAGCTGTATCTAGTGCGGCTATTTGGTGGTCAATCCCTATTGGACTTTTGGTTCTCGTCCTTTTGGCCAGTCTTACCATTTCTTATAGACAGGTTATCAAAGCCTATCCTCAAGGTGGTGGCGCCTATATGGTAACGACGGAAAATCTGTCTCCTAAGTTTGGCTTGATAGCTGGTGGTAGTCTTTTGGTCGATTACATGTTGACGGTTGCTGTTTCAGTGGCCTCAGGTGCAGATGCCATTACTTCAGCCCTTCCCTTCCTGCATCCTTTCAATCTTGAAATATCAATGATTTTGGTGCTTGTTTTGATGGTTATGAACCTTAGGGGAATGCGTGAATCGGCAAAATCTTTGATGATACCAGTTTATCTCTTCATTGTTTCGACGCTCTTCCTATTGGGATTTGGTTTCTTTCAAATTCTAACGGGTCATATGCCTAACGCAGCCACAGCACATTTAGGACAACCAATTACAGGTGTGTCTTTGATTCTTATTTTAAGGGCCTTTACTTCAGGTTCTGCCTCATTGACAGGGGTAGAAGCTATCTCTAACGCGGTGCCTTTCTTTAAGAAACCTAAGGCCAAAAATGCAGCTTCAACCCTCTTTATTATGTCTAGCATTTTGGGGGCTATGTTTGCGGGAATCACCTTCCTCAACTGGTGGACAGGTATTACACCTCATGCAGGAGTAACCATCTTGTCACAAATGGCTAGAGAAATTCTCGGTCAGTCATGGATTGGTAGTATTCTATTTTACGTTTTCCAATTCTCTACTGCCATGATTCTTGCAGTAGCGGCTAACACAGGTTTTTCAGCCTTTCCGATGTTGTCCTTTAATATGGCGAAAAATAAATACATGCCTCACATGTACCTTGAAAAAGGGGCACGTATGGGATACTCTAATGGGATCTTGACACTTGCAATTGGTGCCATTACCCTTTTGTTTATTTTCCGAGGAAATACGGAACGGTTGATTCCACTTTATACCATCGGTGTATTCATTCCATTTGCTCTTTCTCAAACGGGGATGGTTATCCATTGGATTCGTGAATATGGTAAGGGATTCTGGAAACACTCTTTAGCTAATATCTTGGGTGCCCTCATTTGTTATGCTATTGTTCTCATTCTCTTCCTTTTCCGTTTAGGAGATATCTGGCCATTCTTCCCAATTATTGCAATCTTGATGTGGATGTTCCTTAAGATTAAAAAACACTATAATGGTGTTGCTCAACAGTTGCGTATTGATGGGGCGGTAGAAGAACACCATTATCAAGGAAATATTGTTCTTATCCTCGTTGGGAATGTTACCAAGGCTAATATCGGAGCTATTTCCTATGCACGTTCTATTGGTGACAAGGTTATCGCCATGCATGTATCTACTAAGGATACGGAGAACAAGGACAAGGAAACTGAACAAGAGTTTAAAAAATATTTCCCTGAAATTGAGATTGTTCATATCCAATCACCGTACAGCTCAATCACTCAGTCGACCATTCAGTATGTGGATGAGGTCGCCACTCAAGCTGAGAAGGATAATGCGACTTTGACAGTCATGATTCCTCAGTTTGTACCTAAAAAATCATGGCAAACCATGCTTCACAACCAAATGAGTTTACGATTGAAATATTATCTCAAATGGCGTGAGAATATTGTGGTTTCATCCTATTCTTACCACTTGAAAGACTAAAAAATATAAGCGAAGATAACCTCTATATGAAAGGTGGTCTTCGCTTTTTTTGAGATTTAGGTAGCTAGGAAATCTTATTTTTTGCAAGAAAAATCCAGCAAAATAAGGTATAATAGATAGTATTATAACGTTGCAAGAGGAAATTATGGCAAATCAAGAAAAAGTAGAACAAGCAGTCTATCAACTATTGGAAGCTCTAGGTGAAAATCCTGAGCGTGAGGGACTTTTGGACACACCAAAACGTGTGGCTAAGATGTATGCTGAAATGTTTTCAGGTCTAAATGAAGACCCTAAGGATCAATTTACAGCTGTCTTTTCAGAAGTCCATGACGAAGTTGTCCTTGTCAAGGATATTCCTTTTTACTCTATGTGTGAGCACCATTTGGTTCCATTTTATGGGAAGGCCCATGTGGCTTATTTGCCAAGTGGAGACAAGGTGACAGGACTTTCCAAATTAGCGCGTGCGGTTGAAGTAGCTGCTCGTCGTCCGCAGTTGCAAGAACGTCTTACAGATCAAGTTGCTACAGCACTTGAAGAAGCTCTGAATCCTCGAGGAGTTTTTGTCATGGTTGAAGCAGAGCACATGTGCATGACCATGCGAGGCATTAAGAAACCAGGAAGTAAGACAATCACAACTGTCGCTAAGGGCCTTTATAAAGAAGACCGTGAAGAACGCAAGGAAATTCTTTCATTGATGCGTGATTTTTAGGAGTTAAGATGTTTATTGGCAAACATGAGATTGCAGGTAAGGCCTGTATTATGGGAATCTTGAATGTCACCCCTGATTCTTTCTCAGATGGTGGCGATTTTGACACTGTAGAGGATGCGTTGGCTCAGGTTGAGCGTATGATTGCCCGGGGGGCTGCTATTATTGATGTAGGTGGCGAATCTACAAGACCAGGAGCAGAATTTGTAACTGAGGAAGAAGAGATTGCTCGTATCGTGCCAGTTATTCAGGCTATCAAGGCAAAATATGATGTGCTCATCAGTATTGATACCTATAAGACAGCCACTGCCAGAGCTGCTCTTGAAGCAGGGGCAGATATTCTAAATGACGTCTGGGCAGGACTCTATGATGGTCAGATGCTAGCTTTAGCAGCTGAAAAGAATGTGCCGATTATCCTCATGCATAATCAAAAAGAAGAAGTATACAATGATGTCACAGAAGATGTCTGTACATTCCTTAGTCAACGTGCCCAGGCCGCCTTGGAAGCAGGTGTGGACAAGGACAATATCTGGATTGATCCAGGCTTTGGCTTTGCGAAAAATGTCCAACACAATATTGACCTGCTAAAAGGTTTGGACAAGGTCGTTGCCTTGGGCTATCCTGTTCTTTTTGGGATTTCTCGTAAGCGTGTTGTGGACTACCTACTAGGTGGAAATACCCAAGCTAAGGACCGTGATCAGGGAACGGCTGCTCTATCTGGCTATGCTGTTAGCAAGGGCTGTCAGATTGTCCGTGTGCATAATGTTGATGCCAATCGTGATATTGTTAAGACTATTTCAGGGATTTTATGATACTAAAAAAAGCTCAATCGAGCTTTTTTTCTTAGTCTTGAATTGTCCAAACGCTGACAGATTTTTCAGAGACTGGGAAGTCTCCCCATCCGTCTTCGTCAATGGTTACAGTATCAGAGCAGTTTCCAAGAATGTCATAGAAGGTTTGTCCAGCCCAATCACTACCAATTTCCATAGACTTGCTGTTAGCAGCATCATTAGAGATTGTTACAGCTAATGGAGTGCCATCTTCGTTGCCAGAGCGTGTCCATCCAATACAGTTTGGATCATCAAAGTAGTCTGTTTGCTCTCCGTAAGCTAGGTCTTTACGAGCGTAGAGCAAGGTATCTAGAATCTCTTGGAAATTTTCTTGGGCAAATTCACCTTCAATGCCATAGTAGTCACCATAAAATAGGCAAGGAAGACCGTCTTCACGGAGAAGAATGAGAGCATAAGCAGCTGGTTTAAACCATTCTTCAACAGTAGATTCTAGAGCTTGTCCGCGTTGAGTGTCGTGGTTGTCTACGAAGGTCACGGCATGTTCAGGATGATTTTTGACCAAAGAATGATCGAAAATTGTTGTTAAATCATAATCAGCTCCAGCTTTGCTAGCGTTGTGTAGATTGTTGTGAAGGGGAACATCAACGAGGTCAAAACGTTTTTCAATCTTTTCAAGATAGGTATTGTTATCCTCTTCGTTACCATTCCAAAATTCACCAAAGACATAGAAATCCTGCCCTTGTTTTTCTTTGACATCACGGATAAAGTTACGCATGAAGAATGAATCGATGTGCTTGATTGCATCCATGCGGAATCCTTGAACACCTGTTGTTTCAACGAACCAATCTGCCCATTCGTAAATGTTTTCAATAACTTCAGGGTGTTTATAGTCTAGGTTAGCATACATAAGGTAGTCAAAGTTACCATTCTCATTGTCAACCAAGTCGTTGTCTGCCCAACCTTTGTTGTCACCTTGGATAAGATAGATGCCACTTTTATTACGTTTGGCATCGAAGTCAGTTCCGTTAAAGTGGTACCAGTGCCATTCAAAATCGTTGTAGGCCTTATTGCGTCCGTCAAAGGTGAAGTGTGTCCAACCTTCGATCTCAAATGGTTCGCTGATCTCTTGGGTACGGTCCTCTGGGTCAACTTCGACCACTTCGAAGGTCTCGAGTTTATCAGCTGCTGCCTTGTGGTTAAGCACAACGTCGGCCATAGGTACGATACCAACTTCTTTGAGTTGGCTGATAGCATTGAGATACTCTTCTTTGAGGCCATATTTGGTGCGAACAGTTCCTTTTTGGTCGAACTCCCCAAGGTCAAAGAGGTCGTAGACACCGTAACCAACGTCATCTTTGTTTGTAGCCTTAAAAGCAGGTGGCATCCAAACGTGGCTGATGCCTAGGTCTGCCAAATGTTGGGCATCTTCAGCCAAATTGTTCCAGTGTTGACCGTCGCTTGGGAGATACCACTCAAAGTACTGCATTGCGGTTTGATTTGTCATAGTTTTTTTCCTTATTAGTTGAGATAGTCTTGCTTATAATTAGGAGTTTTTTAAACTCCTGTGCCTATATTTTACCAAATCAGAAGAATTACGCAACCGATTGCATAAGCGTAAACACAATAACTTCAGATCTGTCTAAAATATCATACTAATAAGAGTCCAACTTTTCAACTGTTTTGTGCTAGAATAAAGAGGAGTCTAGTCGTCTGAAGGAGAAATTATGGATAAAATTATTTTAAATGGTTGCCGTTTTTATGGCTATCACGGGGCTTTTGCTGAGGAACAGACCCTAGGGCAAATTTTTGTGGTAGATTTGGAATTGGCTGTCGATTTGACCAAGGCATCACAAAGTGACAATCTAGAAGATACGGTTCACTATGGTTTGGTTTTTGAAGCCGTGCAAAAACAAGTGGAAGATAAAAAGTATATTTTGATTGAGCGTTTGGCTGGTGTGATTTGTGAGGATTTATTTGCACAATTTCCACCAATTCAATCTATTAAAGTTCGAATTACCAAGGAAAATCCACCAATTAATGGGCATTATAAGAGTGTTGGTATCGAATTGGAGCGTAGCCGATGACAAGAGTTTATTTGAGTTTGGGATCTAATATGGGAGACCGTCAAGGCTATCTTCAAAAAGCTGTGAAGGCCTTGAATGACTTACCTGAGACGGAGGTTAAAGCGGTATCCTCTTATTATGAAACGGCTGCTTGGGGACTGACAGATCAGGCTGATTTTTTGAATCTTGCCTTGGCTTTAGAGACGAAGTTGCCAGCAGAGACCTTACTAAGGTCATGTCAGCAAATTGAAAAAGACCTTGATCGCGTTCGTCATGAACATTGGGGGCCTCGGACGGTAGATATAGATATTCTTCTATATGGGCAGGAAATCTGGGAGACTGAGCACCTTAAAGTGCCTCACCCATATATGAGTCAGAGAGCTTTTGTTCTGGTGCCCTTAGTAGAAATAGCAGATGATTTGGTTGATCCTAAAACTGGCCAAGCCTACAAAAATTATTTGAGTCAATTAAACACTAGTGATGTCCGTAAATTGGAGCTTATGGACTAGCTTTGCGTGAAATTCCTTGTCGTCAAGATGGGGAATTTTTGCTATAATTGAACTTGGCTTTTTGCTGTATTTTTCTTCTAATTTTTAGGGAAAAATACTAACTCATTTTTAGGTAGTGATAGTAATATGGGGAAGTCTATCACGATACCTACAAAGAAAACAATGTATAGAAAAAGTATGGAAAATAACATGTTAGATGAACTTAAAGAAGATTTAGTGGGGATTGATATTCGTTTCGATGAACCCTTAAAACGTTATACATATACCAAGGTTGGTGGTCCAGCTGATTATTTGGCCTTTCCACGTAACCGCTATGAACTCTCTCGTATTGTCAAATTTGCTAATAAGCATGACATTCCTTGGATGGTGCTTGGTAATGCCAGCAATTTGATTGTCCGTGACGGTGGTATCAGAGGTTTTGTGATTATGTTTGACAGGCTCAATGGTATCGCAGTTAATGGTTATCAAATTGAAGCTGAAGCGGGAGCTAACTTGATTGCGACAACCAAGGTAGCCCGTTTCCAAAGTTTGACTGGTTTTGAATTTGCAGCGGGGATTCCAGGTAGTGTTGGTGGTGCCGTCTTTATGAATGCTGGTGCCTATGGTGGCGAGATTGCCCATATCTTGGTTTCTGCTCAGGTTCTTACAAAAGACGGTGATATTCGTACGATTGACGCAAGAGATATGCGCTTTGGTTATCGTCGTTCAGTGCTCCAAGAAACCGGAGAAGTGGTTATTTCAGCTAAATTCAACCTCAAACCAGGAGACTACGAGCAAATCAAGAATGAGATGAACCGTCTTAATCACTTGCGAGAGCTTAAACAACCTCTTGAATACCCTTCATGTGGTTCGGTCTTTAAACGTCCACCAGGTCACTTTGCAGGTCAGCTGATTATGGAAGCTAACCTCAAGGGACATCGTATCGGCGGTGTTGAGGTGTCAACTAAGCATGCTGGTTTCATGGTCAATGTTGATCACGGAACAGCTAAAGATTATGAAGACCTTATTGCAGATGTTATCGCCAAGGTTAAGGAAAATTCAGGTGTTACACTAGAGCCTGAAGTACGTATCATTGGCGACAAATTAAACTAATAAAACCCTATCCCTATATTTGCTATCCATGGAGGATTTATGACAATTGACTAATCCGATTATTGCCTTTCGAAACGTCTCAAAAGTGTTTGAAGACAGTGGCACACAAGTTTTAAAAGACATCAACTTTGAATTAGAAGAAGGTAAGTTTTATACCCTACTTGGGGCTTCTGGTTCTGGTAAATCAACGATTTTGAACATCATTGCAGGTCTATTAGATGCGACCAGTGGTGACGTCCTTTTGGATGGAAAACGTATCAATGATATTCCTATCAATAAAAGGGATGTTCACACCGTTTTCCAATCTTATGCTCTCTTTCCACATATGAATGTCTTTGACAATGTGGCTTTTGCTCTTAAATTGAAAAAGGTGCCTAAAAAGGAAATTGAAGAGCGTGTAGAAGAAGCCTTAAAGATGGTTCAACTAAATGGTTATCAAAAGCGCTCGATTCAAAAATTATCAGGTGGTCAACGTCAACGTGTGGCTATTGCTCGTGCGATTATTAACCAACCCCGTGTAGTCCTTTTGGATGAGCCTTTGTCAGCACTGGATTTGAAACTACGTACTGAAATGCAATACGAGTTGCGCGAATTGCAACAACGTTTAGGGATTACTTTTGTCTTTGTCACTCATGATCAGGAAGAGGCCTTGGCCATGTCGGACTGGATTTTTGTTATGAATGATGGTGAAATTGTTCAATCAGGAACTCCGGTTGATATCTATGATGAACCGATTAATCACTTCGTTGCAACCTTTATTGGAGAATCTAACATCCTACCAGGTGTTATGATTGAGGACTATTTGGTTGAGTTCAATGGGAAACGTTTTGAATCTGTCGATGGAGGAATGCGTCCTAACGAACCTGTCGAAGTGGTTATTCGTCCTGAAGATTTGCAGATTACACTTCCTGAGGAAGGCAAATTGCAAGTTCGCGTGGAAACTCAGCTCTTCCGTGGGGTCCACTATGAAATCATTGCCTATGACAATCTTGGCAATGAATGGATGATTCATTCAACCCGTAAGGCGATTGAGGGTGAGATTATCGGTCTTGATTTTACGCCTGAGGATATTCATATCATGCGTCTTAATGAGACAGAAGAAGAGTTCGATGCACGTATTGAAGAATATGTGGAAGTGGAAGAACATGAAGATGGCTTGATTAATGCCATTGAGGAGGAGCGCTATGAAGAAAACAGCTAGCCTCTTCTCGGTACCTTACCTCCTTTGGCTCCTACTCTTCGTGGTTGCTCCAGTGCTCATGCTACTCTATCAGTCTTTCTTTGATATCAGTGGCAACTTTACTTTGGATAATTATGGCACCTTCTTTTCCAGTTGGACTTACTTAAGGATGAGTTTTAACTCGGTTCTTTATGCAGCCATCATTACTCTGGTAACGCTTATTATCTCTTATCCGACGGCATATCTTTTAACCAGACTGAAGCATAAGCAACTTTGGTTGATGTTGGTCATTTTGCCAACCTGGGTCAATCTCCTTCTGAAAGCCTATGCTTTTATGGGGATTTTTGGTCAACAAGGCGGTATCAATGCCTTTCTCGGTTTCTTTGGGATTGCACCCATGCAAATCCTCTTTACGGATTTCTCCTTTATTTTCGTAGCTAGTTACATTGAAATTCCCTTTATGATTCTACCGATTTTCAATGCACTGGATGATTTGGATGAAAATATTGTGAATGCAAGTAAAGATTTGGGAGCCAATGATTGGCAGACCTTTACCAAGGTTATTTTTCCCTTATCGCTTAATGGGGTACGCTCTGGTGTCCAGTCGGTCTTCATTCCTAGTCTCAGCCTCTTTATGCTGACACGCTTGATTGGTGGTAACCGAGTTATCACCCTAGGGACAGCCATCGAACAGCATTTCCTCACGACACAAAACTGGGGAATGGGGGCAACCATTGGTGTTGTTCTTATTGCTGCTATGATTGCGACAATGTGGTTAACAAAGGAGAGACGTCAATGAAAAAATTTGCAAATCTCTATTTAGCTCTTGTCTTTGTTATCCTTTACCTGCCAATCTTTTATTTAATCGCCTACTCTTTCAACAGTGGTGGCGATATGAATAGTTTCACAGGTTTTACTCTGGATAACTACCAGAGCATGTTTTCAGATAGCCGTCTTATGTTAATTCTGACTCAAACCTTCTTTTTAGCTTTCCTTAGCGCTCTTCTAGCAACGATTATTGGTACCTTTGGGTCTATCTTTATCTATGAGAGTAAACAAAAGCAACAGACTGGGATTTTATCCCTAAATAACGTGCTCATGGTTGCACCGGACGTCATGATTGGTGCTAGTTTCTTGATTCTCTTCACCTTGATTGGTTTCCAATTAGGCTTTGTATCTGTCTTATTGAGTCACATTGCTTTTTCAATCCCAATTGTGGTTCTCATGGTGTTGCCACGTCTCAAGGAAATGAATCGAGATATGGTGAATGCCGCTTATGACCTAGGTGCAACTCAATGGCAGATGTTACGTGAGGTTATGTTGCCATACTTGACACCTGGTATTATTGCTGGTTATTTCATGGCCTTTACCTATTCATTGGATGACTTTGCAGTAACCTTCTTTGTAACGGGAAATGGTTTTTCAACACTTGCTGTGGAAATTTACTCACGTGCACGTAAGGGGATTTCTCTGGAAATCAATGCCTTGTCAACCGTTGTTTTCCTATTCTCTATTCTTTTAGTGATAGGTTATTATGCGATTACCAAGGAGAAGGAGGAGCAGGATGCGTAGACTCTATCAATTTCTGGCAGGTATCTTAGCCATTATCTTCTTCCTTTGGGGCATCTCTGCCTACATGCAGAGTCGTACAGGAAATGTGTCGGACAAATTAGTTATCTATAACTGGGGTGATTATATTGACCCAGACCTCCTGACCAAGTTTACAAAAGAAACGGGCATCAAGGTTCAGTACGAAACCTTTGATTCCAATGAAGCCATGTATACCAAGATTAAGCAGGGCGGAACAACCTACGATATCGCTGTGCCGTCAGACTATACCATTGATAAAATGGTTAAGGAAGACCTTTTGGTGAAGTTGGATAAATCTAAAATCAAAGGTTTTGACCAGATTGGCCCAAGCTTTAAAGGACTTAGTTTTGACCCTCACAATGACTATTCCATCCCTTATTTCTGGGGAACTGTCGGTATTGTTTATAATACAAAATTGGTGAAAAAAGCACCACAGCACTGGGATGATCTTTGGTCACCAGATTACAAAAACCAGATTATGCTAGTTGATGGTGCGCGTGAAGTCCTTGGTTTCTCACTCAATAGCCTGGGATATAGCTTGAATACGAAGAACATGACTGAATTACGTTTGGCTGAAACTAAACTTAATAGTCTAACACCAAATATCAAGGCTATTGTTGGTGACGAGATGAAGGGCTACATGGTTCAAGGTGATGCGGCCATTGGAGTAACCTTCTCAGGGGAAGCTAGTGAGATGCTTGATAAAAATGAGGACCTACGTTATGTTGTCCCATCTGAAGGCTCAAATCTTTGGTTTGATAATCTGGTGATTCCTAAGACTGTAAAGCATGAAAAAGAGGCCTATGCCTTTATCAATTTCATGCTTAAACCAGAAAATGCAGCCAAAAATGCTGAATATATCGGTTATGCCACACCTAACCAAGCAGCTAAAGCCTTGCTTCCAAAGAGTATCACTGATGATAAAGCCTTTTATCCCTCAGAATCAACCATTAAAAACCTTGAAGTCTATAACAACTTGGGACAAAAATGGCTAGGAATCTATAACGATATTTACCTTCAAGTCAAGATGTATCGTAAATAAGTCTTTTGAGATTTGAGTTTTAGATGCCATCTAGAATGATTCTTCCAACGATTTTATTTTCGAAAATACTAAGAGGCTGAAACGCAATCGTTTCAGCCTTTTTCTTACATCGAAAAGTCTCGCCTATTGCGGACAAATTTCTCGACTAACAGGAGTTTCCAAGTTTTCAGGAGTGCTAACACATAAGCGATAAAGAAAGTGTCTCTTTTACACTATTTCAAATGAGCCATACTATTTTTCTTGAAAAATTGTATTGCTGTGCTATAATAAAGCAAAGAAATTTTTAATGTTTATTTTGGAGGACTTAACATGCAAGCAGCACTTCTCTTTTTACTGTTTTCCTTCCTGATTATTTTGGGAATTCTCATTAGTATGCTTTACGTTGTACGTCAACAGTCAGTGGCTATCGTTGAACGTTTTGGACGTTATCAAAAAATTGCAACGAGTGGGATTCATATGCGTTTACCATTTGGTATCGATAAAATTGCCGCTCGTATTCAATTACGTTTGCTTCAAAGTGAGATTGTGGTTGAGACTAAGACAAAGGATAATGTCTTTGTCATGATGAATGTGGCTACTCAATATCGTGTTAATGAGCAAAATGTTACAGATGCTTACTATAAACTCATGCGTCCAGAAGCTCAAATTAAATCATACATTGAGGATGCTCTCCGTTCATCAGTTCCTAAATTGACGCTCGATGAACTCTTTGAGAAGAAAGATGAAATTGCCCTTGAGGTTCAACACCAAGTGGCTGAAGAAATGACAACTTATGGGTATATCATTGTTAAGACTTTGATTACCAAAGTTGAACCAGATGCTGAAGTTAAACAGTCTATGAACGAAATCAATGCTGCCCAACGTAAGCGTGTCGCAGCTCAAGAATTGGCAGAAGCTGATAAGATCAAGATTGTTACAGCAGCTGAAGCCGAAGCTGAAAAAGATCGTCTTCACGGGGTCGGTATTGCCCAACAACGTAAGGCAATCGTTGATGGATTGGCTGAATCTATCGCAGAACTTAAAGAGGCCAATGTGGGTATGTCTGAAGAGCAGATTATGTCTATTCTCTTGACTAACCAATATCTAGATACCCTTAATACTTTTGCGGCTAAAGGCAATCAAACCTTATTCCTACCAAATAATCCAAACGGTGTGGATGATATTCGTACCCAAATTTTGTCAGCCTTAAAGACAGATAATAAAAATTAAGCACAAAAAGAAGCCAGATCTATACAATCTGACTTTTTTTGTTTTATTTTTCTAGGAATTGCGTCAAACGAATAACTTCAATCTTATAGCCATCTGGATCAGTGATAAAGTAGTACATTTTTGGTTTACCAGGAAGACCTGAGAGGTCTGTGACAGTATAGCCAGCCTCTTTGTGAGCTTGGTGTGTAGCTTCTAGGTCATCAACACCAACGGCGATATGCCCGTATCCATCTCCGAGATCATAAGCTTCATGGTCGTAGTTGTAGGTTAATTCCAACTCGTAATCAGGATCATCTTCGAGTTGCAAGTAGACAAGGGTGAACTTATATTCTGGAAAATCATTGCGACGAGCTTCTTTGAAACCAAGAGCTTCTTTATAGAATTTAAGTGAGGCTTCTAGGTCCTTGACACGGACACAAGTGTGTAGAAATTTAGTCATGTGAGATAACTCCTTTTATCTAATTCTGTAAGTTTATGATAGCATTTTGGAACCGTTTTTTCTAGTTTTTGCTCTTTTGTGTTATAATGACGAAAAACAATCTGTGGAGGATGCTTATGACGATTTTAGCGATTGATTTTGGGGGAACACAGGTGAAGTCAGCACTTGTTTCGGAGCAGTTCGCCATTGAAAAGAGTCTGCCGACGCAGTCATCCCCACAAAACTTAGAACAAGCTATTGACGTGATTGATCAGATAGTTACTTCAGTTGAAGTAGACTTATCAGGTATAGCAATTAGTGTTCCAGGGACGGTTGATACTGAGGAAGGTGTGATTTATCATGGTGGCTTATTGAGGTTCTTCCACGGCTTTCGTATTAAAGAGGTCCTCGAAGCCAAGTACCATCTGCCTGTGATGGCTCTTAATGATGGTAAAGCAGCGGCCTTGGCAGAGCTAGCTACAGGTCATTTGCAAGGAGTGGCCAATGGTGCAGCTCTTGTTTTGGGTTCAGGTCTAGGTGGTGGATTTATTATTAATGGTAAACTTTTTCAAGGAAGTCATTTTCAAGCGGGTGAGTTGACCTTTCTGTTACCAGTTCAAATGGAAAAAGTTGATCCTTCATTGATGCGAGGCATGACTTTGTCGGCTGTCGGTTTAATTACCAAGGTAAATGAAGTGCTAGGTAACTCAGATTTAAAGGATGGTTTAGCCGCATTTAAGGCCATAAATGAAGGAGATAAAACAGTCTATCCGCTTTTTGAAAGCTATTGCCGTAACCTAGCCATTACCATTTTGAATCTTCAAACTATCTTTGATATGGAAACCTTTGTTATTGGAGGTGGCATTTCAGCCCAGCCGATTCTTATCGAGGAGGTCAACCGCCAGTTTGATAAGGTTCACCATGAGATTGACTTTATCGGTAAAATTATTAAACGTCCCGAGATTGTTGCTTGTCATCATCATAATGGAGCTAATCTAATTGGGGCAGCCTATTTTCTTAAGCAAAAATAAACGGATACTAAAATCAATTACTGATGAAAATATACATAAAATACCTAACTTTTTTGAGGCGATCGGTTAATCCCGTTCGTTTTTTACTGTTAACACTTTACAATATTCAGAAAATTCGCTATAATAGGACCATTAAAATTTTGGAGGTGTCTTTATGACAATTTATAATTTCTCAGCAGGACCTGCTACATTACCAAAACCAGTGCTTGAAAAAGCCCAAGCTGAATTGCTTAACTATCAAGAATCCGGTATGTCCGTGCTAGAAATGTCCCACCGTTCTCCAGAATTTGACAAAATCGTTAAAGATGCGGAAGCGACACTTCGTGAGCTTATGGCCATTCCTGATAACTATAAGGTTATTTTCTTGCAAGGTGGCGCTTCAACACAATTTACAATGGTCCCACTTAACCTCGCTCAAGGTAAGAAAGCTTACTACCTTGTAGGTGGTTCATGGGGTAAAAAAGCTTATACAGAAGCTGTTAAACTTTCAAAAACCATTCCTTTTGAACCAATTCTTTTGGCCTCTTCAGAAGAAACTGTTTACGATCACATCCCAAGCTTTGACCCAGCAACAATTGATCCAGAAGCTGCTTATGTTCACTTGACAACGAACAATACCATTGAAGGAACATCTATCTACGATTTGCCTGATACTAATGGTGTGCCAATTGTAGCTGATATGTCTTCAAATATTTTGGCTGCTCGTTACAATGTTGAGGACTTTGCCCTTATCTATGCTGGTGCTCAGAAAAATATTGGACCTGCTGGGGTGACAGTGGTTATCGTTCGTGAAGACTTCCTTAACGACCAACCACAATTGTCTGCCATGTTGGATTACCGTATTCAAGCTGAAGCAGGATCACTTTACAATACACCACCATGTTTCAACATCTATATTTCAAAACTCGTCTTTGACTGGGTTAAAAATGAAATTGGTGGCGTGGACAAGATGGCTGAAATTCAACGTGAGAAATCAGGACTTCTCTATGATTACATTGAGTCATCTGATTTCTACACAAATCCTGTCAAAGATGCCAAGGATCGTTCTGTCTGCAATATCCCATTTGTAACACCAAGTAAAGAGTTGGATGCTAAATTTGTAGCAGAAGCAGATGCTCTAGGTTTCAAGAATATCAAAGGACACCGTTCAGTAGGTGGTATGCGTGCTAGTGTTTATAATGCATTCCCACGTCAGGGTGTACTTGACTTGATTGACTTTATGAAGAAATTTGAAGCCGAAAATAAATAATTAGGTAAAGAGATGGAAATTAGACAAGCCTTCCCAAATGAAATTGGGGCTATCATGACTGTGATTGAGAGTGCTAGAACTGCTTTAGCAGAAGCAGGGAGTACCCAATGGCAAGGAGCTGATGGTTACCCTACTGAAGAAACTATCTTTGACGATGTCCTTAATGGGCAGGCCTATGTAGGAATTGTTGATGGTCAAATCGTTTCTTATGCTGCGGTGATTGTTGATGGAGACCCTGCTTACGACAAAATCTATGACGGGGACTGGAAACACCACAATAAGCGCTACATTACTTTTCATAGAATCGCCGTTTTAAGTGAATTTACGGGTCAGGGCATTGCTCAAACCTTCATTCAGGGTCTTATTGAGGGAACTGATGCTCATGATTTCCGTTGCGATACGCATGAAAAGAATACTGTCATGCAGCATATTTTGGAGAAGCTTGGCTATGTCTATTGTGGCAAGGTTCTTATTGATGGTGAACGCCTTGCTTATCAGAAAATCAAAACTAAGCGGGAGAAAGCCTTTTATCAAGAACTTGATGAAGCAGCTCACCACGGGATACATTGATTTAAGAGGAATAAAATTATGGTATTTAGTGTAAAAACGTATAACAATATTAACCAGATTGGTTTGAAGGAACTTGGAAATCATTTCCAAATTGATGGTGATTTAGCGGAAAATCCGGATGCCTATATCATTCGTAGTCAAAATCTCCATAACACTGTCTTCCCTGACAACTTGAAAGCTATTGCGCGTGCTGGTGCAGGTACTAACAATATCCCAGTTGACGAAGCAACTGAAAAAGGGATTGTTGTCTTCAATACTCCAGGTGCCAATGCTAACGCTGTTAAAGAAGCTGTTTTGGCCTCTATCTTACTCTCAGCACGTGACTATATTGCGGCCAATGCTTGGGTTAACACACTTAGTGGTGACGATGTTCCTAAACAAATTGAAGCAGGTAAGAAACAGTTTGCAGGTAGCGAGATTACTGGTAAGACATTGGGTGTTATCGGGCTTGGTGCGATTGGTGCACGTATTGCCAATTATGCTTACCGTTTGGGAATGAAGGTCTATGGTTACGACCCATATGTTTCTATTGAAGCTGCCTGGAATATCTCTCACCATGTAAAACGTGTTTCTGATCTTAAAGAGATTTTTGAAAACTGTGACTACATCACTGTTCACGTCCCATTGACACCTGATACGAAGGGGACTTTCAATGCGGATGCCTTCAATCTCATGCAAAAAGGCACAACTATCATTAACTTTGCCCGTGCAGAGTTGGTAGATAATGATGCTCTCTTTGATGCTTTGGAAACAGGTGTGGTTAAACGTTATATCACTGACTTTGGTACAGAAGACCTACTTAACAAACCTAATGTAACAGTCTTCCCACACGTTGGTGGTTCAACAGGTGAAGCAGAACTTAACTGTGCGATTATGGCAGGTCAAACTATCCGTCGCTTTATGGAAACAGGTGAAATTGTTAACTCTGTTAACTTCCCACGTGTGCAACAGGCCTTGAGTGCTCCATACCGTATCACCTTGATTAATAAAAACGTGCCTAATATTGTGGCTCGTATCTCTACAGCGGTTTCTGATTTTAATATCAATATTGATAATATCATCAACCGTTCTAAGGGTGACTATGCCTATACACTTCTTGACCTTGATGAAACAGACAAGTCTAAGATTGATGAATTGGTTGCCAAGTTTGAAGCTAGTGAAAATATCGTTCGTGTGCGTTTGATTAAAGGTAAATCATAAGAGTTAATTGACAGGAACAAGAGATTCCTGTCTTTTTTGTTATAATAAAGATATGCTTTATCGTCAGTATTATTTATCTCCTATTGGACGCTTGTGCTTGGTGGCAAGTGACCAAGCGCTTTATGGTGTTTGGTTGGAGGGGCAAAAACATTTTCAGGCAGGGATCAAGGAAGAGGAGCTAGTAGACACCTCAAATTCTATCTTGAAAAAGACCAAGCATTGGTTAGAGGCTTATTTTAAGGGGGATAATCCAAGTCCAGATATCCTACCTCTAGCTGATAGAGGGACAGATTTTCAACAAAAAGTCTGGTCAGTTTTAGGGGAGATACCTTATGGACGGACCATTAGCTATGGACAGATTAGCCAGCAAATCTCCTGCAAATCCGCACAGGCTGTGGGAACTGCTGTTGGTAAAAATCCTTGGTTGATTCTGGTCCCTTGTCATCGTGTCTTGCCTAGTAGTGGTCAGATAGGTAATTATGCAGCAGGAGAAGAAGCTAAGTGTTTTCTACTGCATTTAGAAGACATCAGGTTTGACAGTCCCAGAGAGATAGCTTATGCTAGAAAAAAGGAGAAAAACATGTACACTTTTTATGAATATCCAAAATGTAGCACTTGCCGTAAGGCAAAGGCAGAACTCAATCAATTAGGTTTAGATGTTGAATCTATTAATATTAAGGAAAATCCACCTTCAGCTCAATTTTTAAAAGAGCTTTTGGAAGGGTCAGATTTAGAACTTAAGAAATTCTTCAATACGAGTGGTCAATCCTACCGCTCTCTAGGTTTAAAGGATAAGCTACCGACACTATCTCTTGATGAAGCTGTTGAACTCTTGGCTTCAGATGGTATGTTGATTAAACGTCCTATCTTGATTAAAGATGGTAAGGTTTTACAGGTTGGTTACCGTACGCCTTACCAAGACTTAAATTTATAAAAAATAAGCAAAAAATCTTGCCACAGTAAATAGAAGTATGGTAAGATTAAAACAGTTGCCGCTATAGTTAAATGGTATAATAGAGCAATGGTAATGCTCCGTTCCGAGTTCAATTCTCGGTGGTGGCATCTGTGATAAAGTCCAGCCTTAGGGTTGGATTTTTTTATATTCAAAGAGGCTGATTTATGCCTCTCAATTTTTCAAAAGAATTTACTGAAAACTCTTGAAATTCAAAAAAAAAGGAGTAGACTAATAGGTGATTAAACCTAGGAGGCAAGTCGTGAAATACTACGTTCAATTCATGTTGATTTGTTTGTTTGCCGTTATTGGTGAAGCTATTTCAACATTCTTCAAATTACCTATTCCTGGAAGCATTATTGGCCTATTCTTGCTTCTTATTGCTCTTCAGCTTAAGTGGATTCGTCTACGTCATATTCATGCAGTAGCAGAATTTTTAATTGCCAATATGACTATTCTATTTTTGCCAGCAGGTGTCGGTATTATGGAACGATGGAATGCTATTTCAGCGAATATTGTCCCTATTATTTTGATTATTATGGGAGCCTTGGTTCTTAATATTGTGGTAATTGCAGTGGTTGTCGGATTCATCAAAAAACATTTTGAAGGTGATTACGAGGAGGTTAAACGTGGCTAATTTTTTTAATACACCCTTGTTTGGGCTAACACTTTCTGTACTAGCTTACACAATAGGGCTTTTGATTTATCGCCGTTTTCCTAATCCTTTGACAACGCCTCTCCTTGTATCGACTGCCTTGATTATCGTCATTTTGCACTATACAGGGATTTCCTACAAGGATTACTATGTAGGTGGGTCTTATCTTAATAGTTTGATTATTCCTTCAACGGTCGCTCTAGCAGTTCCTTTCTACAAGAATCTACACCTTATGCGCCATCACTATAAGAGTATTCTCATTGGTTCAACTGTTGCTTGTGTCCTAAATACAAGCTATACAGCCTTGATTGCTAAGCTTTTTGGGATGGATTATTTCTTAGCCATTTCTCTCTTTCCTAAGTCTGTAACAACTGCCATGGCTGTAGGGATTTCGGAAAAAATGCAGGGGATTACGACAGTAACCTTGGTCGTCGTTGTTATTACGGGTATCTTAACCTCTGTCTTGGGTCCTGTCTTCTTAAAAATGATTGGCATTAAAGATCCAGTTGCTATCGGACTTTCACTCGGAGGGACCGGACACGCTGTTGGTACAGGAACTGCCTTCAGATATGGTCAAGTTGCAGGTGCCATGGGTGGTCTTTCGATCGCTGTAACAGGGATATTATATGTCTTTATTAGTCCTATTGTGGCAAGTTTGATTCTGAAATAAAAAATTAAGGTTTGGATAGCTTATCCAAGCCTTTTTAGCTGTGAAAAACAAGCAAAATCTGACCTTTTATGGTATAATTAAGGTTATGAATTATGGAGATTATATCTGGGATTTGGGTGGTACCTTGTTGGATAATTACCAGGTATCAACCCAAGCCTTTCTAGCAACTTTAGAGCAATTTGGTCGGACGGCAGAGCACCAAGAAATTTATGATGCCCTTAAGGTATCAACCAGCACAGCTATCGCGAAATTTGCTCCCGATATAGCCGATTTTCGGACCCTATACAAACAGGAGGAAGCTAAGCATTTGCAAGAGCCTGTACTTTTTGAGGGGGCTAAGGCTATCCTCGCTAAGATAGTGGAAGAAGGTGGGCGTAATTTCTTGGTTAGCCACCGTAATCACTTGGTGCTAGACATCCTTGATAAGGCAGAGATTGCCCCTTATTTTACGGAGGTTGTAACTTCTGAAAATGGTTTTGCTAGAAAGCCTAGTCCAGATAGTTTTCTTTATTTAATTAACAAATACGATATTAAACATGGCTTGGTCATAGGTGACCGCCAGATAGATATAGAGGCTGGTCGAGCAGCGGGTCTGGATACCTTGCTTGTTGATGGCCACAAATCATTATTGGAGATTGTGACATAAATGACTGATGAATTAAAAAATCTTGAAGAAAAAGCGCAAGAATATGATGCCAGCCAGATTCAAGTCCTAGAGGGGCTTGAAGCGGTACGTATGCGCCCAGGTATGTATATTGGATCAACCTCAAAAGAAGGGTTGCATCATTTGGTATGGGAGATTGTCGATAACTCAATCGATGAGGCCTTGGCTGGTTTCGCCACTCATATTCAGGTCTTTATTGAGCCGGACAATTCTATCACGGTTGTCGATGATGGTCGTGGTATTCCAGTCGATATCCAAGAAAAAACAGGCCGTCCTGCAGTTGAAACTGTCTTTACGGTACTTCACGCTGGTGGTAAATTTGGCGGAGGCGGTTATAAGGTCTCTGGTGGATTGCACGGGGTTGGTTCTTCGGTCGTTAATGCCCTCTCAACACAACTTGATGTTAAGGTTTATAAAAATGGCCATATCCACTTCCAAGAGTATAAACGTGGGGTCGTGGTGGCAGATCTAGCAGTAATTGGTGAAACAGAGAAACATGGTACGACTGTTCACTTTACGCCAGACCCAGAGATTTTCCAAGAGACAACCGAGTTTGATTTTGGAAAATTGGCTAAACGTATCCAAGAGCTAGCCTTTTTGAACAAGGGGCTCCGTATCTCTATCACAGATAAGCGTGAGGGTCTCGAACAAGAGAAACATTATCACTACGAAGGTGGTATCACATCTTATGTGAAATACATCAATGAAAACAAAGATGTTATCTTTGATGAACCTATCTACACTGATGGTGAGATGGATGGTATTTCGGTTGAAGTTGCTATGCAATACACGACTGGCTATCATGAAACGGTGATGAGTTTTGCTAACAACATTCACACCCATGAAGGTGGTACTCACGAACAAGGTTTCCGTACAGCCTTAACGCGTGTCATTAATGACTATGCACGTCAGAATAAGATTCTCAAAGAAAAAGATGATAATTTGACTGGGGATGATGTTCGTGAAGGGTTGACTGCTATCATCTCTGTCAAGCATCCAAATCCACAGTTTGAAGGTCAAACCAAGACCAAGCTTGGAAACTCTGAAGTGGTTAAGATTACCAATCGTCTCTTTAGTGAGGCTCTAAGTCGCTTCCTCTTGGAAAATCCTGCCATTGCTAAGAAGATTGTTGAAAAAGGGATTTTGGCTTCTAAGGCCCGTATCGCCGCTAAGCGTGCCCGTGAAGTGACACGTAAGAAGTCAGGGCTTGAAATTTCTAACCTTCCAGGGAAGTTGGCAGACTGTTCATCAAATAATGCCGAAATGAACGAGCTTTTCATTGTCGAAGGGGACTCAGCCGGTGGTTCTGCTAAGTCAGGTCGTAACCGTGAATTCCAAGCTATTCTGCCAATTCGTGGTAAGATTTTGAACGTTGAAAAGGCTAGCATGGATAAGATTCTAGCTAATGAAGAAATTCGTTCTCTCTTCACAGCTATGGGAACAGGTTTTGGAGCTGAATTTGATGTCAGCAAGGCTCGTTATCACAAGTTGGTCATCATGACCGACGCCGATGTCGATGGGGCTCACATCCGTACCTTGCTTCTGACTTTGATTTACCGCTTTATGCGTCCAGTCTTGGAAGCAGGCTATGTCTACATCGCTCAACCACCAATTTATGGGATTAAGGTTGGTTCTGAGATTAAAGAATACATCCAACCTGGTGCCGATCAAGAAGACAAATTGCGTGCTGCTCTTGAAAAGTATAGTGTGGGACGTT
Organism: Streptococcus sp. SR4; assembly: GCF_000517725.1. Taxonomy (NCBI): domain Bacteria; kingdom Bacillati; phylum Bacillota; class Bacilli; order Lactobacillales; family Streptococcaceae; genus Streptococcus; species Streptococcus sp. SR4. The sequence goes on along the minus strand of NZ_AZYW01000068.1, from coordinate 100,783 downwards.
CAAAACCTACGGTACAACGTTATAAAGGTTTGGGTGAAATGGATGACCACCAACTTTGGGAAACAACCATGGACCCTGAAAATCGTTTGATGGCACGTGTTTCTGTGGATGATGCTGCAGAAGCAGATAAGATTTTCGATATGTTGATGGGAGACAAGGTTGAACCTCGCCGCGAATTTATCGAAGAAAATGCCGTTTACAGTACTCTAGATATCTAATATTCTTTTAGAAAAGGGTGCAATGCTAGGATAACTATGATATAATCGTAATGTTATTCTACATTTATGAACATAATAGACGATTAAGGAGAAACTATGTCTAGCGGAATTGTTTTACTGATTGTAGTGGTAGTTATGCTCGTAATTATCGCTTACTTAGTCGGTATTCTTATCAGAAAACGAAATGATTCGCGGATTGCAGAGCTTGAAGAACGCAAGCAAAAATTGTTTGACTTGCCAGTTAATGAAGAGATTGAAGAAGTCAAAAAGCTTCACTTGATTGGACAAAGTCAAACAACCTTCCGTGAATGGAACCAGAAATGGATAGATATCTCAACAAATTCATTCGCAGATATTGAAAATCATATTTTCGAAGCTGAAAATATGAACGATACCTTCCATTTCTTCAAGGCTAGTGGGGAAATCAATAATATTGAGAGTCAGTTAGATCTTGTGGAAGAAGACATCAAGTCTATCCGCGAGGCGCTCTCAACCTTGAAAGAACAAGAAGAAAAGAATAGTGCTCGCGTTAAGCACGCACTAGACTTGTACGAAGAGTTGCAAAACTCAATCGAGGAAAACTCTGATAATTTTGGTTCTACCATGACCGAAATCAATAAACAGCTTAAAAACATTGAAGCTGAATTTGCAGAATTCGTGACTCTTAACTCATCAGGTGACCCTGTTGAGGCCTCAAGCATCTTGGATCGTGCAGAAGAACACACCATCGCATTGGGTCAAATTTCAGAGAAGATTCCTGCTATTGTAGCTAAGTTGGAAGATGATTTCCCAGATCAGTTGGATGATTTGGAATCTGGCTACCGCAAGTTGATTGAGCAAAATTATCACTTCCCTGAGAAAAATATTGAACGTCGCTTCCAAGAAATTCGTGAAGCTATCCGTTCAAACTCAAGTGAGTTGGTTTCTCTTGATTTGGACCGTGCGGAAGAAGAAAACGCTGAGATTCAAGAAAAGATTGACAACTTGTATAGCATTTTCGAACGTGAAATTGCATCATACAAGGTTGTTATGCGTCAAAAGAAAATTTTGCCAGATTATCTCAAGCATGCTAAAGATAACAACAAGAAACTTCAAGAAGAGCTTGAACGTCTCATGTTGACTTACATTTTCGATGAAACCTATGCAGCAGATGTTCGTAGCTTCGCTTCAGATATTTCTGGTGTGGAAACTGCTGTTTTGCCAACCCTTGAAAATTTTGAAACTCAGGTGAAACCTTTCTCAGAACTTGAAAAGATCTTTGAAAAGAGTCTCAATACCTTGTCTGCTGTTGAAAATGGTCAGGTTGAGGTCTTTGAAAAACTTCAGGCTATTGAGAAAAACGAAGCTAAGGCACGTGAAGAGCTTGATGTTTATGTTAATAAATTGCATGTTATCAAGCGTTACATGGAAAAACGTAATCTTCCAGGTATTCCTCAATCCTTCTTGAGTGTCTTCTTCTCAACAAGTGCTCAAATTGAGGCTCTTATGGATGAACTTAGCCGTGGACGTATTAATATTGATGCGGTAATGCGTTTGACAGAAACATCTAAAAATGCCATTGATCATTTGGAAGAGACAGCTTACTTGGTTGTTCAAAATGCAACCTTGACTGAGCAACTCTTGCAATACTCAAACCGCTACCGTTCGTTCGAACCTGCGGTTCAAAGTAGCTTTGAGCATGCCCTTAAATTGTTTGAAGTTGACCATGATTATGATGCATCTTTGGAAGAAATCTCTTACGCCTTGGAAACAGTTGAACCAGGTGTGACAGATCGTTTTGTATCATCTTATGAAAAGACTCGCGAACAAATTCGTATGTAAGTGAAAGATTCTGGGCTAATGTCCAGAATTTTTTGTAAGATCCGTTTGTCATTTCATATTTTTAATAGATTTGGTAAAGTCATATAAAGGCATCAAAGAATCGAGGTAATTATGTCAGAAGTTAAAGGTTTATTGGTTATGGACGTAGATTCAACGCTAGTCCAAGAAGAAGTTATCGATTTATTGGGTGAAGAAGCAGGCGTTGGTCAAGAAGTTGCTGAAATCACAGAGCGTGCCATGCGTGGAGAATTGGATTTTAGACAGGCCTTGAATGAGCGTGTGGCGACCCTCAAGGGATTACCAGAGAGTATATTTGACAAGGTCTACGCTCGTATTCATTTCAACAAGGGAGCCAAGGAACTTGTAGATGAACTCCACGCCCGTGGCTTTAAGGTAGGCTTGGTTTCTGGAGGTTTCCATGAGACTGTGGATAGACTAGCAGTTGAAGCAGGAATCGATTATGTTAAGGCTAATCACCTAGAGGTGGTTGACGGTGTCTTAACTGGTAAGGTCTATGGTGACATTGTCACCAAAGATGTCAAGGTAGCCAAACTCAAAGATTGGGCAGCAGAAAATGGTCTCGAACTCTCGCAAACTATCGCCATGGGTGACGGAGCCAATGATTTGCCTATGATTAAGACAGCTGGCATCGGCATCGCCTTTTGTGCCAAACCAATTGTCCGTGAACAAGCGCCTTATCAAATCACAGAACCAGATTTGTATAAGGTGATTGATATTTTGGATGGGGTTAAGAAATAGAACAGATAAAAAGAGTCCTTTGGATGATTCCAAGGGACTCTTTGTGCAGCAAAAAAGCACCGAATCGGTGCCACTTTCTCAAGTTGAATACGGACTAAGCCTTATTTTAACTTTGCTGCCTTGTTTCGAATGGTTTCACTCCCCCATTGTAATGATTTTGGTTGACTTCTCTTCAAACGCATCTTATCATAGAGGAGTATAGTATTGAAATGGGGGAAGAGACATGTTATACGAATATCCAGCGATTTTTCACACGATTGAGGAAGGTTATCAAATTAGTTTTCCTGATTTTGGTCGTAGCATTAGGGCAGATTCTTTACCTCTTGCCATGACAAAAGCGTCTGTGTTCTTATCACATATTATTAAGGGGTATGGAGATAAGGCTTTACCTGAGCCGACTGCGGTAAGCAGCATTCCTAATGAGGAAGAACTCGTCGTGTTAATCCAAACAGAGCTTGATTAAGACTAAAAACTCTCGGAAGATTAATTCCCGAGAGTTTTAGGTTTTATTGGCCACATAGACGCCCAAGACGACTAAAATTCCTGCAAAAATTTGTAAATACGAGAAGGGTTCTCCTAAGACGACGACAGCCGCTAGAATTGAGATAATTGTCGAAATCCCAATAAAGGATGCTGTTCGGTTAACCCCGATATTTGCGATGGCAAAATTTGATAGAAGATAGCCCAGAACACTGCATCCCAAGCCTTGATAAAGGATGGTGATAGTGAATTTTGGATTGGTCACAGGGAGTAGCAAGAGCTCTTTCAAATCGCCTGCTAGAAAGCCTTGGCTAAGTGCAAAGAGTCCGAATGTCATGCAACCACTGGCAAGCATAAAATAAGTAATCTCAAGGCTACTGAATTGACTGGCCCTTTCAACATCAACGCAATACAGGGCGTAGGAGACAACTGCTAGACCTAGAATCAAGTAGCCCACCAGGGAGAAGTGGGTAGAACCGCCAGCAGCAAAGACAGCCATGATGATACCGACGAGGGTGGTGATGACACCGACCACCTGCCAACGGCTGGGCCATTCTTTTAAAATAAGGCTAGACATGATAAGGGCAACGACTGGGATGCAGGCGAGAAAGGCTCCACTTTCAGAAGCCGTCGTCATACGAATGCCAATCGTTTCACAGATAAAATAGATAATCGGATTGAGGATGGCAATACGTGTCAGAGGTTTAAGATTCCTACCGTTAATGTTTATCCGACGTCGACTGATGAGGAAATAGAGGTTAATAAAAAGGAAGGCTGTGACAAAACGCCAAGAGATTAAAGCCAGGTCACTGACCTGTGCTGTAATAGATTTGGTAAAGATAAAACTGAGCCCAAAGAGAATCTCACAAGTCGCTGCAGCCAAACATCCCAAGATGATTTTATTTTTCATTGTCTCACCTCCTGAATTGGATTACCACGCCTATTATAACACTTTCAGGAAGCGTTTACATCAATCTAAATCTAAAAAATAGACTAGCAGAATAGCTAGCCTTTTTTATCTTATTTAGTTACCAATTGAGACAGTTCCGTCTGATCCGACTTTGACGTTTGTACCGTCTTGGCTATTAACTTCGACTGAACCATCTTGACCAACTGTTGCGCTGTTACCCTCGCTATCGTTGGCTTCTACAGTGTTATTGCCGTTTGTTTTTGCTGAGTTACCGTTTCCGTCGCTGACTTCAGTTGATCCATCTTTGTTGACTTTTACTGAAGCACTTGAATCAGTTGAAGAAGATTCTTTGGTCACCTTGCTTGATGATGGTGCTGAAGATGACGAGTCAGTTTTGTCTTTAGGGTTGCCACATGCTGCTAAGGTCAACAAGGCAAGAACTGAGACAGAGGCTAAAGTTAATTTAGAAAATATTTTCATAATAGTCTCCCTTTTTTCTTAGTAAAGTCATTTTAAATGAAAAAACAAAATTTTAAAAGCGCTCCCAGTCGTTTTTACTCAACTGGAATCCCTCGGTAATATCAGTGTTGTACAAGACTAATCTATTGGAAAATAAGAGTTGAAAACCCTTACGCTTTCTGTTTTTTTGATAGATATTTCAAATCGTTCAGCTCGGTCCTTAGGCCTCTCTTTGTTATAATAATAAAAACAAATTGAGGTGATATGATGTATCAAACAACAATTAAAGGTGACAAACGATTCCATTCACTTTCAGAGGGGTATGGAGCACCTGTGGAACTTTTTGGCTATACGGAAGATGGGGAAACACCTATGAGCCTGGTGAATATTGCTTTGGCTTCTTGTGTGACCATGTGTCTACAGAGTTATTTTGCCAAGTATCAGGGAATTGAGGAGCTTGCTATTCAGGTTGATTCCAACTATGAAGAAGGGCATTTTACACTTGCGATTTATTTACCTAAGGATCTGATTTTGGAAAATGAACAAGAACTCTTGGCTTTTGTGGATAATTATTGTCGAGTGAAGAAGCTTTTTCGTGAAGATATTAAGGTTGATATTAGCTTAGCTAAATAAGCTTATTATCCTTTATGAACTTCGTGTTATACTAGTAGATAAAGACGTGTCATTTCACTAGGTGTGGAATGAGCAACGATAGGAGGGCTTGCTATGGAAGACAAACTACATGAGATCCGTGTATTTGAGAATTTTCAAGAAGAACTATTTGAAACGGGACATGTTATCGTGACAACTAAGGTAGTCGAGAAGTCCCTGAATTATTTTGGTAATGCTCATGGGGGATATCTGTTTACGCTTTGTGACCAGGTCGCAGGGCTCGTGGCCATTTCAACAGGTGACTATGCGGTGACGCTTCAGTCTAATATCAATTATCTTAAGGCAGGGCATTTGTCTGACCAACTCAAAATTGAAGGCCTGTGTGTTCATAATGGTAAGACGACTAAGGTGGTGGAAGTTGTTATTACTAATCAGGAAGAGAAAATTCTTACAAGGGCTACATTTACCATGTATGTGACAGGCTCGGTCGAGGAATAGAAAAGGAGCGTTTATGTCAGATTTTCAAACCATGGATGACTTTGCGGTCTTTGTTAATGACTACCTGACACCAGACCGATTGAAAGTTCAAGCCTATTCTTATGCGTCAGACCAGCAGGAGCTCTCTCTTCTTGTGACCATTGATGATTACGAGATGATGTGTCGTTGGCATGCTGTCTGGACTTTTTCAGGGTTACACCAGGCCTTCTTTCAGTCTGTAATGGACTTGGATAACAGCTTTTCTATTGATAGTGATAGCTTGGCTATGAAAGTGCGTTTAAGGGATCAAGAGCTCTTGTTTCAAGCAAAGGGGCTTGAAATGGTGGTTGTCGATTTGCCTGAGCCCCTTTTTCGTTTAGCTGATGTGTCTTTTAACGAAGGAGGAAAGCACTTTACCTACCTTTGTGAAGACCAAAGTGTTACAGCAGAAGATTGGGTTTTGGTTCCTATAGGTTCTGGTAATGCTGAAAAAGAAGCATTTGTAGAAAAGATTTCCTATGTCCTAGCGGATGAGGTTCCAGTTGAACTGACAAAACTGAAAAAGGTGATTCAAAAGCTAGATTTAGTAACCGTTCGTTATGATGTGAAGGTTGTTCGAAAGGGATTTTTGAGTTTTTCAGGGATGGTTTTTGAGGGCGAGGAACTAGGTCAGCCAACAGACTTTCTTTGGGTACCCTTTTTGGCAGAACAAGATGATTTGGCTGTTCCTACCTATGGTATTCGGATCAATGATGGCAGTCGCAAGACTTATGTAACGGCCTTGGCTGGTGAGGATGATAGTATGGAAATGATTGCTCTTGCACCAGCTACTTATGCGGTTTTTAAACTTAGTGGGCCTGCAACAGCAGCTGTTTGGGAGAGTTTTCATTATGCTAAGAAACATTTTGAAATGATTAATCAGCCAACTGTAGAGGTTTATCCACCAGGGAATCGTCAGGCTGAAGATTATGAGATGGAAGTTTGGATTCCAATAAAGGAGGAAGTATAGATGCGTCTGGATAAGTTTTTGGTTGATTGTGGTGTTGGTAGTCGCAGTCAAGTCAAGACCTTTCTCAAAAAGAAGCAAGTGACCGTAAATGGTCAGGTGGAGACGTCACCCAAGACTCAGATTGATGAGAATCAAGACCAGATTGCTTTTCAAGGTCAAGCATTAACACACGAGACCTTTGTTTACTATCTTTTAAATAAGCCTCAGGGAGTCATTTCAGCGACGGAGGATGCCCGTCACAAGACAGTACTTGATTTACTGGATGATACAGCACGACATAAGCAGGTCTTTCCTGTTGGACGTTTGGATATTGATACTCACGGTCTCCTGCTTTTGACAAATAATGGCGATTTAGCTCACGCTATGCTGTCTCCAAAGAAACATGTTGATAAGATTTATCAGGCTAAGGTTGATGGAATCATGAATCAGGAGGATATTCTGGCTTTTGAAAAAGGAATTGAACTCAAAGATCATACTTGCCAACCGGCTAAACTAGAAATTATTTCAGTAGATAGGGCTACTGGGACTAGCCTGGTTCAGATTACCATTGCTGAGGGGAAATTCCATCAGGTTAAGCGTATGGTAGCTGTTTGTGGTAAGGAAGTGACAGAGTTACAACGTCTGAGCATGGGACCTTTAAGCCTGCCAGATGATTTAGACCTTGGTGCTTGGCGACGTTTGACCGAGGAGGAGTTGGAAGCTTTAACGGTTTTTGGAATTCCTTTGGCTTAAGCTAGTCTAAGAGTTGCGAAATAGGCAGATTTTTGTTACTATTATTGTGAAATATTAGAAGAAAAAACGAGGTAAATTCAAGTGGCATTTGGAGATAACGGACCACGTAAGAAATCATTTTTTGAACGTCTAACAGTATTGGTCGTTTTGATTATGCTATTAGTAACAGTTGGGGCATTGATTTTCCAAGCAGTCGCAGCTGTCCTTTAAGACGCTATCAAGCGTTTTTTTGTGTATGTCGGAAATTCTTTCGTTTGTAATTGAATTTGTACATGGCATACGAATCAGAAAGAGAGAAATATAGATGAGTATGTTTTTAGATACAGCCAAGATTAGTGTCAAAGCTGGTCGTGGTGGAGACGGAATGGTTGCCTTCCGTCGTGAGAAATATGTACCCAATGGCGGTCCTTGGGGCGGTGACGGTGGTAAGGGTGGCTCAGTCATTTTCAAAGTTGACGAAGGCTTGCGTACCCTTATGGATTTCCGTTATAACCGTAAATTCAAGGCTAAGAATGGCGAAAAAGGCATGACCAAGGGAATGCACGGTCGAGGTGCTGAAGACCTCATCGTTAGCATCCCGCCTGGTACAACGGTGCGTGATGCTGAGACAGGCAAGGTTATTACTGATATGGTTGAGGATGGCCAAGAGTTTGTCGTTGCTCACGGTGGACGTGGTGGACGTGGAAATATCCGTTTTGCGACACCTCGTAACCCTGCTCCTGAAATCGCTGAAAATGGTGAACCAGGAGAAGAACGTGAACTTCAATTGGAATTGAAGATTTTGGCTGATGTTGGTTTGGTTGGTTTCCCATCCGTTGGTAAATCAACGATTCTCAGTGTGGTAACAGCAGCAAAACCAAAGATTGGTGCCTATCACTTTACGACAATTGTTCCTAACTTGGGGATGGTTCGTACGAAGTCAGGTGAGAGCTTTGCCATGGCTGACCTTCCAGGATTGATTGAGGGGGCTAGCCAGGGTGTTGGTTTGGGAACACAGTTCCTTCGCCATATTGAGCGTACACGTGTTATCCTTCATGTGATTGATATGTCAGCGAGTGAAGGGCGTGATCCTTACGAGGACTATCTTCAAATTAACAAAGAGTTGGAAACTTACAACCTTCGCTTGATGGAACGTCCACAAATTATTGTGGCTAATAAGATGGACATGCCTGGGGCTGAGGAAAACTTGAAAGAGTTTAAGGAAAAATTGGCTGCTAACTATGATGAATTTGATGAGTTGCCACAAATTTTTCCAATTTCAAGTTTGGCTCACCAAGGTTTGGAAAATCTCTTGGAAGCTACTGCAGAATTGCTTGATGAGACAGACGAATTCTTGCTTTATAGCGAAGACGATATGGAGCAAGAAGAAGTTTACTATGGCTTTAACGAGGATGAACGTCCATTTGAAATTAGTCGTGACGACGATGCTTCATGGGTACTTTCTGGTGAGAAACTTGAAAAACTCTTTGTCATGACTAATATGGAACGTGACGAATCTATCATGAAATTTGCACGTCAATTGCGTGGTATGGGAGTTGATGAAGCGCTTCGTGAACGTGGTGCTAAGGATGGCGATATCGTTCGTATCGGTAACTTCGAATTTGAGTTTGTGGATTGACGTTGAAAGACTCTCTAAGTGCTGAAGCACAAGATAGTCTACGGCAGCCGCTATGTCGGACTGCCTATCAACCTCACTAACTGCGTAAGGTCAGTGAAATATAAAAATATTGAAATAAGAGGTTTACAATGGGAGATAAACCGATATCCTTCAGGGATAAAGATGGAAACTTTGTTTCTGCGGCCGATGTTTGGAATCCAAAGAAACTTGAAGAACTCTTTACACGCTTAAATCCTAACCGAAAACTCCGTCTTGAACGTGAGCGTTTGGCAAGGGAAGAAGCAGCGAAACACCCTGAATTAAATGAAGAAACAGAGCAAGTCTAGCACTTGCTCTGTTTTTCTTATCCAAAATGGTAATCAAAAACAGCTACTCTAGCAAGAGTAACTGTTTTGATAATTAGGCGTTTAGAACCTTGTCCAAGAATTCTTTCAAACGTGGGTGTTGTGGGTTATCAAAGATTTGATCTGGAGTACCATCTTCGAGGAACTCACCGTCCGCAGTAAAGATTACTCGGTTGGCAACTTGACGAGCAAATCCCATTTCGTGAGTAACGATAATCATGGTCATACCTTGCTCTGCCAATTCTTTCATAACGTTAAGAACGTCTCCGACCATTTCAGGGTCAAGGGCAGAAGTCGGTTCGTCAAAGAGCATGATATCAGGATTCATTGCCAAACCACGTGCAATTGCCACACGTTGTTTTTGTCCACCTGACAAGCTATCTGGCGTTGCATCGGCCTTGTCAGCAAGTCCAACACGATCAAGAAGATCCATAGCTAATTTATCAGCTTCTTCCTTGTTCATACGTCCGAGTTCAACAGGTGCAAATGTCACGTTTTCAAGGACTGTCATATGTGGGAAGAGGTTGAAATGTTGGAAGACCATCCCGATATTTTCACGGGCTTTGTCAAGATTTGTCTTAGAATCTGATAATTCATAGCCATCAACGACTACTTTACCAGATGTCACTGTTTCAAGTAGGTTAAGCGTACGAAGGAAGGTTGATTTACCTGAACCTGAAGGACCGATGATACATACAACGTCACCTTCGTAGAATTTGGCGTCAATGCCTTTAAGGACTTCATTGTCGCCGTATGATTTGTGCAAGTCCTGCACATCGATTTTCAATTCAGCCATTATTTAAGTCTCTTTTCTAGTCGTTTAGCCAATTTCGTCAAGCATGTGATGATGACCAAGTAAAGGATGGCCAAGATCGCATACATACGGAATGATTGGTAGTTACGAGCAATGATGATTTTACCAGTTTGGAAGAGTTCAACCAAACCGATAGCTGATACGATAGTCGTATCTTTCAATGAGATAACAAATTGGTTGATGAAGTTTGGCAACATCAAGCGAACCGCTTGTGGCAAGATAACCTTACGCATTGTTGTATTGTAAGGGACACCCAAGCTTCGGCTAGCTTCCATCTGACCAATAGGAACAGCTTCGATACCACCACGTACAATTTCGGCAATGTAAGCACCACCGTTAAGTGAGAGGGCAATTGTCGCTGCCACAAAATCATTGATTGGTGATTGGTGACCAGTGATATTTTCAATCAAGTTAGGAATACCCCAGTAGATGAAGGCTGCAACGATCATCAATGGGATACCACGAACCACGTCAACAAAGACTTGCGAAATCACGCGGAGTGTCTTGTTTGGTGCAACTGCCATCATACCGAAGATAACACCGATAATCATGGCAATAGCAAATGAAAGAAGGGTCAATCCAAGGGTAATTCCAAGACCTTGGAGAAGTTGTTTGTAGTTGTTTTTAATCAAGCCTACGATGGTTGTTTCATCGGTAGCTTTTTTTGAGATTCCTTCTTTTGATTTGTTGCTATCGAGGTATTTATTGATAATCTTATCGTAAGTACCATCTTTAACGATAGCAGCCAAACCATTGTTGAACATCTCAATCAACTCAGGATTAGCACCTTTTTTAACGGCAAAGCCGACTTCACCAGTGGCAATACCTTCGATTGGTGTTGTAAAGTTACGTCCCTGTTGGATAGCGTATAGAAGAACGGCTTCGTCATCCATAAGAGCATCGATTGAACCAGAGTTCAAGCTGTCGTACATAGTAGAAGCTTCATCGTAAGCACGAACAGTAAAGCCATACTCACCAGCGTGGTCTTCCAACCATGAGTATGATGATGTACCATTCTTAGCTCCTACAGTCTTACCTTTAAGATCCTTGTAAGATTTAACCTTACTTCCTTTAGCTACAGCCAAACGAATGTTTGATGTGTAGTAAGGATCAGAAAAGTCAAAGATTTGTTTACGAGCATCAGTGATGGTCATACCAGCCAATACGGCATCAGCTTGGCTAGATTGTACAGCATTAAGTGATGCATCGAAACCAGGGTTTGTCAATTTGACATTGAAACCTTGGTTTTTAGCAATGGCATTGATGATATCGACATCGATACCTACATATTTACCAGAACCATTTTGGTATTCGAATGGAGCAAAAGATGAGTCCATTGAGATAGTGTAGGTTTCCTTAGCAGGAGTGGCTTTTGCGTTAGCATCACCAGTCAATTTAAGATCTGCTGAAGGTTTTGATGAAGAAGACTTTTCTGAGTCACCCAACCATTTGTTCATGATTTTGTCGTAGGTGCCGTCTTCCTTCATTTCCTTAAGAGCTTCGTTGAAGTCTTTGATAAGATTTTCGTGTTTTCCACCTTTTTTAACAGCGAAAGCGAAGCTACCGATAGATTCAGGCTTAATGTTGATAGCGTAGTCTTTTCCTTGACCAATAGCGTATTTAACAACCGGTGTGTCGTCCATAGCTGCGTCAACAGAACCAGAATCCAAGCTGTTGTTCATCAAGTCGCTAGTGTCAAAAGTTTTAACTGTGAAACCATATTTGCTAGCGTTTTTATCAAGCCAAGTTTGAGCAGCGGTACCGTTTTTAACACCGACTGTTTTACCCTTCAATTGTTTGTAGTCGCTGACTTTATCGCTACTACGTGTGTAGATAACAATTGAGGTGTCGTAATAAGTGTCTGAGAAAGTAAATACCTTCTTACGTGCGTCGGTAACAGTAGTACCGGCCATAAGGGCGTCAGCTTGGCCTGATTGAACAGCATTGACAGCTGCGTCGAAACCAGGGAAGGTTTGGTTAACGTCCCAATTTTTACGTTTGGCAACTTCGTTGATAATATCAACGTCGATACCCTTGTAGGTCTGATCAGAATCTTTGAATTCAAATGGGGCATAGGCTGTATCTGAAACGACTGAGATAGTCTCGGCAGATACCTTAGCTCCGAAAACAAAGAAAACTGACATGACACTCAAGAAGAGTGTCAGAAGTTTTTTCTTCATTATAAAAAGTCTCCTTTATAAAATACCTTCCTATTCTATCAAAAAAAGGTCTTGTTATCAAACTTCTTGGAGTTTGATGTTAGGAAATGTAACAAGGTTCGTTAGATATGAGAAGAGTTTTAGAAGAATTTGACAAGCTTGTGTCAATTAGTTACACTGTAATCGAATACATGTAAGATTTGTTACAGGAGCTAAAAAAATGAAGAAACGTATGCTTGAGAAATATACTAGCCTATATGATAAAGTCCCAAGTTGGCTGATGATTATGCTGTCCTGTTTTATTGCCTTTGGTTATGTCCTCATAGGTGGATTTCTATCAGGGATTGTTGTGGGAATTCCAGTGGCTATTGTCCTTTGGTTCTTAGTATTAAATGGCAATATTCAGTTCCAGGATATAAATACGATTTCCTATAAATTGTTTTCAACCTTGTATTTTCAGTTGGGAACCTTTGTCTTCACTGCCTTAGCTATCTTTTTCTGGGTTAAAGTTGTTGAAAAACGCCCCATTCGTACACTTGGATTTTTTAAGGGTCATATTTGGTTGAACTTGCTTAAGGGGTGGGGATTTGGGACTCTACTCTTGTTAGTTAGTTTCCTTGGGACTTATTTACTTGGAGGGTTAGAATTTGTAAAAGTGGACTTTTCTCAGAGAACAGTCCTATATATACTATCCCTAATACCTTTCTGGTTTATCCAAGGTGGAACCGAGGAACTGGTGACACGTGGTTGGTTGCTTCAGACGGTGACTAATAAATTAAACCTTTCTTGGGGAATTGCTATTTCAAGTTCTTTCTTTTCAATATTACACCTAGGAAATCAAGGTGTTACCGCCTTGTCCCTCATCAGTATTGTTCTAGTGGGTGTTCTCATGGCTCTTTACATGCTCAAGACAGATAATATCTGGGGAGTCGCTGCCCTTCACGGTGCTTGGAACTTTGCGCAAGGAAATCTAGTTGGCGTGTCAGTTAGTGGACAGAATGCAGGTGGCAGCTTATTGCACTTTCAGGCCAGGTCAGGCGTGCCTGATTGGTTGTCAGGTGGGGCCTTTGGCCTAGAAGGTAATATCGTTACCTGTGTGGTTTTGGTGGTAGGTATCATCATCCTTCGATTACAATTGAAGAAAGAAAACTTTTAAGGCTGAGTTCAAAGACTCGGTCTTTTTACTTCTGTGTTAAAATAGAAGAAACACTTGGAGGGGACAATATGATAGTTAAGCTTGATAGGGTCATGTTGAAATTGAAAATAGTGGTTGGCCTTATATTTTCCGTCTTGTCTTTATGGATTCTTTGTCCTGAGCTCATTAGAGGTTCTCTCCGTGAAAATCCAGTCAAGCAGTTTCTTGCTATCATTGTTTTATTTTGGCTTTTATTTTCCATTATTCTTCTCATAGACGGTATCGTAAATCTCAAAGGTCATGGAAACCTCTTGGAACTTGATGACAATTTCTTGACCTACTACGGCCAAGCATTTGGACGGAAAACCTTTGACATTCCCCTATCCGAGATTGAATTTGTCAAGAAAGCTTGGACAACACGGATGGAGGATATTGAACGCTCTTCGACGGTGAGATATTCTTTGAAACGCATTGAGCATGTTTTCGACTATGATGCCGAAGTTGATGATAAAAAGAGGTACCAGGTTTTGCTTGTCTTCTTCAAAAATGGTGAGACAGCTGTTACCTATGACAAAAAACTTGGTCATCAATCACGGAAGAAACGTGCCTATGTCGCTAAGATGCGAATGATTCAAATTCCGCTTACAAGTGGAGAAATCTTCTCCGACCAAGAGATGAATGATTACATAAATGAAAGGAAAAACCATGATAGATAGAAAAGAAGACAACCAATTCCATTTGGTTTCTAAATATGAACCTTCTGGGGACCAACCTCAGGCCATCGAAGCCTTGGTGGAGAATATTGAAGGTGGTGAGAAAGCTCAAATCCTAAAGGGGGCGACAGGGACAGGTAAGACCTATACCATGAGTCAGGTCATTCAGCGCGTCAATAAACCAACCTTGGTTATCGCCCACAATAAAACTTTGGCAGGTCAGCTTTATGGAGAGTTCAAGGAGTTTTTCCCAGACAATGCTGTAGAATACTTCGTTTCCTACTATGATTTCTATCAGCCAGAGGCCTATGTACCGTCATCAGATACCTATATTGAAAAAGATAGTTCTGTAAATGATGAAATTGATAAGCTCCGTCACTCAGCGACATCTGCCCTCCTTGAGCGTAATGATGTTATCGTTGTGGCTTCCGTTTCTTGTATTTACGGTTTGGGTTCGCCAAAAGAATATGCCGATTCAGCGGTTAGTCTTCGTCCAGGGCAAGAGATTTCTCGAGACAAGTTGCTCAATGACCTAGTTGATATCCAGTTTGAGCGAAATGACATTGATTTCCAACGTGGGAAATTCCGTGTACGCGGTGATGTAGTCGAGATTTTCCCTGCCAGCCGCGATGAACACGCCTTTCGTGTGGAATTTTTCGGTGATGAGATTGACCGTATCTGTGAGATTGAAAGTTTGACAGGACGCAATCTCGGCGAGGTTGAGCACCTTGTTCTTTTCCCGGCGACTCACTTTATGACCAATGAAGAGCATATGGAAGAAGCCATCAAGAATATTATGGAAGAGATGGAAGCCCAGGTTAAGCAATTTGAAGCTGAGGGTAAGCTCATCGAGGCTCAACGTATCCGCCAGAGGACTGAATACGATGTTGAAATGCTTCGTGAAATGGGCTACACCAATGGTGTTGAAAACTACTCACGACACATGGATGGACGTAAAGAAGGCGAGCCCCCCTTCACCTTGCTTGATTTCTTCCCAGAAGATTTCCTTATCATGATTGATGAAAGTCACATGACCATGGGTCAGATTAAGGGAATGTATAACGGGGACCAGGCCCGTAAGAAGATGTTGGTTGATTACGGTTTCCGTTTGCCATCAGCGCTTGATAACCGTCCACTTCGACGTGAAGAATTTGAGAGTCATGTTCATCAGATTGTCTATGTGTCTGCCACTCCAGGTGACTATGAGATGGAGCAAACTGAGACTGTCGTTGAGCAAATTATCCGTCCGACAGGGCTTCTTGATCCAGAAGTCGAAGTGCGTCCAACCATGGGACAAATGGATGACCTCCTTGGTGAAATCAATGCCCGAACTGAAAAAGGCGAGCGTGTCTTCGTAACCACTTTGACTAAGAAGATGGCTGAAGACTTGACTGACTATCTTAAGGAAATGGGTGTCAAGGTTAAATACATGCACTCTGACATTAAGACTTTGGAACGTACTGAGATTATCCGTGACCTACGTTTGGGTGTCTTTGATGTTCTTATCGGGATTAACCTTCTCCGTGAAGGGATTGACGTTCCTGAAGTTAGTCTGGTTGCTATTTTGGATGCTGATAAGGAAGGCTTCCTTCGTAATGAACGTGGGCTTATTCAAACGATTGGACGTGCTGCCCGAAATAGCGAAGGGCACGTTATCATGTATGCGGATAAGATTACGGAGTCTATGCAAAAAGCCATGGACGAAACAGCTCGTCGTCGTGAAATCCAGATGGCCTATAATAAGGAGCATGGCATTGTTCCACAAACGATTAAGAAAGAAATTCGTGACCTTATTTCGATTACCAAGGCTAATGAAGCAGAAGTGGCAGAGGATACTGTGGACTACAGTGCCATGAACAAGAAAGAACGCCAAGAAGCCATCAAGAAACTTCAAAAACAAATGCATGAAGCAGCAGAACTACTTGACTTTGAATTGGCGGCTCAAATCCGTGATATGGTGCTAGAACTGAAGAGTATGGATTAGAAATACTGGACGTTAGGTTGATGCTTTAGCAAGATGAACTTTCAAAAAAGGAGGCAACATTGAATTCAAGTTGGTTTAAGACAATCTGTCTTTTTATACCAGGTTTTGTTATTTCTTTTCTGATTTATGTTTATTTCCCTACCTTATTTTGAAGTGGTATATTGTTTCCGTTTGAGCTTAACTTTCTTATCTGGTTCCTCTTACTTCTTGCCCATAAGGATCAGATTGCCTATAAGCATCAGAGAAAAATTGCAGCTTTTATTGGTTTAAATTTTAACCTTATTGTATTTCTGTTGCATGCTATGGTAGGTATAAGTGATATGAATGAAGAGAATCCGCGAATTATTTTTGAGCCCTTGTGGATGATAAAAAGAGAACTTGTTTGGATACCAATATTTGGTTATATATTGTTTATGGCTTTCTATGCTTCTATTTATCTGCATTTGCGACATCGAGAGTCGATTAAAAACTAATTGTTAAGATTTTATTTGACTACTTACTAGAAAGGACTATCTATGTCACGTTCACAAGCTACTATTCTGACCAACATGTGTCTCATCGAAGATGGTCATGGAAATATTGTCATGCAAATTCGCGATCCCAAGCGTTATTACTGGTCGGGAGCAGCCCTACCCGGTGGCCATATCGAAGCACATGAAGGTCTGGTAGAATCAGTTATCCGTGAGGTTAAAGAAGAAACTGGCTTGACCATCAAAAACCCTAAATTAGTTGGTATGAAGCATTTTTACACGACAGATGATGAGCGTTATCTAGTATTCCTTTATAGAACTTCGGATTTTGAAGGAAAAATCCATTCAACAGAAGAAGGCGAAGTTCGCTGGGTTGCTAGAGAGGATGTTCCTAAGATGGACTTGGCTTATGACATGATTAATCTCCTTCGTGTCTTTGAAAAAGACAATCTCTCAGAACTTTTCTATCGGGAGCGACTCGAAAATGACTTTATCCGAGAATTTTGGTAATAATATGAACTATTTATTCAAATGAATGAATAGTTTTTTTGTCGTTAAAATCAGATAGAAGAGCTTTAAATAAGCATTTTTTAGATTTTGTAATGACGATAAAATTAATAAAAATGAAAATTTTAATCAATAAAAGTTCATTTTTTCATTGACAAATGCATAATAATACATTATTATACTTACATAAGTTAATAAATATAGAAAAGAGATTGATTATGAAAACATGGAAAAAACTTTTGTTGGGATTTGCAGGGATCTTTGCTTTGACGACTTTAGCAGCTTGTTCTTCGTCGAAGGACACTTTGGAAAAGGTACAAGATAAAGGAACTTTGACAGTTGCTCTTAATCCACACTTTGCTCCTTTTGAATTCAAGACAATCCAAAATGGTAAGGATACGATTGTTGGAGCTGATGTCGAAATTGCTAAGGCTATTGCAGATGAGCTTGGTGTAAAAGTCAAATTCTCTGAAATGTCTTTTGATAATGTCTTGGCCAATGTTCAATCTGGTAAGGCAGACATTGCCATTTCAGGAATCTCAGCTACTGAAGAACGTCAAAAAATCTTTGATTTCTCAGATACCTACTATGAGTCTGAAACAGTTCTTGTTGTTAAAAAAGATGCGACAGGAACTTACAAACAAACCGGTGATTTTGCTAAAAAATCTGTAGCCGTTCAAAAAGGTTCTATTCAAGAAAACATCGCCAAAGCCAACTTGTCAGATGCTAATGTGGTATCCTTGGCACAACCTGGTGAAGCTATCAATGAATTGAAATCTGGTCAAGTTGAAGGAGTGGTTCTTGAAAAAGCCATTGCACAAGGTTATGTAGATCAAAACAGTGATTTAGCTGTGTCAGACATTGCGCTCAAGTCTGATTCAAAAGATGCCTATGCTGTCGCAATGCCTAAAGGAAGCGATAAGCTAAAAGCAAAGGTTAATAAGGTTATCGCTAAACTCAAAAAAGAAGGTAAGATTGACAGCTATGTTCAAGATGCCTATGCTCTTTCACTTAAGAGTTCTACTAAATAAGGGGTTATTATATGAAGAAATTTTGTTTTATCCTTACAGCTCTAGTCGTCACGTGCTTTCTAGTTGCTTGTAGTGGAAGTCAGGGAGTAAGTCCCAAAACGATTAAGGAAAAGAAAAAAATTGTCGTGGCAACAGAATCTGAATTTGCACCTTTTGAGTTCAAATCGTTGGTTAACGGCAAAGATACGCTAGTTGGAGCAGATATCGAGTTGGCCAAAGCTATCGGTGAAAAACTCGGTGTAAAGGTTGAATTTTCCGTGATGTCTTTTGATAATGTTCTTGCTAACGTGCAAAGTGGTAAAGCTGATATCGCCATTGCTGGGATTTCGGTGACAGACGAACGTAAGAAAGTTTATGATTTTTCAGACAGCTACTATACGTCAGAAAATGTAGTGATTGTCAAAAAAGACAAGGTAAATGACTACACAAGCACTGATAGTCTCGCAAAACAAACTGTCGGTACGCAAAAAGGGTCTGTCCAAGAAACCGTTGCTAAGAAACAAATCCCTAAGGCAAGTGTCGTATCACTAACTTCAAATGGTGAAATGATTAACGAACTCAAGTCAGGACAGCTTCAAGCGGTTGTACTTGAGAAGGCCATTGCAGAAGGTTATATCGCTCAAAATGATGATTTAACCCTTGCCAACTTTAATCTCAAGTCGGATGGCACAGATGCTTATGCCGTCGCAACACGTAAAGGTTCGGATGACTTGCTTAAAGAAATCAATGCCGTCATCAAAGAGACTAAGGACTCTGGAAAATTTGACCAATGGTTAAAAGAAGCATCAACCTACAAACAAAGTAAGTAAATTTAAAACTTCCGAGCACCTGAAAAGAGTAAATTTCAGGTGCTTTCATCAACAACGAAAAGTCTTGTTTGGTCCTCGCTTTATTCACTTAAGGGGAGTCTCCAAAAATTCTTAAATCTAAATGGGGAATACCCCATTTTTTATTGAATTCTCTGCTAAAAACAGTTATTATCAAAGTAGGTAAGTCTGTTCAAATAGACAAATGACATCGTATAGAGTGCTTAAGAAAAGCAAGGAGAAACTATGAAGCTACCACGTTTTGGTGTTGAAGAATGGCTTAATGTCCATGAAAAATCTGCCATATATGATATCGCAGGAGTTTCAATTAAGGCCCTCACAATGGAAGAATTATTTGACCTGTCAGGCCTTGATAAGGATGCCTTTTTTGCCCAACTTCTAAAGAAAAAGATGGATTACGGCTGGATTGAGGGGTCACCAGAGTTCAAAACTCAAGTGGCTAGCTTATACAAGAACATGCCGGTTGATAATATCCTCCAAACCAATGGGGCTACAGGAGCGACGATGCTAGCCCTTTATGCGCTTATTGAGCCTGAGGACCATGTCATCTCCATGTATCCAACTTATCAACAGCTCTATGACATTCCTAAGTCACTAGGAGCAGAAGTGGATCTCTGGGAAGTTGAGGAGGACAAGGGCTGGTTGCCTGATTTGGAGCAACTACGTCGTCTGATTCGTCCCAATACCAAGATGATTTGCATTAACAATGCTAATAATCCGACCGGTGCCCTTATGGATGCTGCTTACCTTGAGGACCTAGTGGCTATCGCCAAAGAAGTGGGTGCCTATATCTTCTCAGATGAGGTCTATCGCAGTTTTGACCAGCCTGCACCTTCTATTGTTGATTTATATGAAAAGGGAATTGCGGTCAACAGTCTTTCAAAGACCTATTCGATTCCTGGTATTCGAGTTGGTTGGGTAGCTTCTAATACTGAGGTGGCAGACATTCTGCGGGACTACCGCGATTACACAATGATTTGTGCCGGTGTCTTCGACGATATGGTGGCTACCCTTGTCCTGGAAAATAAAGAAGCCATCCTAGAGCGTAATCGTCAGATTGTAGAGGAAAATCTAGCTCTTATGGATGAATGGATTGCCAAGGAACCTAAGGCTAGCTGGATTCGTCCTGCCCGTGTGTCAACTTCCTTCGTCAAATTAGATGTTGACCGTCCCATTGAAGAGTTCGCCTTAGAGCTTCTTCAGGAGTATGGTGTGCTTGTGGTTCCAGGTAACCGTTTTGACAAGGAGTCACATGTTCGCATTGGTTATTGTTGCGATAAGGAGGTCCTTCAAAAGGGCTTGGAAAAACTGTCGCAATTTCTTAATAAATGTTGACAATACCACTAATTTTAAGTAAAATAAACGAGCAAAAATTATATTTATACAGGAGTTTCTTATGAAAAAACTATTCCTTGGAGCCATGGCTCTCCTTGCTGCTGTGACTTTGGTGGCATGTGGGTCAAAAAAAGACGCTTACGAATCTATTAAAGAAAATAAAAAACTTGTCGTGGCTGTCAGTCCAGACTATGCACCATTTGAGTTCAAAACTTTGGTTGACGGTAAAGACCAAGTTGTCGGTTCAGACATCAAGTTGGCACAAGCTATCGCTGATGAACTTGGGGTTAAACTCGAAGTGACAACTATGAGCTTTGACAATGTCCTTTCTAGTCTTCAAGCTGGTAAGGCTGACATTGCTATCTCTGGTATCTCAGTAACAGATGAACGTAAGAAAACCTTCGATTTCTCAGATCCTTACTACGAAACACAAAATGCTATCATTGTTCGTAAAGATCAAGAATCTACCTACTCAAGCCTAGATGCTTTCAAAGGTAAAAAAGTAGCTGTTCAAAAAGGTACTATCGAAGAAGGACTTGCTAAGAAACAGTTGAAAGACTCAACAGTCGTATCACTTACAGCAATGGGTGAAGCTATTAACGAAGTTAAGTCTGGCCAAGTTGATGCTGTAGACCTTGAAAAACCAGTAGCAGAAGGTTACGTGGCACAAAATCCAGATTTGGCTTTGGCCAGTGTTGCCCTCAAAGTTGACGATGGTGATGCTAAAGCAGTCGCTATGGCTAAAGGTAATGACAAATTGAAAGAAGCAGTAAACAAGGTTATCAAGAAATTGAAAGACAATGGTACTTACGACGAGTACATCAAGGATGCTTCTAAATATACAGCAGTTGAATAAAAGAGAGACTAGAGGATGATTCCTCTAGTTTTTTGTATGGTAAAGCCCCTGATAATCTCCAATAAGACTTAGAAAATAGTGTTGACATCAAAAATACTCAATCTTAAAAGATATTTCTTGACAGAAAAAGATCAGTCTTGTATACTTGAATAGAACGTGTAAAATGTTACATTATCTTGAGGAGGTGAATTCAATGTCAAAAACAGTAGTACGTAAAAACGAATCACTTGACGACGCTCTTCGTCGTTTCAAACGTTCTGTGACTAAAGCTGGTACTCTTCAAGAGGCTCGTAAACGTGAACATTACGAAAAACCTTCTGTAAAACGTAAACGTAAATCAGAGGCAGCTCGCAAACGTAAAAAATTCTAATTAAGAATGAAATTAACAGAAAAAAACTTGAGAAGACTCAAGTTTTTTTCTTTTCATCGAATAAATAAGTCAGTTAGTAGTCCTGAGGTACAAAAAAATAAGACGTCTGAGATTTCAGACGTCTTGAGTTTCATATGTCTTTAGTTGAACAAATAAAGATTATTTGTTTGCAAGAAGATCGCGGATTTCAGCAAGCAATTCTTCTTGTGATGGACCTGCTGCTTCAGCAGCATCCTCAGCTTCTTTTTTGCTAAGAGCTGTTGCTTTGCTAGCAGCTTTAACAACGAAGAAGAGAGTAGTACCAACGATGATGAAGTTGATAACTGCGCTCAAGAAGCTACCGTATGCGATACCGTTCCATGACAATTTAGAGAGGTTTTCAACGTTAGCAGCCTTAACAACTGGGTTAAGGATAAGTGGAGTGATGATATCACTTACAAGTGAAGTGATGATAGCGTTGAAAGCAGCCCCCATAACAACGGCTACAGCAAGATCAAGGACGTTACCCTTGAACAAAAAGTCTTTAAGTTCTTTAATCATTTTGACAATGAATCCTTTCTTTTATTTACTTTTAATAGTTTATCTGATTTTGTAAATCTTGACAAGGTATTTGCTCATGAAAAATCAATTTTATTTTACTTTCATTTTTCATCGTGTTATAATTAGGGGTAATGCAATTATGGTAAGATAGGGGGCGATTAGATGGTGATTGATAAAGCTTTAATAGAAGATATTAAGAGCAGTACCAACATCGTCGACGTGATTGGCGAAGTTGTCAGTCTTAATCGTGCAGGTCGCAATTACCTGGGTCTCTGCCCCTTCCATAAGGAGAAAACCCCCTCATTTAATGTTATTGAGGACAGACAGTTTTACCATTGTTTTGGTTGTGGAAAGTCTGGGGATGTCTTCAAATTTTTAGAGGAATACCGTCAGATTTCTTTCCAAGAAAGTGTCAAGGTTCTGGCAGACCGCTTAGGTATTGCAGTTACGATAGACGCACCAAGACAGGCTCAGCAGCAGAATTCTCCTAATCAAGCCTTCTATGATCTTCATGAGGATGCGCTTAAGTTTTATCACGCAGTCCTGATGACGACCAAGATAGGAGAAGCAGCGCGTGCCTACCTCTATGAGCGTGGTATGACTGACGATTTACTTAAGACCTTCCAGATTGGTCTAGCCCCTGACGAACCAGATTATCTCTATCAGTCTGTATCAAAAAAATATGACGAAGAGGTACTGACAGAATCAGGTCTTTTTAATCTTTCTGAAAGTAATCGTCTTTTCGATACTTTTAAGAATCGAATCATGTTTCCGCTTAAGAATGAGTTTGGAAAGACCATCGGTTTTTCAGGGCGTGTTTGGACTAAGGACGATATTGAAAAAGGACAAGCCAAGTACAAAAATACAAGGGCTACCCGCATTTTCAATAAGTCTTATGAACTCTACCACCTCGATCAGGCTAAACCGGTGATTCAGAAGACTCATGAAGTCTATCTGATGGAGGGATTCATGGATGTCATTGCTGCCTATAGGGCTGGGCATGTTAATGCTGTGGCTTCTATGGGGACGGCGTTGACCCCTGAACATGTCAATCGTCTGCGTAAACTCACCAAGAAAATTGTTCTGACCTATGATGGTGATAAGGCTGGGCAAAATGCGATTGCCAAGTCTCTTGAGCTTTTATCGGATTTTCAAGTCGATATTGTTAAAATTCCAGACAATATGGACCCTGATGAATATCTACAGAAAACATCCGAAGAGGCTTTGGGGAAACTCTTGGTCGAGTCCCGCATTTCAGATGTGGAATTTTGGATTGGACAGCTCAAGCCTGCTAATGTAGACAATCTTCAAGCAGAGATTGCCTATGTTGAGCAGATTGCTAAGATTATTGCCAAGTCACCTTCTGTGACGGCACAAAATTCTTACATTTCTAAGGTGGCTGACCTTTTGCCTGACTTTGATTTTTTCCAAGTCGAGCAAGCGGTCAATAACGAACGGTTGACCATGAGGAATCAGCAGACGGCTCAATTATCGGCTGCTAGTAATAGTGCTTATGAGTCTTCAGCGTCAGGATTCAGAGGGACGGTCAAACTACCTTCTACACCTAAGATTACAGGTCTTCGTCGAGCGGAAAATCAACTCTTCCATCGTATGCTTAATCATCCTATGATTTTGAATGACTATCGCATGAGAGAGGAGTTTTTCTTCCAAACACCTGAGTTAGAGGAGCTTTATCATATTCTGAAACAGGATGGTCAGATTGATACCGTAGCTTTGTCTCTACTTTCTCAAGAGGTGCAAACAGCCTATTATCAGGTTTTAGAGGAGATTTTACCACCTGAAACCAGTCTTGAAGAAGTTCAGGCTATTGAAGAGCGGAGAAATCATTTATTGAGGGAACAGGACTTTCGTAAGCAAAGTAAACAAATAAGAGAATCAAGTAACCACGGTGATGTGGATGCAGCGGTGGAAGCCCTGCAGATGCTCATCGACCAAAAACGAGATATGGAGTAACACATGGCAAAGAAAAAACAAAATACAGCATTTAACGTTCAAGTCGCTGATTTCATTCGTAACCACAAAAAAGCTGGTACAGCAATTGATGATGAAGTCACAGAAAAACTAGTTATCCCATTTGTTCTTGATGCTGATGGGATTGATGACCTTTTGGAACGTTTGACAGACGGTGGTATCTCTATCACTGATAAGGACGGAAATCCTTCATCTAAATATGTTGTTGAAGCCCCAAAACCAGAAGAGTTGACAGATGAGGAACTTCTTGGTTCAAACTCAGCTAAGGTCAATGACCCTGTTCGTATGTACCTCAAAGAGATTGGGGTAGTTCCTCTCTTGAGTAACGAAGAGGAAAAAGAATTGGCTATCGCTGTTGAAAATGGTGACTTGGAAGCTAAACAACGTTTGGCAGAAGCCAACCTTCGTTTGGTAGTCTCAATCGCTAAACGCTATGTAGGACGTGGTATGCAGTTCTTGGACTTGATTCAAGAAGGTAACATGGGGCTTATGAAAGCCGTTGATAAATTTGACTACTCTAAAGGCTTCAAATTCTCAACTTATGCGACATGGTGGATCCGTCAAGCGATCACACGTGCCATCGCAGACCAAGCACGTACCATCCGTATCCCAGTTCACATGGTTGAAACTATTAATAAATTGGTGCGTGAGCAACGTAACCTCTTGCAAGAGTTGGGACAAGACCCAACACCTGAGCAAATCGCTGAACGTATGGATATGACTCCAGATAAGGTTCGTGAAATCCTTAAGATTGCTCAAGAGCCAGTTTCTCTAGAAACACCTATCGGTGAAGAAGATGATAGCCATTTGGGTGACTTTATCGAGGATGAAGTTATTGAAAATCCAGTAGATTACACAACTCGTGTGGTTCTTCGTGAACAATTGGATGAAGTGCTTGATACTCTTACAGACCGTGAAGAGAATGTTCTTCGTCTTCGTTTCGGTCTTGATGATGGGAAGATGCGTACTTTGGAAGATGTTGGTAAAGTCTTCAATGTTACTCGTGAACGTATTCGTCAGATTGAAGCTAAAGCCCTTCGTAAATTGCGCCACCCAAGCCGTAGTAAACAACTTAAAGACTTTATTGAAGACTAAGATAGTAAATGGAAGGGGCCTGATTATTAGGCCCTGATTTTGGAGGAAAAGCTATGTCTGAAGTAAAATACACTGAAGCAGAAATTGAAAAAATCAAGGACCGTATCTTAGAAGCTTTAGAAATGGTTATTGACCCTGAGTTGGGAATTGATATTGTCAACCTTGGCCTTATTTACGATATCCGTTTCCAGCAAGATGGCTATACTGAAATCGATATGACCTTGACGACTATGGGATGCCCACTGGCAGACCTTTTGACAGACCAAATTTATGACGCTATGAAAGAAGTGCCAGAAGTCACTAAGACAGAGGTTAAATTGGTCTGGACACCAGCATGGACTATCGAAAAGATGAGTCGTTATGCCCGTATCGCCCTAGGTATTCGTTAGGAGAAATCTTATGAAAACACTGGCTATCGTTGTTCCTTGTTATAACGAGGAAGAGACTATTCATCCTTTTTTAGAGGCTTGTCAGGCAGTTGAGCGACAAATGGCCAATCAGTTGGCTTTCAACTATTACTTTGTCAATGACGGTTCAAAAGATCGCACCTTGGAAGTTTTGAGACAGGTTTCAAAACAATTTGAAAATGTTCACTATCTCTCTTTCTCTCGTAATTTTGGGAAGGAAGCAGGTTTACTGGCAGGACTTGAAGCAGCCCAAGGTGACTATGTCACAGTTATGGATGCCGATCTTCAAGATCCACCTGAACTTCTTATCGAGATGTATGCCAAAATCCAAGAAGGTTACGACGTTGTCGGAACACGACGTGCTGACCGCAAGGGTGAGCCACCTATTCGTTCACTCTTTGCTAAGGCCTTCTATTGGTTGATAAATAAAGTTTCTGATACCGAAATGGTGGATGGGGCACGTGATTTCCGCTTGATGACTCGTCAAGTCGTTGATGCCATCCTTGAGCTCAAGGAAGTGAATCGCTTTTCAAAAGGGCTCTTTTCTTGGGTCGGCTTTGATGTGGCCTACGTCTCTTATGAAAATCGTGAACGTGTGGCAGGAGAGACTTCTTGGTCTTTCTGGAGCCTATTGAGTTACTCACTTGATGGCTTTATCAACTTCTCAGAAGTACCCTTGAAACTTGCCACATGGGCAGGAACCTTCTCATTCTTAATCTCCTTGGTTGGAATTCTCTTTGTCGTTATCCGAAAACTAACTATAGGTGGGAGTGTTGCAGGCTGGGCAAGCCTTGTCTCGATCATCCTCTTTATCGGAGGAATCCAACTCTTGGCCTTGGGAATCATCGGGAACTATATTTCAAAGATTTTCCTAGAAACCAAGAAACGACCAGTTTATGTTATTAAAGAAAAAGGGTGAAGATAACCAGCTATTTATACAAATAAATTTGTTGTATAGAATTATTTATGAAAGCAGATTTTTTCTGCTTTTTTTGATAAAATTAAAGTGCTATTAATGAAAATTACAAGGAGAAAAATATGATTCTAGTAACAGGTGCAAATGGTCAACTTGGAACTGAGCTTCGTCACCTTCTTGATGAACGTAACGAAGAATATGTAGCAGTAGATGTGGCAGAAATGGACATCACTGATGCTGCCAAAGTAGATGAAGTTTTTGCGGAAGTAAAACCAACCTTGGTTTATCACTGTGCTGCTTACACAGCTGTTGATGCTGCTGAAGATGAAGGTAAAGAGCTTGACTATGCTATCAACGTGACAGGTACTGAAAATGTCGCTAAGGCTGCTGAAAAACATGGTGCAACGCTAGTTTATATTTCAACAGACTACGTTTTCGATGGTGAAAAACCAGTCGGTCAAGAGTGGGAAGTTGATGACAAACCAGATCCACAGACAGAGTATGGTCGTACAAAACGCATGGGTGAAGAGTTAGTCGAAAAACATGTGACTAACTACTACATTATCCGTACTGCGTGGGTGTTCGGTAACTATGGTAAGAACTTTGTCTTCACTATGCAAAACCTTGCTAAAACTCACAAAACACTTACAGTTGTTAATGACCAACATGGTCGCCCGACTTGGACACGTACTTTGGCAGAGTTCATGACTTATTTGGCTGAAAACCGTAAGGAATATGGTTACTATCACTTGTCAAATGATGCAGCAGAAGATACAACTTGGTATGACTTTGCGGTTGAAATCCTCAAAGATACTGATGTTGAAGTGAAACCTGTTGATTCAAGCCAATTCCCAGCTAAAGCTAAACGCCCACTTAACTCAACAATGAGTTTGGCTAAGGCTAAGGCTACAGGATTTGTCATTCCAACATGGCAAGATGCTTTGAAAGAGTTTTACAAACAAGAAGTGAAATAAGAATCAAGGTCAGTTAAATAGATTTGAATATATTTGACTGACCTTTTTAATAGAGTTTTCAGGAGAAACTACGTATAAAAATGTCAGATTTACTTATTATTATTCCAGCCTATAACGAAGAAGGCTCGATTGAAAATGTTGTTAACAACATCATTCAAAATTATCCTCAATATGACTACGTCATTATCAATGATGGCTCTCGTGATAAGACTTCACAAATTTGCCATGAGAATCATTACAATATTGTTGATTTGCCAGTGAATCTCGGTCTTGCGGGAGCTTTTCAAACAGGTTTAAGATATGCATATGAGCATGGTTATAAAAAAGCGGTGCAATTTGATGCAGATGGTCAACACTTACCAGAATATATTCAAGGTCTGGAAGAAAAAATCAATGATGGCTTTGATTTAGTTATTGGTTCTCGATTTGTTACAGAGAAACGACCAAATTCTTTACGAATGTTAGGTAATATCTTAATTAGTTCAGCTATTAAACTTACCACTGGTAAGACAATTAAGGACCCAACTTCAGGAATGAGAATGTTCTCAGAAGATTTAATTAAAGAGTTTGCACTCAATATTAACTATGGTCCAGAGCCAGATACTGTGTCTTATCTCATCCGTAATGGTGTAAAAGTTGCGGAAGCACAAGTTAGAATGGAAGATAGACAAGCGGGAGAAAGTTATTTGACTCTTTCTCGTTCTATTAAATATATGACACATATGTTTGTGTCAATTCTACTCATTCAAAACTTTAGAAAGCGAGGCTAGACTCCATGACTATTTGGTTTCAAATTGTTCTAATTTTTGTATCTCTAGCGACAGTTACCTTTATTCTTAGAGGGATTAGAAAATCTCAAGTACAAATTAATGATTCACTATTTTGGATTTTCTTCTCAGTAGTATTGCTTATATTTAGCGTCTTTCCAAAATTAGCTGAGATTATTGCGAGTGCGTTAGGAATTGTTTCGGCGGTAAACTTTATTTTTCTCTTTATCATTTTCCTTCTACTGATTAATCAATATCAATTAACAGTTCGCTTGTCTAAACTTGATACAAAGTTCAAAAAC
The DNA here is from genome assembly GCF_000517725.1 of Streptococcus sp. SR4. NCBI lineage: Bacteria > Bacillati > Bacillota > Bacilli > Lactobacillales > Streptococcaceae > Streptococcus > Streptococcus sp. SR4. The sequence goes on along the minus strand of NZ_AZYW01000068.1, from coordinate 72,150 downwards.
TTAGTACAAACAATTGCCTTGAGAGGGAAAGATGAGTAAAAAAAGTCAGCTTCCAGATGCAAAAACGATATATTTTTGGAATCTGCTGGGAAATTTAGCAGCTTCAGGTGTATCGGTTTTATATCTCTTAATCGTTACTCGATTGACTTCGGCGTCTCTAGCTGACCAATTTAGTTTGGTATGGTCTATCGGGACTCTTTGGGTAGTTATCGGTCTTTTTCAAGTTCGAAATTATCATGGAACAGATGTAAGGCAGAAGCATTCGTTTAGAGCGTACTTTCAAGCCCGCATTCTGACGATACTTGCCATGATAGTAACACTGTTACCTTATTTAAAGATAATAGGGGGTAATAGATATACCTCGTCTGTTATTTTAATGGCGTTTCTGATGATTTTATATCGAGCTTGGGATTCAGTCTCTGATCTTTTTCAGGGGTTGTTTCAACAACGTGAGCGTATGGATATTGCAGGAAAGACCATGTTCTATCGTTATTCGACTAGTACGGTGGTCTTGTTTCTTGCTTTGCTTATTTCAAAATCTCTTATTACATCCTTGCTAGCTTTGACCATTTGGAATGGACTTTTTATTCTATTATATGAGTTTAGGTTTGTTCATCACTTCGAATCAATTAATTGGAGAGGAGTATTTGACCTAAGGAAGATTCATGAGTCTCTGGATATCCTTAAGGAGTGCTTCCCACTTTTCTTGAACGGTTTCATACTACTTTATGTTTTAAATGAGCCTAAATTAATCATTGAGCGAGGTTTATCTGAGGGAGTATTACAAACAGGAATGCAAAGAGATTTCAATATTCTCTTCATGCCTGTCTTTTTCATGAGCCTTATTATTCTAATGGTTCGTCCTTTGATTACACAACTTGCTTTTTTGTATGTGGATAAAGAATATGAGAAGTTTGATTCGATTATCAAAAAACTTTTGCTTTATATCATAGGTGGTGGGTTACTAGTAGTTTGTTTAGCTTATTTACTAGGAGTCCAAGTATTAGGACTAGTCTTTGGATTAGATTTAGCATCTTATCAGGTACCATTTACAATTTTGATTTTAGCTGGAGTTTTGTACGCTGTCGCGATTATTTTTGAAAACATCCTTACCATTATGCGAAAGCAACACCTACTGATTGCTATTTATGTTGCAATGTTGGTTGTTACTTTATTAATTACTAAGACATTTATCTATTCGTGGGGGATGCTTGGTGCTTCATTAGCATTTTTAGTAGTTATGATTGTGTATGTGTTTGGTATTTCAATTATTTATTTTAGAGAAAGAATTAAAGAGAGAAGACAATGACTTACGATTTGACTGTAATTATTCCAGTATATAATATGGAAAACTTACTTTCTAATTGCTTAGACAGTATTGTAGAGCAAAATAAACTTGAAGAATGTTCACTGAGAGTAATATGTGTAAATGATGGAAGTACCGATAATTCTAAAAAAATCATAGAAGAGTATTCAAATAGATTTTCATTTATTGAACTCCTTAATAAAGAAAATGGTGGAGTTTCTTCTGCTAGAAATGCAGGGCTTGATTTGGTAAGTGATAGTGAATATGTCACTTTTATTGATCCTGATGATTCTATTTGTCCAGATTATATTCAAAACTTTATTTTGAATAAAGGTAGTGATGTTATTTACTTTGATTTTGATTTAGTTGATTCGGAGGGGAAATTACTTAAGCACTTAAATGTGAATCCTTTTTATTCGAAGTTAGAATCTGAAGAAGTGAATCTACGTTATTTCCTATTAACAAAACATGCTTCTTGGACTAGAATTTATAGGTCAGAATTCTTAAGTAAATTTCGTTTTCCTATAGGAAAAATTTACGAAGATATTGCTTTGATGCCATATATAACTTCTCTATGTTCTAGCGTGAGCTATATTCAAATACCAATATATAAGTATACGGTGAATACTGCCGGCTCTATCATGAATTCTAATAAATCGAATATATTTGATATTTATGATTCATTAAAGTATTTATTTGATTTATTTAATGATAAATTCGAAACCTATAAGGATGAGCTGCAATATTTAGCAATTGAGCACCTATGTGTCGGACATACTTATCGTTTGTTAAATTACCCTGAGGCTACAAAACAAGATTTTAAAGATATTATTATCTTTATGGAGAAGTATTTTGGAAAACATTGGGATAAAAATAAGTATGTTAAACGTGGAGTTCAAAAAGTAAATATTAATTCATCGCTATCATATGTTGTCCCTGTATTTTTGAAATTCTTAAAATACGGTGGTTTTAGTGTTTGGCCAGTTATCAAAAAATTGAAAGGTAGTTGAGTGATAATGCGGACAGATTTAATTGCTTCAAAAATGCAGGAGGTTTCTTCTGATTTTTTGAAAAATTTACGTAAGCACTGGATGCAGGTTATCCTGGTTTGGCTTACAATTGGAGTAATATATATATATTTAGGTGGTAGTCTTGTAAATCTTCCTAAAAGTTTATTATTAGTAACAGGTATATTCTTTTCTATCATTATTTTATTACCAGGGAAATTTTATAACAAAATAGCCATTGCTATTGTACTTTCAGGAAGTTTATTTGTTGTTTCTTCCCCTAACCTTGACATTCCAGATGAGAATGCACATTTTGCTCGTGCCTTATATGTAGCAGATTTCCATGCTTATCTACCGAAAAAAGACAAGGATTTAAAAGTCTCAGATGATGTTAGTAAGGTTACTAAAGAGTTTAAAGTTCCTTTAAAACAAACTGGTTTAGATAAGATAAAGGTATCTTTTAAAAAGGTACATTCTTCACTCTTTATTGTTACCAATGCATCATCATTTATCCCTTACATTCCTCAAGTGATTGGTATTTGGATAGCAAGGATTCTAGGACTTAGTCTCCTATGGTTAGTCATTTTAGGTCGTTTTTGTAATTTAGTGTGTTATGCTTTAATTACTCGTCTTGCTATAAAAAAAGCTAAAGGTTTTGAAATTCTTTTTGGCACCATTGCTTTGTTACCAATGTGTGTTTATTTAGCGGCTTCTTTCAGTACTGATGGAATGGTTAACGCATTAACGTTTTATTTGATAGCACAGTTCTGTTATCTGATAAATAGAGAACAAAAAGTAAGTTTAAGAGATATGATCATTTTTGCAGCACTGAGCTTAGTTTTAGCAACGATGAAATTACCATATGTTCTTTTAGTGGGCTTATTATTGTTTATACCAAAGGAAAAGATGACAATTAAGAAGAACTATCTTTATGCAGCTCTATTAATTTTTGTTACCGCCATATTAAGTTTCTTATGGTTGAAGCAATCGAGTGATATTAATGCAAGTAAGGTAACTCATGGTGCAAACCCAGTGGACAAGATAAAATTCACTATTGCACATGCTAACGTCTTTTTCAAGACCTTCCTTCGGGAATGGATTGACTTGATTCCCAATAAGATGGGGTCATTATTTACTTTCGGTTGGTTAACCTATGGTTTAGGTAATATTTCGTGGTATTATCTTATCTTTGTAAGTTCTATTATTTTAATGCTTCCTCAACCTTTACCTTTACCAAAAATTAGTAAAATTGGTACTGCACTTGTAGCTATTGGAATTTCATTTGGTATTTTAATGACTTCATATCTTATGTGGGGCCAAACTGCTGATATTAGTTTTGCAGGTGTTCAAGGTCGTTATTTCACAGGTGTTTTACTCCTATTAGGTTTGTTTGTTAACTGTTCAAGAGTATTTTATCCTCAAAATAACATAGACTTCGATGAGACAATTGATAGACGAGAATACTTTGTTTATGTTATTGCCAATCTGTTTATATTGATGTCAGTAGTATTGACAATTCTTCAGTATTACGGTGTGAAGAACTGAATTTCTAGCATTTTATAAATAGTTTTTTTAAGCAGTCCTTAGTGGCTGCTTTTCTGTTTGCATTAGGCAAAAGCTTTGTAAAATGGTATAATTGACTAGATTATAGACTTGTTAGAAAGGGGATTTATGCAACACGTATTCATTATCGGAAGTCGTGGACTTCCAGCAAAATACGGTGGTTTTGAGACATTTGTAGATCAATTAGTCTCCAACCAAGTTTCATCCCAAGTTAAATACCATGTTGCCTGCCTTTCTGATCAAAAGGCCTATGAGCATTTCGAATATAAGGGTGTAGATTGTTTCACGATTAAGGCACCGAAATTAGGACCGGCTCGCGTTATTGCCTATGATATGATGGCTATTAATTACGCTTTGAAGATAATCCATGAGGAAAATATAGAAGAACCGATTTTCTATGTTCTAGGAAATACTATAGGTGCTTTTGTGGCTCCCTTTGCTACTAAGATTCATAAAATTGGTGGTAAATTCTACATTAATCCAGATGGTTTGGAGTGGAAAAGAGCTAAGTGGCCCAAGCCAGTACAAGCTTATCTAAAGTACTCTGAGAAAGTAATGACAAGACATGCTGATTTAGTTATCTCGGATAATCCAGGCATTGAAACTTATATTCAAGATGCCTATCCGTGGTCTAAGACAACTTATATTGCTTATGGAACAGACTTATCACCGACAAGACTTACAAATCAGGATGCTAAAGTTAGAGATATTTACAAGACGTGGAACACTTACGAGAAAAACTATTATTTGATTCTTGGTCGTTTTGTTCCAGAAAATAACTATGAAACGGCCATTCGTGAGTTTATGAGTTCCTCAACAAAACGTGATTTAATTATTATTTGTAATCATGAGGGCAATGCTTATTTTGAGGAATTGCGTTCTAAAACACAGTTTGATACGGATCCACGTGTGAAGTTTGTTGGAACAGTTTATGATCAAGACCTATTAAAATATATTCGCAAAGAAGCCTTTGCTTATATTCATGGTCATGAAGTTGGAGGAACCAACCCTGGCTTACTGGAAGCTATGGCACAAACTGATTTGAATTTAGTATTAGGCGTCTCATTTAACCGGTCAGTAGCTCAAGATACAGCTTGTTATTGGAAAAAAGATGAGGGCAATCTGTCCTATTTGATTGATCAAGTAGATGGTGTTTTAGATTACTCTGAACTAGGAAAGTTAGCTAAGGAGAACATGGAACAGAACTTTACTTGGAAAAAAATTGTAGGTGAGTACGAGGAGTTATTTTTATCATGAAAGTAAATATCTTACTGTCAACCTACAATGGTAAGCAGTATTTAGCAGAACAAGTGAAGAGTATCCAAGAGCAAACCTATCAAGAGTGGAAACTTCTCATACGTGACGATGGTTCATCTGATGGGACAGTTGAAATTATTAAACAACTGGCTGCACGAGATTCACGTATTCACTTTATCAATGAGAATCATGTTGAAAACGTTGGTGTAATCAAAAGTTTCCATGCCCTACTTAAGCATGGGGAGGCAGACCTATACTGTTTCAGTGATCAGGATGATTTTTGGCTTCCTGAAAAAATCTCACTTCAAGTGGCAGAAGCCAAAAAGTATTCTCAGGATAAACCTTTACTCATTTACACAGATTTAAAGGTAGTGGATGAAAATTTATCTGTCCTGCATGAGAGTATGATTCGTACTCAGTCTGACCATGCGAATACTGAGCTGATTCAAGAGTTGACTGAAAATACAGTTACTGGTGGCGTTGCTATGATAAACCATGCTTTAGCAGAACTATGGACTGGTGAGGAAAAGCATGATTTACTGATGCATGACTGGTATCTGGGTTTGCTAGCTTCTGCCTTTGGTAACTTAGTCTATATTGATGAGCCAACCGAGCTTTATCGTCAGCATAGCAGTAATGTCCTTGGCGCCCGAACTTTGCGAAAGCGGATGAAAAATTGGGTTAGACCCCATATCCTTTTTGCCAAATATTGGAGTCTTATCAAAGCTAGTCAAGATCAGGCTAGAAATTTGTTAGAACTCCCGTTAAGTTCACAGAATAAGGAAATCATTGAAAACTTTGTGACAATTATGGATGCTCCATTTAGAGAACGTTTAGCACGTATCCGAAAATACGGTTATCGAAAAAATAGAGCTTTTCACACAACTGTGTTTACGACATTGATTCTTACAAAGTTTGCATATAGAGGAGAGAAAGATGTTAGACTTTTTTAGTCAGAAAAATCGTATTTTGTTACGAGAAATGGTTAAAACCGATTTCAAATTGCGCTATCAAGGTAGTTTAATCGGTCATTTGTGGTCTATTTTGAAACCACTTATGCTCTTTACAATCATGTACCTAGTGTTTGTTCGCTTCTTGCGTTTTGACGACGGAACACCGCATTACGCTATTGGCCTCTTAATTGGTATGGTTACATGGAGTTTCTTTTCAGAAGCGACGAGTATGGGTATGATGTCAATTGTATCAAGGGGTGACTTGTTACGAAAATTGAATTTTTCGAAAGAGATTATCGTCATTTCATCTGTTGTTGGGGCTTCAATTAACTATATTATCAACCTACTTGTTGTCTTTGTTTTTGCCTTGGTAAACGGTGTTAATTTTTCAGTTGGATGGTTGACAGTTATTCCATTATTTGCGGAACTTTTCCTTTTCTCAGCTGGTATTGCCTTTGTCTTAGCAACGCTCTTTGTTAAGTACCGTGACATTGGTCCGATTTGGGAAGTAGTTATGCAAGCTGGTATGTATGCGACACCCATTATCTATTCATTGACATTTATTTTGCAACGTGGACAAGTTAAGATTGCAAAACTGATGATGTTGAATCCTTTAGCACAAATTATTCAGGACTTGCGACATTTTATTGTCTTCTCAGGTAGCTTACGTGGTTGGGATTTAATTGGACATAAGGCTATTGCTATCATTCCGTATTTCCTACCACTTGTTATCTTTGCTATTGGTTACTACATTTTCCATCATCAAGCTAAAAAATTCGCGGAGATTCTCTAATGACAGAAAAGAAAATTGCAGTTAAAGTGGACCATGTAAGTAAGTTTTTCAAATTACCGGTTGAGTCTACTCAAAGTCTTAGAACTGCCCTAGTAAATAGGTTTAAAGGAATCAAAGGCTATAAAGAACAACATGTCTTGAAAGACATTGACTTCGAAGTTGAGGAAGGTGATTTCTTCGGAATCGTGGGACGAAATGGTTCAGGGAAATCAACATTATTGAAGATTATTTCTCAAATTTATGTTCCTGAACAAGGGACGGTTACCGTAAATGGCAAAATGGTTTCATTTATTGAACTTGGTGTCGGTTTCAACCCTGAATTAACTGGACGTGAGAATGTTTATATGAACGGAGCCATGCTTGGCTTTACGACGGCAGAAGTTGATGCCATGTATGATGAGATTGTTGAGTTCGCAGAGCTTGAAGATTTCATGAACCAAAAACTCAAGAACTACTCGTCTGGTATGCAGGTCCGTTTGGCTTTCTCTGTGGCTATCAAGGCACAGGGTGATGTTCTTATCCTTGACGAGGTTCTTGCAGTAGGTGATGAAGCCTTCCAACGTAAGTGTAATGACTACTTTATGGAACGTAAGAAATCAGGGAAAACAACAATTCTTGTAACCCATGATATGGGAGCTGTTAAGAAGTACTGTAACAAGGCTATTTTGATTGAGGACGGATACATTAAAGCCAAAGGCGAGCCTAGAGACGTTGCCAATCAATATAGTTTTGACAATACAGAACAAGTAATCACTTCAGAACAATCAGGAATTGAAAGAAGTGGTTCAGTTGTGGAAAATCTGAAGTTATCACTATTGTCTTCTAAGAGAGCGACACCAAATGAACCAATTTCATTTGATTTGATGTATACTCTGCTAGAAGATGTGCCTACTTATATTGCTATCTCATTTACAGATATTGATCGTAATATTTGGATTTACAATGATAATACGATGGATAATTTAACAAGTGGCAAGGGTGATGTTAAAGTAAACTATCAGTGTTCACTGGCAGGGCTAAACGATATTAAGTTAAAACTCGAAATTACTGTAAGGGATGCGAATAACCAAGTTCTAGCCTTTCTTCCAGCTGATGAGATTCCAGTTATTGTTCTAAATAGGGATGATATTGATGAAGATGACGAGTCAGCTAAAGATTCTGCAACTGGTATTATTCAAAGAAATGGGAAGTGGAGTTTTTCTTAAGAGAAAAAAGGGAAGTTTGAATGAAAGTATCGATTATTTGTACCAATTATAATAAGGGGGATTGGGTACGAGAGGCTATAGATAGCTTTCTCAATCAGAAAACTAATTTTGATTTTGAGATTATTATCATTGATGATGCTTCAACAGATCATTCGTATGAGATTATTCAAGAGTATCAAAAAAAGTTTCCTGAAAAAGTTAGAACTTTTCGTAATGAAGTGAATCTTGGCATTACTAGAACATGGAAAAAAGTTTGCCAAGAAGCTAAGGGTCAATACATCGCGAGATGTGATAGTGATGATTTTTGGACGGACCCATTAAAACTTCAAAAGCAAGTTGATTTGCTAGATGCTTCAACGGATTCACTATGGTCAAATACCGAATTTGACATGGTAGACCTAGACGGAAATCTTATCCAAAAAGATGCCTTTGCTAATAAGGCACTTCCTTTGATTGATTCTTACGAAGAGATGCTTGTCATGAAAGGAATGACAATGGCTTCAACCTGGGTGGTTGATACCGCTCTTATGCAAGATGTATCTGCTCAAATTAGCGATACAGCTGCAGACGATACATTTGAGTTGCAACTTGAATTATTCAAACGCACTAAAATTTCTTTTTTGAGTGATTCCACTACTGTATATCGTATGAATTTGGGATCTGATTCAAAACCTATGACATTGGAGACTGCTGAAAGGCGGTTCACTGGTATCTTAGATTCTCAAATTAAATATCTCAACAAGTATCCAGATCAGGATATTCAAAGAATTTCACACTTGGCCCTCGTTAAGGATCGTGATTTGGATATCTTAGTTTTTAAAAAAGACCGTCAGATAGAAGACTTGAATTTGAAACTAAATCAGGTATCACAGATTTCTCATGACCAAAATGAGTATATTGAAGTCTTGAAGAAAGAAAATCAAGATTTTCAAAGTGAGTTGAATCGTATACAGAGTTTATATGATGACTTACAAATCCAATATAACAGTGTTGTTACTTCGAGAAGATGGACAATACCAACTAAAATTATTAATTTCTTTAGGAGAAGTAAATGAAACGTCTATTGCTTTATGTTCATTTCAATAAATATGATCATATTAGTCGACATGTATTTTATCAACTTGAACATATGAGACCCTTGTTTGATAAATTGGTTTTTATTTCAAATAGTCGTCTTAGTGAAAGTGAAGTACAAAAGCTTCGTGATAAACACTTGATTGATGATTTTATCCAACGTGAGAATAAGGGTTACGATTTTGCTGCTTGGCATGATGGTATGGAATTTGTTGGATTTGATAACTTGAAACAGTATGATTCTGTCACTGTTATGAATGATACCTGTTTTGGTCCTCTATGGGATATGGCACCAATCTATGATAAATATGAATCAAACCCAAATGTAGATTTTTGGGGTATGACTAATCATCAAGGAATCAAGGCTGGTGATATTTATATTCATGAACATTTGCAATCTTACTTTATTTCATTTAAAAAACGTTTAGTTGAATCTAGTGTTTTCCAAAAGTTCTGGAAGTCAGTTGAGAGTTTCGAAGATGTTCAAAAGGTAATCGATAATTATGAAACTCTTTATACCAAGAAGTTTATGGATGCTGGATTTAAGTATGAATCGATTCTTAATACGATTCCACTAAATGATAAGTTTTTCCATAGTAATTTTACAATTCATTATCCTCATGTTTTGCTTGATGCAGGGGTTCCATTTATTAAGGTTAAGACATTTGATTTAACCCAGCACCTTGCACCTTATTTGCTTAAGGAAATTGAGAATAGAACGGACTATCCGGTAGAATTCATTTTGTCACACATGTCGGATATGAGTTTACCGACTCCACCTTATTTACTTGATCGCAAAGTCATTGAGGAAAGCTCAGAGACATATTCAGACACTAAAAAAATTGCTGTACATCTTCACACCTACTATGTCGACTTACTCGAAGACTTTTTGAAGCAATTTGAGAATTTTCACTTTACTTATGACCTCTTCTTAACAACGGATTCTGAAGAGAAGAAGGAAGAGATTCAGTCTATCCTTGATAAGAATGGAAAAGTAGCTCGAATCTTTATTACTGGGAATCGTGGACGTGATGTTATTCCAATGCTTAAGTTGAAAGATGAACTTTCTGCTTATGATTATATTGGACATTTCCATACGAAAAAATCACCAGAATACCCTTATTGGGTTGGAGATTCATGGCGAAATGAACTTTTCTCAATGTTAATTCAACCTGCTGATAATATTATTGCAAATCTAGAACGTGATGATAGGTTAGGGCTTGTAATTGCTGATATTCCAACTTTCTTCCGTTATACTAAAATTGTGGATCCTTGGAATGAGAATCGTTTTGCCGAAGGAATGAATGATTTATGGGAGCGTATGAATCTTGGTCGAGAAATTGACTTTGATAAGATGAATACTTTTATCATGAGTTATGGAACATTTATTTGGTTTAAATATGATGCTTTGAAACCGTTGTTTGACCTTGATTTGCAAGATGAAGAAATCCCAGCAGAACCAATTCCTCAACATACCATTTTGCATTCAATTGAGCGTATTCTAGTTTACCTCGCATGGGCAAGACGTTATGATTATGCGATTGCAAAAAACGATATCTATATTACGCCTTTTGTAGATAATGTTGTGTTAAATATCCGACCTGATACTTTACCAAATACCTATATTAATTTTGATAATATCGGTGGTATAAAAGGTGCTCTCAAATATATTATTGTAGGTCCAGGAACTGCTGTGAAGTATATTTTGAGAAGAATAAAACGTAGATTTACATCCAAGAGTAGTAAAAATACTATGAAATAGTAATTATCCCCCTCCCACTTACGAATAGGTAAGTAGGAGGTTTTTTCTTATGTATAGTATTGTATCTGAGGAGTCGGGGCTTTTGCCTCGTGAGCGACTCTTACAGAAGGGAGCAGAGGTTTTGTCGGACCAGGAGTTGTTGGCGATAGTGCTGCGGACAGGGACTAGGTCTGAGTCGGTCCTATCTATGGCCAATCGTATTTTGAAAGGGATGACGAGTTTGGCGGATTTGTCTCGTTTGTCCTTGAATGAGCTTCAGGAGATTCCTGGTATTGGGCGTGTGAAGTCTATTGAGCTCAAGGCTATGGTGGAGTTGGCTAAGCGGATTGAGAAGGCTGAGTTGGCTCGGTCTGAGCAGATTATGTCTAGCCAGCAGGTGGCGCGTCGTATGATGTTGGATATTGGCGACAAGCCTCAGGAGCATCTGGTGGCTATCTATTTGGATACGCAGAACCGTATTATTCAGCAAAAGACGGTCTTTATTGGTGGGGTCCGTCGTTCGATTGCTGAGCCACGTGAGATTTTACATTATGCCTGTCATCTGATGGCAACGTCTTTGATTGTGGTTCACAATCATCCTTCGGGGGAAGCCTATCCTAGTCGTAATGATATTGATTTTACTCAAAAGATTAAGCGGTCCTGTGATGACTTAGGGATTTGTCTGCTTGATCATCTGATTGTTGGAAAATCAACCTATTATTCCTTTCGTGAGGAGAGGGAGGATTTTGAGCTTTAGATTGAGCCGATGGGATAAAGACAAGAAAAAGCAACTGAGTGCAGTCTCAGTTGCTTTTAAAGTTCGTTAACGACGTATTCAAAGAGTTTGAGGTCTTCTTCACGTTTGTCTAGGAGAAGCTCTGGGTGCCACTGTACACCAAGAAAGCGAAGGTCTGGACTATTTGACTCAACAGCTTCGACTGTGTTGTCCTCAGGATCACGCGCAATGACACGAAGGTCAGAGGCCAAGTGTTTGATACTTTGATGGTGGAAGGAGTTGATAGACGTTTCGCGTCCGTAGATTTCTGCCAACTTGCTGTTCTCATCAACAATCATCTCATGGTAGAGGTAATCAGAAGGCTTGTCCTGCCAGTGATTCTCAATATCTTGATGGAGGCTACCACCAAGTGCGACGTTCATGAGTTGGGTTCCACGACAGATTGAAAAGATGGGTTTCTTTTGCTTAGTAGCTTCCTCGATGAGTGCCATTTCAAAGATATCCCGTTCGAGGAAGAAGTCATCTTCACTGGCATGGTTCTCTTCGTTGTAGAATTTAGGGTCAACGTTTTGTCCACCGATCAGGATGAGTTTGTCAATCATGGAGATGTAGGTCTTGGCTTCCGAAGGATCGGATACTGGTAGTAGGATTGCTAGGCCACCGGCTCTTTGAACTCCTTCTACAAAGCCAGATGGGGCATAGGACCAGTTGATGTCTTCATGGGCTGGATTAGGCCTTACATTGGCAGTGATTCCGATAATTGGTTTAGTCATTGTTTCTCCTTGATTTTTCTTCTTCTTTCATGAAATAGAGTAGGGTTTGTAGTTCGCTAGTCAAGTCTACATATTGGACCACCACATGGCGTGGAAGATTGAGGTTGACCGGAGAGAAGCAGAGAATGCCTTCAATTCCAGCCTCAACCAAAAGATCAGCCACCTCCTGGGCCTTAACTGATGGCACTGTAAGGATGGCTGTTTTGATATCTTCTTGGGCAATCTTGTCCTTAATCTGGGAAATCCCATAGATAGGAATCTTGTCTTCGGTTTGAGTTCCAACCAGTTCGTTATCGTCTGTATCAAAAGCCATGACTAGCTGCATGCGGTTACGCTCTTGAAAACGGTAGTGGAGGAGGGCACGCCCGACATTACCAACACCTACGAGGAGTACCTTTGTTGTCGCATTGTCATTAAGGAGTTCAGCGAAAAATGTCATTAGCTTGTTCACGTCATAACCAAAACCACGACGACCTAGTTCGCCAAAGTAGGAGAAGTCCCGACGAACAGTAGCAGGGTCAATCCCAATCGCTTCAGCAATTTGTTTAGAGCTTGCTTTGTCGATATTTTCACGATGGAATCGTTTGAAAATACGATAGTAGAGAGAGAGACGTTTGGCAGTGGCGTTTGGGATGTTTTTCTCAAATGTCATTGATCGCTTTCCTTTCTTTAATTAGTATGATTCTCTTATATTTTAAGAAAAGTTTGTGAAGATTGCAACAAAATAGTGTAGATGAGGCGATATAAAAAACCTATCACATGGATAGGCTATTTCTATGTAGTAAGAAAAAATTTAGACTTCTTCTTGCTCGAAAACGTTACGATCAACCAAACTCTGCATCAAGAAATAGAATTTCTCTTGCAAGATGTGATGATCTTCATTTTTAAAGATATTAACGTTACGAAGGCCAGATTTGTCTGTAATCGACAATTTGAAACCAGTCAAGTCTTTGTTAATAGTGATTTTGAGTGGGAAACCTTCGCCTGAGTTAGGCACTTTTTCGAGAAGGCGGTGCAACTCGTAGTTTCCGATTTTATTTTGCACAAAAGTCGTATCACGTAGGGTGAATTTTTTGACATTAGGACTGATGGTGTAACGGTATTTACAGTCAGTCAAATGAATGCTTTTTTCAAATGCCATGTTAGTCTCCTATGATTTGATTAAGTTTTTCTGCTAGGGCCTGGAGTTCTTCAGCGGTATTTTCCTCTGATAAACTAATGCGAATGGCTGTTTTTAGCTTGTCAGAATCCTTGCCATAGAGGGCCTGGATGACGTGGCTAGGGTCAACAGTTCCAGCAGTACAAGCAGAACCCGTTGAGACAGCAAAGCCTGCTAGGTCTAACAAGGTTAAGAGAGGCCCATTTTCCTTACCAGGAAAACTGATGTTGATGACGTGAGGTAGGCTAGGTCTTCCACCATTGATTTCATAAGGAATGGTAAGGGAATCTAGAAAGGCCTGACGAATCGTTTCAACATGCTGGTAATTGTCTTGGTAATTCTCGCTAGCTTGTTTGTAAGCTGCGGTCATACCGGCAATACCGACCAGATTTTCAGTACTGGCACGGCGTTTTTCTTCTTGCTCACCACCGTGGAGTAGGTTGTCAAAATGCAAATCGTTATGATAGAGCAAGCCGACACCTTTAGGTCCGTGGAATTTATGGGCACTAATAGAGAGAAAATCGGCTCCAAGTTCCTCTGGGTGAATAGGAAGCTTTCCTGCTACCTGAACGGCATCGACGTGGAAGGCAGCTTGGTGATTGGCAAGCAAGTCTCCAATTTCCTTAATAGGAAGTAATTGGCCAGTCTCATTATTGGCATACATAACAGAAACCAGAATGGTATCGTCACGTAAGGCATCAGCGATTTGTTGGGCAGTAATGACTTGATTTTCTGGTTGAATATAGGTTACTTCAAAACCAAAACGCTCTTCCAAGTAGGCCATGGTGTGAAGGACAGAGTGGTGTTCAATAGCAGTTGTAATCAGGTGCTTACCTTTATATTGATTGGCTAGGGCGTAACCTTTGATAGCTGTATTGTTTCCTTCAGTCCCACCAGAAGTGAAAATAAGCTTACGAGCAGGGACTTCAAAGTGTTTGGCCATTTCTTCACGGGCTTCACGAAGTTCCTTAGAAGCCTGTCGACCGTAAGCATGGAGGCTGGATGGATTTCCAAAGGTTTCAGTCATGACATGTGTCATAGCTGAAATAGCAGCAGTATTTAAAGGAGTTGTTGCTGCATTGTCCAAATAAACCATAGCTTAGTCCTCGTGTGCTGTATATGCAAAGAGTGGACTAAGTGGTTGACGTTCGAAAATACGAGTAGTAGCGTTAGCGATTAGCTTACTTGCTGAAATGTATTTAACGTTTGTAGGAACTTTTTCTTTAGTTGCAACTGAATCTGTCACCAAGATTTCTTTAATTGGAGCAGCGTTGAGGACTTCAGCAGCACCTCCTGCAAAGAGACCGTGACTAGCTACTGCATAGATGTCTTTAACGCCACCACGTTCAAGGATTTTAGCAGCTTCAGCAAACGTTTTACCAGTGTTAAGGATATCATCAACCAAGATTGCTGTTTTTCCTTCAACCTCACCGATGATGTAGCCTTCTTCACGTTCTGAATCATCTTGAGCGTAGTCAATGATAGCGATTGGTGCATCAAGGTAGTCCGCCAAGCTACGAGCACGTTTAACACCTGAGTTTTTAGGGCTAACAACGACAACATCACTTCCTGTAAATCCTTTTTTGTTGTAGTATTCAGCAAACAAAGGCATTGTGAAGAGGTTATCTACTGGGATATCGAAGAATCCTTGAACTTGGACAGCGTGAAGGTCAAGCGTCAAGACACGATTGACACCAGCTTTAACTAGCATATTGGCTATCAATTTAGCAGTGATTGGTTCACGTGACGCAGCGATACGGTCTTGACGTGCATAACCAAAGTAAGGCATAACAACGTTGACAGAGTTAGCACTGGCACGTTTGCAGGCATCAATCATGATGAGCAATTCCCAAAGGTGGTCGTTAACAGGGTTGCTAGTAGATTGGATGATATAGATATCGTCCCCACGAACAGACTCTTCAATGTTGATCATGATTTCACCGTCAGAAAATTGACGTGAAGATACTTTACCAAGTGGCAATCCAGTAGCCTCAGCAATTTTTTCAGCAATTTCTGGGTTTGAGCTGAGCGAGAACAATTTCAATTGTGGGTTTGCTTTTTGATGTACCATGACGATGGTGACTCCTTTAAAAAAATAAGATGCTAAGCCCAGTTAGGGCTATTGTAATAAAACTACAGATAGTTCTATTTTAGCAAAAAGAAGTAGAAATTTCAGCCATCAAAGTATGATATTAGTGAAAAATACCGAACCTTTGTTAGATAAAACGCCTTTGTATGCGTTTTTAGAGAAATCTATTACCCTCTGAAGTTCTAAATACTTGTGGTATTTGAAGCTACATGTGTTTAAAATAAAAAAAACAAGGAGCCAACTCCTTGTCTAAATTTTAGTCTTTGTCTCGTTTGAGGGTAGCTACAAAGCGTGCAACCTTACTCTTGGCATACTTAAAGTCAATATTATTTTCTTTAAGAAAGGCATCAAAGTCGTCTTTACCTTTCTCAGCATCCGAAACTTCTAGTTCAAGCTCGTAGTCTTTCTTGTCAGCATAGACATTGACATCAAGAGCCATGAGGCCGATGTTGGTCTGGTATTCGCGACGAGTTGTGGTCAAATGTCCGAGGATGGTTAGGTCCTCTAGTTTAACCCCACGTTCTAAAAGAATGGATTTAATTTGACAATCAGGAAAGTCCAGCGACTTAGTCAAAGCCTTAGCATCCGCACAATCCATGGTAAGGTTGTACTCCATGTTCCCGACTTTTTCAGGGATTTTCAAGGTCAGCTCACCATGAGTGGGAAGTGTCCTAATACGCAAAGACAACTTTTTATTTCTCATGTCACTCTGAGGAGTGTCGATGTAGTAGTTTGTTTGCGTAACAGGTGTCACATGGGAGAAAAGCATCGCTAAACGATTGTATTCGTCTTTGGTGAGTAGAGTCTTGTACTCTATCTCTAAATGGTTCATGTGTGTCCTCCCTTGTGCTTTCAAATGTGGTATAATATAACAGATTGTATTTATTTTATAAAAAACTAAAGCTTTTGACAAGGAGGAGTCCTATCTTGACCATGGATTGGGAAGAATTTCTAGACCCCTATATTCAGGCCGTAGGTGAGCTCAAAATCAAGCTCCGAGGCATTCGTAAACAATTTCGTAAGCAAAATCGTCACTCGCCCATTGAGTTTGTGACGGGACGTGTGAAGTCAGTAGCTTCCATTGAGGAGAAAATCGCCCTTCGTGGCCTTTCGATTGAAAATTTGGCTCAAGATATGCAGGATATCGCTGGTCTCCGAGTCATGGTCCAATTTGTCGATGATGTGGATGAAGTTTTGGCTTTGCTTCGTCATCGTAGTGATATGACTATTGTTTCAGAGCGTGACTACATCAGAAACCGTAAAAATTCGGGTTATCGCTCTTATCATGTTATTATCTCTTATCCCGTTGATACCATAGATGGTCGTAAGGAAATTCTTGCAGAGATTCAGATTAGGACTTTGGCCATGAACTTTTGGGCCACCATTGAACATTCCCTTAATTACAAGTATCAGGGGAATTTTCCTGAGGAGATTAAACTTCGCTTGGAAACTACGGCCCGCATGGCTTATGAACTTGATGAAGAAATGCGTAAGATACGTGATGATATTAGAGATGCCCAGTTGCTCTTTGATCCAATTAACAGAACTTTGAAGGATAGTGTAGGAAATAGTGATGACACAGATGAAGACCTCTTCGGATGAGATGAAGGTAGCTATTATTGCCAATGGCAAACCCCAAAGTAGGCGTGTGGCCTCAAAACTTTTTAATGCCTTTCGAGATGATCCAGATTTTTATTTGACCAAGAAAAATCCAGATGTGGTCATCTCAATTGGTGGTGATGGTATGTTGCTATCGGCCTTTCATATGTATGAAAAAGAGCTTGCTCGTGTGCGTTTTGTAGGGATTCACACGGGTCACTTAGGCTTTTATACGGATTATTTGGACAGTGAAGTGGATCAATTAATCGAGACGCTTCGAAAAGATAGTGGTGCTAAGATCTCTTACCCTCTTTTGAATGTCAAATTGACTCTTGCTGATGGGCGTTCTTTTACGTCGATTGCCCTTAATGAAGCAGCCATAAAGCGTAATGAGAAAACCATGGCAGCAGATGTTTGCCTTAATGATGTCTTGTTTGAGAGCTTCCGTGGTGACGGGCTGTCGGTGTCAACGCCTACAGGATCAACGGCCTACAATAAATCTTTGGGTGGTGCGGTCCTTCATCCCACCATTGAAGCCTTGCAACTGACTGAGATTGCCAGTCTTAATAATCGTGTTTATCGTACCCTAGGAAGTCCCCTTATTGTACCTAAGCATGAGAAGATTACCGTTTATCCTACCCGAATGGGAAGCTACACTCTATCCGTTGATAATAAAACCTATACCAACCGTAATGTGAAAAAGGTAGAATTTTCAATCGACCAACGTAAGATTTCCTTTGTGGCCAGTGCCAGTCACACAAGTTTCTGGGAACGGGTCCGTGATTCCTTTATTGGAGACATGGAAGAATGAGATATGAATTTACTGTAGGACGTTCATGTCGAGTTAAGACCTTTTTGAAGGAGCACGATGTTTCAAAAGGACTTCTGGCCAAGATTAAGTTTGAGGGTGGTCATATCTGGGTCAATGGTGAGGAGCAGTTTGCGACTTATCCTGTTCATGAGGGAGACGTGGTTGCCATAGAAATCCCTGATGAGGCACCACATGAAACCTTGAAACCCATTCCTTTTGACTTGGATATAGTTTATGAGGATGATAACTTCTTGGTGATTAATAAACCCTATGGCTATGCTAGTATTCCAAGTGTTAACCATGATAATACTATGGCTAATTTTGTCAAATATCACTTTGTCAGCAATAATTATCCCAACCAGCGTGTCCATATCGTGACACGTCTAGACAAGGATACCTCTGGTCTCATGCTGTTTGCCAAGCATGGTTACGCCCATGCTCGTATGGATAAACAGTTACAACAGAAGTCTATCAAGAAACATTACTATGCCTTGGTTGAAGGCGACACCAAACTTGAGAAGCAGGGTGAAATCATTGCCCCGATTGCGCGTGATGTGGATTCCATTATCACACGTCGAGTCCATAAGTCGGGGAAATATGCCCATACGAGCTATCGTTTGGTAGGTGATTATGGTAGGGTTAAACTGGTTGATATCAATTTGCATACTGGGCGTACTCACCAGATTCGCGTCCACTTTGCCTACTTAGGCCTTCCCCTTTTGGGAGATGATCTTTATGGTGGTTCTCTAGACTATGGTATTGAGCGCCAGGCCTTGCATTGTCACCGTCTTGCATTTGTTGATCCTTTTACCAAAAAAGAGATGGTCCATGCATCTTCCTTGACAGATGATTTTGAAACCGTTATCATGAACTTACAAACTAAAAAAGATTGATTGAGGAATTTTTTTATGCGTAGTCTATTTGGTGAACTTCGTGAACATATTTTAGGGAAGGGTATTAAGATTGTTTTCCCTGAGGGTAACGACGACCGTGTGGTTCGTGCAGCAGCCCGTTTGAAATTTGAAGGATTGGTTGATCCTATTATTTTGGGAGACCCAGCAGAGGTTCACAAAATCTTGAACAATCTTGGTTTTGCAGACTTTAACTATACAATTATTAATCCTGAAACCTATGAAGATTTCGAGGAAATGAAGGAAAAATTTGTTGAAATCCGTAAAGGGAAAGCGACAATGGAAGATGCGGAAAAGTTGCTTCATGATGTCAACTATTTCGGTGTTATGCTAGTTAAACTTGGTCTTGCTGATGGGATGGTTTCAGGTGCTATTCACTCAACAGCGGATACGGTACGTCCGGCCCTTCAAATTATCAAAACAAAACCTGGTATTTCTCGTACATCAGGTGTCTTCCTTATGAACCGTGAAAATACCGATCATCGCTTGATGTTTTCTGACTGTGCCATCAACATTGAACCAAATGCTCAAGAATTGGCAGAAATTGCAATTAATACTGCCGAAACAGCTAAAGTTTTTGGTATTGATCCTAAAGTGGCCATGCTTAGCTTCTCAACAAAAGGTTCTGCTAAATCGCCAAAAGTTGACAGGGTTGTTCAAGCAACAAATATTGCTAAAGAAATGCGTCCTGACTTGGCTATTGATGGGGAGTTGCAGTTCGATGCAGCATTTGTTCCAGCAACAGCAGCTATTAAGGCTCCAGATAGTGACGTAGCAGGACATGCTAATGTCTTTGTCTTCCCTGGCTTGCAAGCAGGTAACATTGGATATAAGATTGCCCAACGTTTGGGAATGTTCGAAGCTATCGGACCAATCTTACAAGGTCTTAATAAACCTGTTAACGACCTTTCTCGTGGGGCTAGTGCTGAAGATATTTACAATTTGGCGATTATTACAGCTGCTCAAGCTCTTAATAGCTAATTTTAACTTAGAAACAGAGGTTTAACCAAGGTGTTAGGCCTTTTTGTTTTATGCATGACTGGTGATTAAAAATAAATCGATTAAAGTAGCTAGAAATCCAGAAAACACAAGGGACTGCTGAATTTTTCGTATTTCATCAGGTGCAATAATTGTGCAAAATAGTCTGATAATGACTCCTTTTCTTGATTATTTATGCTATAATGAAAGAGTAAAATTTTATTTTTTGGAGAAATCTTATGAAAAAAAGCAAATGGTTAGCCCTTGCGGGTGTGGCACTCCTCAGTGTAGGTGCCTTAGCGGCTTGTTCTTCTAAGTCAAGTACTAGTGGAACGACTTATGGTTATGTTTATAATTCAGATCCAGAATCATTGGATTACATCACTTCAAATACAGGACCTACTAAGACAGCTGTGACAAACGGTGTAGATGGTCTTATGGAAGCAGATAAATATGGAAATCTTGTCCCTTCAGTAGCTGAAGATTGGTCTGTCTCTCAAGATGGTCTGACTTATACTTATAAAATCCGTAAGGGAATTAAATGGTATACTTCTGATGGTGAAGAGTATGCTGATGTGACTGCTAAGGACTTTGTGACTGGTCTTAAGCATGCGGCTGATGGCAAGTCTGGAGCTCTTTACTTGGTGCAAGATTCTATTGCTGGCTTGTCTGACTACCTCTCTGGTGCCAATAAAGATTTCTCAAATGTAGGCGTTAAAGCAATCGACGATTATACATTGCAATACACCCTTAAAAAACCTGAGCCATACTGGAACTCTAAAACAACTTATGGCTTGCTCTTCCCAGTTAACGAAGACTTTCTTAAGAACAAAGGAAAAGATTTTGGTAAGTCAACAGACCCAACATCTATCCTCTATAATGGTCCTTTCCTTCTCAAATCTTTGACAGCTAAATCATCTATTGAGTTGACTAAGAATGAAAATTATTGGGACAAGAAGAATGTACACTTTGATGCCATCAAATTGTCATATTATGACGGTTCGGATCAAGAGGCTCTAGAACGTGGTTTCACGGATGGTGCCTATAGTTTGGCTCGTGTCTACCCAACGAGTTCTAACTATTCTTCTGTAGAGAAGAAATATAAAGATAACATTTATTACACTGCACCAGGTGCGTCTACATCAGCCATTGGTGTTAATATCGACCGCCAAAGCTATAAATTCTCAGCCAAGAAGACGGATGCTGAAAAGACATCAACTAAGAAGGCTCTTCTAAACAAAGACTTCCGTCAATCAATCAACTTCGCAATTGATCGTACGGCTTATCAATCACAAATGAATGGTAAAGATGGTGCAGCTCTAGCTCTTCGTAACCTTTTTGTTCCTTCTGATTTTGTCAGTGCAGGTGATAAGACCTTTGGAGATCTTGTAACAGAGAAAATGTCCTCTTATGGTGATGAATGGTCAGGTGTCAACTTTACTGATGGTCAAGATGGCCTCTACAATGCTGAAAAAGCTAAGACTGAGTTTGCCAAAGCTAAGGAAGCTCTCCAAGGAGAAGGTGTTCAATTCCCAATTCACTTGGACCTTCCAGTTGACCAAAGTTCTAAAATCCATGTTGCTCAGGCCCAATCTTTGAAACAAACCATTGAACAATCATTGGGTAGCGATAATGTGGTTATCGATGTTAACCAATTGTCATCAGATGATATGCAAAATGCAACCCTTAATGCGGCAAATGCGGCAGCAGAAGACTGGGATATTTCAAACGGTGTGGTTTGGGGTCCAGACTATCAAGATCCATCAACTTACCTTGATATCTTTAAGACAACTTCAAGTGAAAATACCAAGACTTTCATGGGTTATGATGATCCAAACAATGCGGCCGCAGCTCAAGTAGGTCTTAAAGATTATGATGCCTTGCTTGATTCAGCAGCTTCAGAAACAACAGACCTCAACGCTCGTTACGACCGCTATGCCCAAGCTCAAGCATGGTTGGAAGATAGCTCGCTTGTCATTCCATTGACTGTTGGTAACGGTGCAGCACCAGTTATCTCACGCTTGACACCATTTACGGGTGCTAGCATGCAAGTGGGTGATAAGAACTCATCAGACTACTTCAAATACGTGAAACCACAAGAAAAAGTAGTTACTAAGAAAGAATATGAACAAAGTCGTGAAAAATGGCTTAAAGAAAAGAAAGCATCTAACGAAAAAGCTCAAAAAGATCTTGAGAAACACGTTAAATAATATTCTTGAGGAAAAGGCAGTTAGCCTTTTTCTTTTGCCAAGAAAGGGCTTAGCTCTAGTGTTTTCTAGGTTTGTAAATGTGAGAAAGTCAGTATAAGACAAAATATTCTGAAAATTGTACTCATCTTATTTTTTATGGTATAATGTAGGCATATAAAAAAAGATTTTTTGGAGAATGCTTATGAAAAAAAGTAAATGGTTGGCCCTTGCGGGTGTTTCCCTCCTAAGTGTTGGGGTTTTAGTGGCTTGTTCATCAAAATCAAACACTTCAAGCAATACTTATAACTATGTTTATACTGCTGATCCTGAAACATTGGACTACCTTATTTCCAATAAAGGTTCAACGACTGATGCTGTGACAAATGGTGTCGATGGCCTTTTGGAAAATGATAAATATGGTAACTTGGTACCTGCTATTGCCAAGGATTGGACTGTTTCGGCTGATGGTTTGACTTATACTTACAAACTTCGTAAGGGAGTTAAATGGTATACTTCAGACGGTGAAGAGTATGCGGAAGTAACAGCTAAAGACTTCGTAACAGGTCTTAAGCATGCTGCTGATAAAAAGACAGAGTCAATTTACTTGGCAAAAGATTCTGTAGTAGGTCTTGCTGATTATTTCAATGGTACTGATAAAGACTTCTCTAAAGTTGGCGTTAAAGCTCTTGATGATTACACTCTTCAGTACACACTTAAACAACCAGAACCTTACTGGAATTCTAAGATGACTTATTCTCTCTTCTGGCCTGTAAATGAAGAGTTCCTTAAGTCAAAAGGGGATAGCTTTGGTAAATCAACAGATCCATCATCTATCCTTTATAATGGTCCATACATCCTTAAGTCATTGACAGCTAAATCATCTATTGAATTGGCTAAAAATGAAAACTACTGGGATAAGAAAAATGTCCACTTCGATGGCATTAAACTTTCTTTCTACGATGCTTCAGACCAAGAATCGCTTGTTCGTAATTTCACTGATGGCGCTTATAGCCAAGCACGTCTATATCCAACAAGCTCAAACTTTAATTCAGTAGAAAAACAATATAAAGATAATATCTTCTATACACAACCATCTGCAGATATTGGTGGGGTTGGTGTTAATATTGACCGTCAGTCTTACAACCATACATCTAAGAAGACTGATGCTGAGAAAGATTCAACTAAGAAAGCTCTTCTTAACAAGGACTTCCGTCAATCAGTTAACTTTGCTATTGACCGTACAGCTTATTCTGCACAACTTAATGGTGAAAAAGGTGCAGCCCTTGCTGTTCGTAACCTTCTCGTGAAACCTGATTTTGTTTATGCTGGTGATAAGTCATTCGGTGATTTGGTAACTGAAAAGATGGCTTCATATGGTGACGAGTGGTCAGGTGTTAACTTTAAAGACAGTCAAGACGGTATCTTCAATGCTAATAAAGCGAAGGCTGAATTTAACAAAGCTAAGGAAGCTCTTCAAGCAGATGGTGTTCAATTCCCAATTCACTTGGACCTTCCAGTTGACCAAGCAGCTAAACCAACGGTTGCACGTGCACAATCTTTGAAACAATCTGTTGAAAATACACTTGGTAAAGAAAATGTCGTGGTGGATGTTCATCAAATGTCTCAAGATGATCTTCTAAATAGCACATTGTATGCAGCTAATGCAGCAGCAGAAGACTGGGATATCAATATCTCAGTAGCTTGGGCTCCTGACTATGAAGATCCATCAACATACCTCGATATCTTCAAAACAACAGCTAGTGAGAACACAAAAACTTACATGGGATTTGACGATCCTAACAATGCAGCAGCAGCTCAAGTAGGTCTTAAAGACTTTGATGCTTTGGTTGACAATGCAGCTAAAGAAACAAGCGACCTCAACGTACGTTATGAACGTTATGCAGAGGCACAAGCTTGGTTGGAAGATAGCTCACTCTTCATGCCACTTATGGTTAACAAGGGTGCAGCTCCAATGGTAGCTCGTTTGACACCATTCTCAGGAGCCTACTCTCAAGTAGGACCTAAAGGTTCTGACAGATACTTCAAGTACCTCGAACCTCAAAAAGATGTTGTCACTAAGAAAAACTATGATAAAGCCCGTGAAAGCTGGCTTAAAGAAAAGTCTAAGTCCAACGAAAAAGCTCAAAAAGACCTTGAGAAACACGTTAAATAAAAGGACGATGGAACTTTCTCATTAGATTGGGAAAGTTCTTTTGGAATTAAAGGAAGAGACATGAAAAAATACATTTTATTGAGAACCCTCCGTTCTCTATTGTCAATATTTGTCGTGACGGCCTTGACCTACACGATTATCTATACCATGGTGCCGAGGCGTCTGATTTTCAGACAGGACCCTAACTACAACAAGATTGCTAAGACAGCCGATTCTAAGGCTAACTATGAAAATACAATCTATGAACGTATGGGTTATATCGAGTACTACGACACCAAAGAGTTGCAGGAGAAAGCTAGCTCAGTTGACAAGTCGGTAACCACTAAGCCAACAAAAGAAAATAAGGCTATCTACCAAAAATATGTGGATAGTTTAGGACGTGGCTGGCGTTTGCATCAGTTCAAGCAAAGCAAACAATTCTATGCGACACGTGATGTGCCAGTGCTTGAACGTGTGTTTGGTTTCTATGCACACCTCTTTGAATTTGACAATACTGGATGGGTTAAAGATAAAACAAATCCAAACTTGAAGCGTTACATCCGTATTGAAAATGACCCAGCTATCGGTTGGTCAGTTGTCGGTTCAGGAACTAAGCATAAATACTTGCTTTACTTTAACAGTCAGTTCCCATTTGTTCACCAAAACTTTGTGAAGATGAACCTTGGTACATCTTACCCAACCTATGCTGAGCAGGGTGTTCTTGATGTTATTACACAAGGACAAGGGCAAACACAAAGCTCTGAGGTCAACTTCCCTACTGGTAAGAAAGTATCTTCAGTAGATATCTACTCTCGTACTTATAAATCACCAAGTCAGGCTGATGCTAGGGATCGTTCTTACTATGGTGATGACCCTTACACAGCTACTAAGAGTCGCTACCAGTACCCATCAATGGTGACAAGTTCTGCCATTGCTGGTTTGATTGGTTTGGTCTTGTCTTATGCTTTGGCAATTCCATTGGGATCATACATGGCACGCTTTAAAAACACACTCTTTGATAGTGTGTCAACTGGTATCTTGACTTTCTTGCTCTCACTACCAACCATCGCCTTGGTTTATATCATTCGTTTGATTGGTTCTAAGATTGGTCTTCCAGATTCCTTCCCTATCTTGGGTGCGGGTGACTGGCGTTCATACGTCTTGCCATCTGTAATTCTCGGTCTCTTGTCAACACCAGGTCTTGCCATTTGGATTCGTCGTTACATGATTGACTTGCAATCACAAGACTTCGTCCGTTTTGCACGCGCCAAAGGGTTGTCAGAACAAGAAATTTCGAATAAACACATTTTCAAAAATGCTATGGTTTCCTTGGTTTCAGGGATCCCAGCATCTATCGTTAGTGTTATCACAGGGGCAACCTTGACAGAAACAATCTTCGCCTACCCTGGTATGGGTAAAATGTTGATTGACTCAGTTCGTGCTTCAAATAACGCTATGGTTGTGGGTCTTGTATTTATTTTCACAGCCCTTACCATCTTCTCATTGCTTGTGGGTGATATCCTTATGACTATAATTGACCCACGTATCAAATTGACATCTAAAGGAGGTAAATAATGGCTTCAATTGATAAAAGTAAGTTCCAATTTGTAAAGCGCGATGATTTTGCCTCTGAAACAATTGATGCGCCGGCCTATTCATACTGGAAATCAGTGATGCGTCAGTTCTTCAAGAAAAAGTCAACAACTGTCATGTTGGGAATCTTGATTGCTATCATTTTGATGAGCTTTATCTACCCAATGTTTTCAAAATTTGACTTCAATGACGTGTCTAAGGTTAATGACTTTAGTGTACGTTATGTGCATCCAAATGCTCAATACTGGTTCGGTACGGACAGTAATGGTAAGTCTCTCTTTGACAGTGTTTGGTTTGGAGCTCGTAATTCTATCCTTATTGCTGTTATCGCTACCTTCATTAACGTTGTTATTGGTTTAGTCGTTGGTGCTGTTTGGGGGATTTCTAAGACCTTTGATATGATTATGATGGAAATCTACAACATCATCTCAAACATTCCTGCCCTCCTTGTCGTTATCGTCTTGACTTACTCATTGGGTGCAGGTTTCTGGAACATGATTTTTGCCATGACTGTCACAGGTTGGATTGGTATTGCTTATACTATCCGTATTCAAATCATGCGTTACCGTGATTTGGAGTACAACTTGGCTTCTCGTACTTTGGGAACACCAACTCCTAAGATTGTGGTTAAAAATATCATGCCACAACTTGTATCAGTTATCGTGACTATGGCTAGTCAGCTCTTGCCAGGATTTATCTCTTACGAAGCCTTCCTTTCTTACTTTGGTTTGGGGCTTCCCGTTACGACGCCTAGTCTTGGTCGTTTGATTTCAGACTATGCACAGAACGTTACAGTCAATGCTTACCTCTTCTGGATTCCATTGACTACCTTGATCCTCGTTTCCCTCTCTCTCTTTATTGTCGGTCAAAACTTGGCGGATGCCAGTGACCCACGTACGCATAGATAGGAGTCCAATATGACAGAAAATAAAAATGTAATATTATCGGCTCGCGATATCGTCGTGGAATTTGACGTTCGTGA
Organism: Streptococcus sp. SR4; assembly: GCF_000517725.1. NCBI lineage: Bacteria > Bacillati > Bacillota > Bacilli > Lactobacillales > Streptococcaceae > Streptococcus > Streptococcus sp. SR4. The sequence continues at coordinate 45,279 of NZ_AZYW01000068.1, read as the reverse complement.
CCGTGTTTTGACAGCTATTCGAGGGGTTTCCCTTGATTTGGTTGAAGGTGAAGTTTTAGCCTTGGTTGGTGAGTCTGGTTCAGGTAAATCAGTTTTGACCAAGACCTTCACAGGGATGCTTGAAGAAAATGGTCGTGTCGCTAGTGGTTCTATTGATTATCGTGGCCAAGATTTGACCAAGCTTAAGAGTCACCAAGATTGGGCAGCAATTCGTGGATCTAAGATTGCAACTATCTTCCAAGATCCGATGACCAGTCTTGACCCAATTAAGACTATCGGTAGTCAAATTGTTGAAGTCATTGTCAAACACCAAGGAAAATCAGCTAAAGAAGCTAAAAAAATGGCCATTGATTACATGGACAAGGTTGGTATTCCTGATGCTGAGAAACGTTTCAACGAATATCCTTTCCAATACTCTGGAGGGATGCGTCAACGTATCGTCATTGCCATCGCCTTGGCTTGTCGTCCTGATGTCCTTATCTGTGACGAACCAACAACTGCCCTCGATGTGACCATTCAAGCTCAAATCATTGACCTTTTGAAATCACTCAAAGAGGAGTATGGTTTCTCAGTGATTTTCATCACCCATGACCTTGGTGTCGTAGCAAGTATCGCTGACAAGGTTGCTGTTATGTATGCTGGTGAAATCATCGAGTATGCAACTGTTGAGGAGATTTTCTATGAGCCTTGTCATCCATACACGTGGAGCTTGCTTTCAAGCTTGCCACAGTTGGCTGATGATAAGGGTGAGCTCTTCTCAATTCCAGGGACACCACCATCACTTTATACACCAGTTGTTGGAGATGCCTTTGCCTTGCGTTCAGATTATGCCATGCAGATTGACTTCGAGGAAAAAGCACCGCAATTCCAAGTTTCAGATACTCACTGGGCTAAGACCTGGCTCTTACATGAGGATGCACCAAAAGTTGAAAAACCTGAGGTTATCCAAAATCTACATGAAAAAATCCGTGCTAATATGGGATTTGCACATTTAGGAGATGAGGAGGAAGGCAATGCCTGAGAAGTTAGTTGAAGTAAAAGATGTGGAGATTTCCTTCGGTGAAGGAAGCAAGAAATTCGTTGCTGTCCACAATGCTAATTTTTTCATCAACAAGGGTGAAACCTTTTCCCTCGTTGGTGAGTCTGGTAGTGGTAAAACCACTATCGGGCGTGCCATTATTGGTCTAAATGATACAAGTAATGGTGAGATTATTTTTGACGGTAAGAAAATCAATGGACACTTGTCTCACTCTGAGAAAAACGACCTTATCCGTCGTATCCAGATGATTTTCCAAGACCCTGCGGCTAGTTTGAATGAACGTGCAACAGTCGATTATATCTTGTCTGAGGGCTTGCATAACTTCCATCTCTATAAGGATGAGGAAGATCGTAAAGCTAAAATCAAGAAAATCATCAAAGAAGTGGGACTTCTTGAGGAGCACTTGACACGTTACCCTCACGAATTTTCTGGGGGACAACGTCAACGTATTGGGATTGCACGTTCCTTGGTCATGCAACCTGATTTGGTTATCGCTGACGAACCCATCTCAGCCCTTGACGTGTCAGTTCGTGCCCAAGTTTTGAACTTGCTTAAGAAATTCCAAAAAGAGTTGGGACTGACCTACCTCTTTATCGCTCACGACTTGTCAGTGGTCCGTTTCATTTCTGACCGTATCGCTGTTATTTACAAGGGGACAATCGTGGAAGTTGCTGAGACAGAAGAACTCTACAACAATCCTATCCACCCTTACACCAAGTCACTCTTGTCTGCTGTTCCTATTCCAGACCCAATCTTGGAACGTAAGAAAGTCTTGAAGGTTTATAATCCAAACCAACACGACTATTCGGTTGATAAACCAGAAATGGTTGAAGTACGTCCAGGACACTTCGTTTGGGGTAACAAGGCCGAAATCGAGACTTATCGTAAAGAACAAAGTAAATAAGTCTTTTCAATGCAAAAAAAACGTGTTCCAGAAGGAACACGTTTTTTCTTTAGTCTAAATTTAAGCGTTTTGTCATGATATAGTAGGTACCAAAGTAACTTGCTCCGATGAGAATGAGAGACTGAACTAGACTAAATATATATGCCGAGTTATTAATTGCAGTATTTGTTGCATCTCCGGTCAAGGCTGCACCGATTCCAAAGAAGAAACCAATAAAGGATAGGATAGCCTGAATGGCAAAATAGGCGACAAACCCCATAAGAACTTTGTTAGTATTAAAGAGGTTTCCAATACTAATACAGAGGTAATAGAATAGGATACCGCTAATTGTTCCTAAAATTGTAGAAGGGATGACAAGGTAGAGGGCACCTATTTCTTTTAGGAGCTGTCCCAAGTAACTAGTAGTTAGTAGGAAATCTTTGAAGTCTATATTAAATCCGGCTATAATAGCAATCGAAGCGAGTACTACGAGACTAGAAATCGTATTTAAAATAAAGGCTACCAAGAGTTTAGATAAAATCAATTGGTGGGCAGAAACTGGGAGTGTATTGGTTAGATAGCCTTCTCTCCCAAAGACAGTCTGTGCAAAGCGTCTAACAATGAGGACTATTGTCGCTATATAAATGGTTCCCCATACGATAATGGTAGCAAAAACCATCAGTGTGAAGAAAGCGAAGAAGAGTAGACTAGGTTCTTCGTGACTGTGTTCAAAGGTGAATATTAATTTGTGCAGCATTAAGCCCAAGGGGATAGAGAGTAGGATGGCAATACCATAAATGCTAAGGTACCACTTACGGACCGATTGTAATTCATACTTAACTAATTTCCAAAACATGCTCATACCTCCTAGTTATGGAACATCTCTCTAAAGAGTTTGTCGATAGATTTGCCATGGGCTTGACGGATATTATCAGCATCCCCTTGAAGTTCAATCTGACCGTATTTTAAGAAGATAACTTCATCTAGGACGGATTCAATATCTGCAATCAAATGGGTTGAAATGATAACAGAAGCATCTTCAGAGTATTGGTTGATGATGGTTTTAAGAATGTAGTCACGTGACGCGGGATCGACTCCACCGATAGGTTCATCGAGGAGATAGAGTTTAGCTTCACGACTCATAACCAAAATCAACTGAACTTTTTCTTTGTTACCTTTTGATAGGTCTTTAAGGCGCAAATCAGGCTGGAGCTTTAAATCCTGCAAGAGTTGCAAGGCAAGAGGATAACGGAAGTCAGCATAGAAATCTTGGAAGAAGTCCAAGTAGTATTGGATAGTCTTACTTTCATCCAAATAAGTTGTATCAGGTAGATATGCCACTTGAGCTTTGGTGATAGGTGATGGCTGAAATCCATTAATAGTTGCTAAACCAGAAGTTGGTTGGAGGAGGCCATTCAAAATCTTGATGAGAGTTGTTTTACCACTACCGTTTGGTCCTAAGAGACCAATGATTTTACCAGAAGGGATGGACATGGTCACATCTCTAAGGGCTGGAATACCATTATAGGTCTTGGTGAGATTTGTTAGAGTTACAATATCAGTCATTGGTCTATAAGTCCTTTCCTGTTTGTTCGATGTAGTCAGTGATGATAGATTTGATTTCAGGTGAGCTAAAACCAATGGCTGTCATCTCAGTGACAAAGTTTTTCATGAGACTTTGGGCAATCTCGTGTCGTTTTTGATCAATTAGTTTTTCATCTTCGGTAACAAAGCGACCAGAGGTACGGGCAGAGTAGACCAACCCCTCTTTTTCAAGTTCTTGGAAGGCTCTTTGTACAGTGTTAGGATTGACCCCAGCTTCCTGAGCAAATTCTCTAACGGGTAGGAGTTGTTGTCCCATACTCAATTCCTTGGAAGCTATCTTCAGTTTGACGCGATAGGCGATTTGGAGATAAATTGGCGATTTTTCATCAAATGTCCAAGCCATAAGAGACTCCTTTCTAAAAGTATAACAGTATTATTTTTGTACTACCGTAATGATACAACTAAAATAGTGGATTTGCAAGTAAAATGCCATATTTTCTCTAATTTCTCTGGCTTTTCCCAAACTTATATTCCTATTTTTGGTACAATAGGGGCAAGTATATTCGACCTGAAGGGAGATTATTTTGAAAATTTTAGCAACAGATATGGATGGTACCTTTCTAGACCATCTTGGTGCCTATGATAAGGCACGTTTGGAAAACCTTTTGGATGCGTGTGAAGCTAAAGATTACGTTTTTACAGTAGCTTCTGGCCGAGCTCTCTTGGCCTTGGAGGAGCTTTTTGATGGTTTTGTGGACCGCATTGCTATTATTGCGGAGAATGGGGCCTTGGTTCAGTACAAGGGTGAAGTCCTATTTGAGTCCAAGCTAGAACCTAAAGATTATTTAGAAATTGCAGACACGACTTTAGCCTTACCAACTTGCGAGGGAATTCTCTTGTCGGGACGTCGTGGTGCCTATGCTCCAAACGATGCAGAACCAGCCTATCTTAAGGCCATGGAACGTTACTATGAAAATGTTATGGCAACGGACCTTGAAGCGGTTACAGATGACATTTTCAAGGTAACTGCTAAGTTCCAAGGGGATACCATTATGGAACGTGGTGACTATCTCAACACGATTTTTGAGGATATGACAGCTGTGACAACTGGCTTTGATTCTATGGATATTATCCTTAAAGGTGTGGACAAGGGCTTTGGTCTTTACCATCTTTGTCAAGAGTTGGGGCGTCAAGCTTCAGATGTTGTAGCCTTTGGCGATAATCTCAATGATATGGAGATGTTGACCTTTGCTGGGCATGCGGTTGCTACGGAAAATGCCCGCGATGAGATTAAGGCAGTAGCTGACGAAGTGATTGGTCACCATAAAGATGGTGCAGTCTTTGACTTCATGGAAGGATTGGTATGTTCGGATGTCTGAGATTAAATTGTTGGCCTTGGACCTAGATGGGACCCTCTTTACTAAGGATAAGCAAGTAACAGTTGAAAATAGAGCTGCTCTTAAGGCGGCAGAAGCTAAGGGGGGTCATGTGGTCATTACGACTGGTCGTCCTCTGCCAGCTATTACTCATATCTTGGAAGATTTGGGCTTGTTGGATGATAAGCACTATAGTGTGACCTTCAATGGTGGCTTGGTTCAGCGTAATAATGGGGATATCCTCATAAAGAAAGAGATGAGTCGAGAAGATTTAAAGCAGATTTATGCTGTCTTTGAGCCTCTGGGGCTCCCGATGGATGTTATCAGTGATGGCATTGTCTATGGTGTGCCAAGTAAAGGCAATCATTCTCTCTATCGTCAGGCTAATCCTACCTTGACCTTCGTTGATGTGGAGAGTATTGATGACATTCCTGAAAATATCGTCTATAATAAAGTAGTTACGGTCTGTGAGGAAGCGTTTTTGGATTCTCAAATTCAAAAAATACCTGACCATTTATACCAAGCGTTTGAGGTCTTTAAGTCTCGTGAAATTATCCTAGAGGTCATGCCTAAAGGTGTTCATAAGGCTGTAGGTTTGAGACTCTTGACTGATTACCTTGCTCTGGATAAAAGTCAGGTCATGGCTATGGGAGACGAGGAAAACGACTTGACAATGCTGGAGTGGGCTGGTCTTGGTGTGGCTATGGCGAATGCTGTTCCTAAGGTCAAGGCTGTTGCCAAGGCAGTAACGACAAAAACTAATGAGGAATCTGGAGTGGCTGAGGCCATCCACAAATATATTCTAGAGAAATAAGGAGAACCAAATGGGTCTATTTGATCGATTATTTGGACAAGAGGAAAAACAGTCACAGGAAACTGTAGCAAATCAGGAAATTTCAGAAACTGAGGCTCTTAATAATCAAGACTTGTCAACAAGTGAAGGGATAAGCGAGAGTCAAACAGAACAGCTCAGTGAGTCAGAGACTCAAGTAGAAGAGATTTCATACACAGAATCTGTTGAATCTAGTGATTCTACTGTGACAGAAGAAAGTGAAGCAGTGTCTGACGAAGACCTTTCTGTTGATAATCAGGCCTCAAGCGAAGCAGAAGGCGTTTCAGAGTCAGAAGAAAGTCAAGTTGCTGTGGATAACCACTTTGCGGATGTCATGGCTGATTACTATGCTAAGAAGGCTCAAGTAGCTGCTGCTGCAGAAAAAGGTGAAACTGTCACTTTTGAAGCCGTTCAAACCCGTAAAGTTGAGGAAAAACCTGAAGAAGTTCAGGCTTCAAAAACTGAAACAGAACAAGAAAAATATAACCGTACCCTCAAGAAGACGCGTACTGGTTTTGCTGCTCGCTTGAATGAATTCTTTGCGAATTTCCGTCGTGTTGATGAGGAGTTCTTCGAAGAATTGGAAGAAATGCTGATTCTTTCCGATGTTGGGGTTAATGTTGCAACGCAATTAACGGAAGATTTGCGCTATGAAGCCCGCCTTGAAAATGTCAAAAAGACTGAGGATTTGCAACGCTTGATTATCGAAAAACTTGTGGATATCTACGAGAAGGATGATGTCTACAGGGAGCAGATTAATTTCCAAGATGGTTTGACAGTCATGCTTTTCGTTGGTGTCAACGGGGTTGGTAAGACAACGTCTATCGGTAAGTTGGCGCATAAATACAAAGAAGCAGGCAAAAAAGTTATGTTGGTAGCTGCTGATACCTTCCGTGCGGGAGCTGTCGCTCAGTTGGTTGAGTGGGGACGTCGTGTTGATGTGCCAGTAGTGACTGGTGCTGAGAAGGCTGACCCAGCTTCAGTGGTCTTTGACGGTATGGAAAAGGCTCTTGCTGAGGGAGTTGACGTCCTTATGATTGATACTGCGGGTCGTTTGCAAAATAAAGACAATCTTATGGCAGAACTTGAAAAGATTGGTCGTATTATCAAGCGTGTGGTTCCAGAAGCACCTCATGAAACCCTCTTGGCCTTGGATGCCTCAACAGGTCAAAATGCCCTTAGTCAGGCTAAGGAATTTTCAAAAATTACACCTCTTACAGGTCTTGTCTTGACTAAGTTGGATGGTAGTGCCAAGGGTGGGGTGGTTTTAGCCATTCGCCAAGAGTTGGATATTCCAGTTAAGTTAATTGGTTTTGGTGAGAAAATTGATGATATTGGTGAGTTCCATTCAGAAGAATTCATGCAAGGTCTCTTGACTGGTTTGGTTTAAAAGAGTATTTAAAAAAGAGTGAGTACTGAGAAAAGGAATTCACTCTTTTTAATGGTGTCCTCACCTTGAAAAAAGTCGCTTTTATTGGTAAAATAGTAAGGAAAAACACATGCTCTGAAAAGTGAGCTGTAACTTAATCACTGAACAACCCCTAAGCCAAAAAAAGAGATGATTGTTTTCTCTTTTTTAAAGGTGAGTCATAAGAAGATTTTTAATCTTAGTTTAAGGAGAAGACATGTCTGAACGTGGACTTTTGATTGTTTTTTCAGGGCCTTCTGGTGTCGGAAAAGGAACTGTTCGTCAGGAGATTTTTTCAACACCTGACCACAAATTTGAATATTCAGTATCAATGACCACACGTGCTCAACGTCCTGGTGAAGTTGATGGGAAGGATTATTTCTTCCGTTCGCGTGAGGAATTTGAAGAGCTTATTCGTAATGGTCAAATGTTGGAATATGCTGAGTATGTGGGTAACTACTACGGAACACCTTTGACTTATGTTAATGAAACCTTGGATAAGGGTATTGATGTTTTCCTTGAAATCGAGGTTCAAGGTGCCCTTCAGGTTAAGAAAAAGGTCCCAGATGCTGTCTTCATCTTTTTGACACCACCAGACTTGAACGAGCTTCAAGAACGTTTGGTTGGTCGTGGGACAGATTCTGAGGAAGTTATTGCTCAACGTATCGAGCGTGCGCGTGAAGAAATTGCTCTCATGAGCGAATACGATTATGCCATTGTTAATGATGAAGTGCCTTTGGCTGCTGAGCGTGTCAAACGTGTTATTGAAGCAGAACACTTCCGAGTTGACCGTGTGATTGGTCGCTATCGTAATATGATTTCAGAAAAGAAATTATCAGATAAATAAATTAGAAATAGGTATAGAATTATGATGTTGAAACCCTCTATTGACAAACTTTTGGATAAAGTGCCTTCAAAATATTCATTGGTTATTTTGCAAGCCAAACGTGCCCATGAATTAGCCGCTGGTGCTGAACCAACTCAAGAGTTTACGTCAGTAAAACCAACCCTTCAAGCCCTTGAAGAGATTGAATCTGGTAATGTGACTATCCACCCAGATCCAGAATCTAAACGTGAATTGGCACGTTTGAAAGTGATTCAAGCACGTCTTGCTGCTGAGGAAGAAGAACGTAAAATCAAAGAACAAATCGCTAAAGAAAAAGAAGAAGGCGATAAAATCTAAAATCAAAGTCTTGCTTTGGTTTATGAGGAGAGGGGAGCTGAGGCATAGTGTCTCAGCTTCCTTCTTTATGACGATAATAGGCAGCTCATATTTTCTTGAGCTTGGAAGATACTGGTCTTAAGGAAGTGACAGGAGGAGATTTATGGTTTTAGTAGCACATATTATTGTCGACGTTCCTCTGATGCAGACGGACAGACCTTATAGTTACCTGGTTCCGGAAGCCATGCAAGAACAAATCGCCATCGGTATGCGGGTTCATGTGCCTTTTGGTAAAGGAAATCGTTTACTTCAAGGTTTTATTATTGGCTTGGAAGAGCAGGAAAATTTAAGAGATTTTCCTGAACTAAAACCCATCGCTGAGCTTTTAGATTATGAGCCAGTGCTTAATCAGGAACAGCTGGATTTGGCTGATCAGATGCGACATACGGTCTTTTCTTATAAGATTTCCATCTTGAAGTCAATGCTACCTGGTCTCCTTAATTCGCAGTACGATAAGGTTATCATGGCAACTGATAAACTGGGTGAAGAGGAAAAAGAGACTCTCCTTCAAGGGCAGAATCATATTCTTTTCTCGCAGTTGTCAGAGGTACAACGTCAAGCCATTCCTCGTCTGGTCCAGTCTGGGCGTGTAACGGTTGATTACCTTGCTAAAGATAAGCAGAATATCAAGACTGAGAAGCACTATAGTGTTCAAAAGGGTATTCTCGAGACTTTGGCTATTTCGCAAAGGGCTAAGAAACGATTGGAGTTGCGAGACTTCTTGCTAGAAAAGAGTGAGTCTGGCAAGTTGACGGATCTCCACAAGCTTTTTTCACGAGATGTGGTTAAGTTTTTCATTGAAGCTGGTGCCTTGGTTATCACCGAAGTTGAGGTCAATCGTGCCGATAGCTACTTTGAAAAGGTAGAAAAGACAGATTTTCTTGAGCTTAATGCCCAACAGGCGCATGCGGTTGAAGAAATGATGTGCCAAATTGGACAAGGTGGCAAACCTTTCTTATTGGAAGGAGTGACGGGATCAGGTAAGACCGAGGTCTACCTGCATCTTATCGAGAGGACCCTGGCTATGAGAAAAACCGCCATTGTCTTGGTGCCAGAGATTTCCCTAACACCCCAAATGACCAATCGCTTCATTTCACGTTTTGGTGACTTGGTGGCGATTATGCATTCAGGCTTGTCAGACGGTGAGAAATTTGACGAGTGGCGTAAGGTTAAATCTGGTCAGGCCAAGGTTGTGGTAGGAGCGCGTTCGGCTATCTTTGCTCCTTTGGACAATATCGGGGCAATCATTATCGATGAGGAACATGAGGCTACTTATAAACAAGAGTCCAATCCTCGCTATCATGCTAGAGATGTTGCCTTGCTTAGGGCTAAGAGTCATGGAGCTGTGCTTGTCCTTGGGTCGGCAACACCCTCTATTGAGACACGGGCGAGAGCTCAGAAAGGGGTTTACCATTTTCTTGAGTTGACACAAAGGGCTAATCCTAATGCTAAAATTCCGCAGGTGGAAGTGGTGGACTTCAAGGATTTTGTGGGCCGTCAAGAGGCGAGTGATTTTACACCACCTCTTTTGGAAAAAATCAGGGAACGTTTGGCACGTAAGGAACAAGTCGTATTGATGTTGAACCGTCGTGGGTATTCCTCTTTTGTCATGTGTCGTGACTGTGGCTATGTGGATGATTGTCCGAATTGTGATATTTCACTGACCTTGCACATGGATACCAAGACCATGAATTGCCACTATTGTGATTTTCAAAAAGCAATACCACATGTCTGCCCTAACTGTCAGAGCCGTCAGATTCGCTATTATGGGACTGGGACACAGAAGGCTTATGACCAATTGACGGAACTTTTGCCAGAAGCCAAAGTGATTCGTATGGATGTTGATACGACACGCAAGAAAGGGGCTCACGAGAAACTCTTGGAGGCCTTTGGAAGTGGTAAGGCTGACATTTTGCTTGGAACTCAGATGATTGCCAAGGGCTTGGATTTTCCAAATGTTACCTTGGTAGGGGTCTTGAATGCAGATACGTCGCTAAATTTACCAGATTTTCGTTCAGCTGAGCGTACCTTCCAACTGTTGACTCAGGTGGCTGGTCGTGCTGGTCGTGCTGACAAGGAAGGGGAAGTTATTATTCAAACCTATAATCCTAGTCATTATGCCATTCGGTTTGCACAGCAACAGGATTATGAAGGTTTCTACGCCTATGAAATGGGGATTCGACGTCAGTTGGCCTATCCCCCTTATTTCTATACGGTAGGAATTACGCTTTCTCACAAGGATGAAGAGTTTGTAGTTCGCAAGAGCTATGAGGTTATGGCTTATTTAAGAGAGCACCTGTCAGACAAGGTGACCTTCCTAGGGCCTACGCCTAAGCCAATTGCCCGAACACATAACCTTTATCACTATCAGATTATTATCAAATACCGTTTTGAGGATAACTTGGAAGAAACGCTTAATAGGGTCCTTGACATGACTCAGGAGCCTGAGAACAAGGACCTGCGTTTGATTATTGATCACGAACCTCAGAATTTTACCTAATCTAGAAAAGGAAGAATATGACAAAATTAGTATTTATGGGAACGCCTGCCTTTTCAGCGACAGTGCTGGAAGGACTTTTGACCGATGAGCATTATGATATTGTCGCTGTGGTGACGCAACCAGACCGTGCTGTTGGCCGTAAAAAAGAAATCCGCATGACACCGGTCAAGGAAGTAGCCTTGGCGCATGACTTGCCAATTTATCAACCTGAAAAGTTGTCAGGTTCTGAAGAAATGACACAGCTTATGGCACTTGGTGCTGATGGGATTGTTACTGCGGCTTATGGACAATTTTTGCCAAGCAAGTTACTTGATAGCATGGATTTTGCAGTGAATGTCCACGCTTCACTCCTGCCCAAATATCGTGGTGGAGCACCTATTCATTATGCCATTATCAATGGTGATGCAGAAGCGGGTGTGACAATCATGGAAATGGTCAAGGAAATGGATGCTGGTGACATGGTTAGCCAAAAGGCCTTGCCAATTCTTGACGAGGATAATGTTGGTACCATGTTTGAAAAATTGGCAGTCTTGGGGCGTGACCTCTTGCTTGAAACCTTGCCTGCCTATATCGCTGGGGAAATCAAACCTGTTCCTCAAGATGCCAGTCAGGTAACATTTTCGCCAAATATTAGCCCAGAAGAGGAGCGCCTTGATTGGAATAAGCCGGCTCGTGACATCTTCAATCAAATCCGTGGTATGTACCCATGGCCTGTGGCCCATACCTTGCTTGATGGCAAACGTTTCAAAATTTATGAAGCGGATTTGGCAGAAGGTCAAGGACAGGCTGGTCATATTATTGAAAAAACCAAGAAGAGTTTGGTAGTTGCGACTGGCCAAGGAGCTATTTCGCTTAAGACAGTTCAACCTGCTGGAAAACCTCGTATGGCTATTGCTGATTTCCTTAATGGGGTCGGACGCAATCTTGAAGTAGGTGATGCATTTGGCCAATGATTGGAAAAAAACAGCTCGTGGACAGGCACTCGAAGTCTTAGAAGAAGTCTTCCAGGAAGGGGCTTACTCAAATATTGCTCTCAATGCACATCTGAGCAAGTCGCAGCTGACAGATAAGGACAAGGCCTTAGTGACGGAGATTGTCTATGGGACCGTGGCTCATAAGATTACTTTGGAGTGGATTCTAGCCCATGTTATTGAGGACCGTGATAAGCTTGAACCTTGGGTTTATGACCTCTTGCTCTTAAGTCTCTATCAGCTAGCCTATTTAGATAAGATTCCAGCCCATGCAGTAGTTAACGATGCTGTTGCTATTGCCAAAAATCGTGGCAATAAAAAGGGTGCTGAGAAGCTGGTAAATGCGGTTCTTCGTAAACTATCTAGCCAGCCTTTGCCAGATCCAAGCCAGATTAAACGTGTCAATAAACGCTATTCCGTTCAGTATTCTCTACCTGTATGGTTGGTTAAAAAACTTATCGACCAGTACGGGGAAGACCGTGCCCTTGCTATTTTCCAAAGCCTCTTTGTGAGAAATAAGGCTAGTGTGCGTGTAACGGATGCGTCACGTTTGGAAGAGATAGAGGAGGCCACTGGGGCTGAGCGTTCAGTCCTATCACCAGTCGGGCTTGTTAAGTCTTCCGGTTACTTTGCTGGAACAGATTATTTTAAAGAGGGCTTGTTGACCATTCAGGATGAGACCAGTCAACTGGTTGCGCCAACTTTAGGGATTCAAGGTGAAGAAGAAATCCTGGATGCCTGTGCGGCACCTGGTGGTAAGACGGTACATATGGCCTCTTATTTGACGAGTGGACATGTGACGGCGCTTGATCTCTATGATCATAAGCTTGCCCTTATCGAAGAAAATGCCCAACGTCTTGGCCTAGCTGATAAGGTTAAGACACAGAAACTGGATGCTAGTCAGGTACATCAAGTCTTTCCGGCTGATAGTTTTGACAAGATTTTAGTGGATGCTCCTTGTTCAGGGATTGGGCTCATTCGTCGGAAACCCGACATCAAATATAACAAGGATCTCCAAGACTTTGAGTCCCTTAAGGCTGTGCAGTTGGATATCCTATCCAGCGTTTGTCAAACCCTACGAAAAGGTGGTATAATAACATATAGTACTTGCACCATCATAGCAGAAGAAAATCAAGAGGTGATTCAAGCCTTTCTTGAGAGCCATCCTGATTTTGAGCAAGTTGCCTTAGACCATCCATGCAAAGACATCGTGGTCAATGGCTGTTTGGCAATTACCCCCGAACAGTATCTAACTGATGGTTTTTTCATCGCACAGTTGCGTAAAAAAGCTTAGGGTTACAGAGGAGGAAATGCTGACGCAAGTCAGAAAGAAAACTATGGAAATATCATTATTAACGGACATTGGCCAAAAACGGTCAAACAACCAAGATTTTGTTAATAAATTTGTCAACCAAGCTGGTGTTACCCTTGTCGTTGTTGCAGATGGAATGGGTGGACACCGTGCTGGAAATATTGCCAGTGAGATGTCAGTGACTGACCTTGGTCGTGACTGGATTAACACTGATTTTCGTGAGTTGAGTCAAATTCGTGATTGGATGATTGCTGCCATTGATGCAGAAAATCGTAAAATCTATGAACTTGGCCAAAACGAAGAATATAAGGGAATGGGAACAACTATCGAGGTTCTTGCCTTTGTTGATAATGCTGTGATTTTCGCCCATGTTGGGGATTCACGTATTGCCCTTATCCGTAATGGTGAGTATAAGCAATTGACGAATGACCACTCTTTGGTCAATGCTCTTATCAAGGCTGGTCAGTTGACCGAAGAAGAAGCAGCGGTTCACCCACAACGTAATATCATTACGCAATCTATTGGGCAAGCTGCTCCGATTGAGGCTGACCTTGGTGTCCAACAATTGGAACCAGGAGACTATATTTTGGCTAATTCAGATGGTTTGACCAATATGATTTCAGTTGAACAGATTGTTCATATTGTCAACAGCCCTGGTTTCGTCGAAGAAAAAACGAGTCGTTTGGTAGCTGCAGCCAATGAGGCTGGTGGTCATGATAATATTACCGTTGCTCTCATCAAAATAGAAAGTGAGGAAGGATAATGATCCAAGTTGGCAAATTGTTTGCTGGACGTTATCGAATCCTTAAGTCTATCGGGCGTGGTGGTATGGCGGATGTTTATCTGGCTAACGACCTGATTCTGGATAATGAAAGAGTAGCTATTAAGGTGCTACGTACCAATTATCAAACGGATCAGGTGGCTGTGGCGCGTTTCCAGCGTGAAGCGCGTGCCATGGCAGAACTCAGTCATCCTAATATCGTTGCTATCCGAGATATTGGCGAAGAAGACGGCCAGCAGTTTTTGGTGATGGAGTATGTAGATGGTTCGGACTTGAAGAAATATATTCAAGACCATGCGCCACTTTCTAACCAAGATGTTGTGCGTATCATGGGGGAGGTTCTTTCCGCCATGACTCTTGCCCATCAAAAGGGCATTATCCACCGTGACCTTAAGCCACAAAACGTTCTTTTAACTAAGGACGGTACAGCCAAGGTTACAGACTTCGGAATTGCGGTTGCCTTTGCAGAGACTAGTCTAACTCAAACTAACTCTATGTTGGGGTCTGTCCACTACCTCTCACCAGAGCAGGCTCGTGGATCGAAAGCAACTATCCAAAGCGACATCTATGCTATGGGTATTATGCTTTTTGAAATGTTAACAGGTCATATTCCTTACGATGGCGATAGTGCGGTAACCATTGCACTCCAACATTTCCAAAAGCCACTCCCATCGATTTTGGCAGAGAACCGTAACGTTCCCCAAGCCTTGGAAAACGTGGTTATTCGAGCAACAGCCAAAAAACTAGAAAATCGTTATAATAGTACTTTGGAAATGAGCCGTGACTTGGTAACGAGTTTGCATCCTAGTCATCGACGCGATGCCAAGGTAGTCTTTGATGATATGACGGATACCAAGACCTTGCCAAAGGTTGATCCAGTTCCATCAGCAAGCCTTGAGAAAAAGGCCGTTGCTGCTGAGCCATCAGAGCCTACACCTGCTCCAAGTAAACAACCGAGGAAGAAAACGACACCAGCTAAGAAGAAAAAGAAGAATTTCTTCTCAACTTTACTCAAGGTTTTCCTAGGACTTGTCTTTATTGGTATTATCATCTTTGCCTATTTGGTATTTACCAATCCTGATAATGTCCAGGTGCCTAATGTGGTCGGCCAAGAGTTGTCCACAGCTCAGACTAAAATTGAGGGTGCTGGATTTAAGGTAGGAGAAGTTAAAGAAGTGGAAGATGACTCTGTTGATACAGGCAAGGTCATCAAGACTGATCCTACAGCTGGAACTACACGAAAAGAAGGATCAAGCATTGATGTCTATGTTTCTTCTGGTGGTAAAGGTTTCGCTTTGAAAGACTACAAAGGTAAAAATTATAAGGATGCCATTGAGGACTTAACTTCGAATTATGGCGTTTCTGAGGACCAAATTGATATTCAGCATGTCGAAGACGACAGTGCTGAAGAGGGAGAAATCCTATCTCAAAGTCCAGGGAAAAACAAGTCTTTCAATCCTAAGGATAGTAAGGCTAAGATTAAGTTCCGTGTGGCAACTCCTAAGACCGTCACCATGCCTGATGTGACTGGTTTAACGGTTTCAACAGCGGTTCAAACCTTGAATCGTAAGAGTATCTCAAGTAGTAGCATCGAGTACCACGACTATAATACTGGTGCCAAGTTAGATAAGGATAAGGTTCCTAGCAGTACAGAGGTCCTTTATCAAGATCCACAAGCTGGTACAAGTGTTGATGGTACAGTGATTCTCTATGTTTCAGTTGCAACAGCAAGTTCAAGTCTACAGTCAAGCTCAAGCAGTACGACACATTCGTCATCGACGAGCTCAAGTACTGACAGTACAACTTCAAGCACTGAAACCTCGACAGAGGCTACTCACACAGAGCTACAGTAGTTTTAAATAACTAAGATAACAAAAAAAGAGAGGTTATTTCATCTCTCTTTTTTGTTATCTAGACTTCTTGTCGATAGCTTAAAAAGCCTGCTTGCCAGGGGTCAGAGATTCTTTTATAATGAAGACATCACATATAGGAGAGACGCTATGAGAAACCGTAGAAAACTGAGAAGGTATATCATTACCTACGATATCGTCATGACGGTCCTGGCCCTGATTTCCATTGGCTTGGTTATCTTTGATTTGGTTGGATTAATTTCAATTGGAAGGCGACCTTTCAGAGTGATAGATCAGTCTATAACGCTCATCTTTGCCATTGATTATGCGATTCGTTTCTCCTTGGCACCTCGTAAGCGAATTTTTGTTAAAACGCATGTATTAGACTTGTTGGCTATTATTCCCTACAATGAAGTCTTTACCTTCCTCCGTTTTTCAAGGGTGGGACGCTTTGCTCGTTTGGCCAAACTCTCTCGCTTAATTGGTTTGAGTAGTAAGCTCAAGCACATTTCCAATCGCATTAATCGCAGAAATGGCTTTTATTTTCTGCTTTCGGTTAATAGCATTATCATCCTTATCAGTAGTGCTATTATTGCTAGAGTAGAGCACCATAATTTTATAGATGCTATTTGGTGGTCTGTAGCAACAGTTACTACGGTAGGTTATGGAGATATCGTTCCTCGAACATTGGTAGGTAAGGCCGTTGCGGTTGTTCTTATGTTTAGTGGGATTGCCACTCTAGGGTTATTAACCAGCTCACTCAATAATATTTTTGTGCGGTCAGGTCGTCAGACTGAACGGAAATTAGCTGAGATTGAGAAGGAGTTGGCAGAGCAGCGTGTCATACTGGAGGAAATCAGAAGTACGGTGCAACTCATAAATAGTAAAATGGACGAAACTGACGATTAAGATTTTTGAATGAAAGACAGTGTTTCCTATAATGGAGGCACTTTTTTTGAATTCTGCTGCCCCTTTTCTATCTTGGTTAGTCGGTGCTCAAACTGGGTCTTTTTGTCAATTGCCTTAAAATTTGATAGAATGAACCCTGTATACTTTTATTTGAGAGGTCCTTATGACCAAATTTAATTTTTTCTTAGTGGTGGAAGCCCTGCTTTTGACTCTGGGCCTGATTACCATCTTTAATAATGATATTACCAGTTTTATTTTCATTTTGGTCTTGACCTTGTTGGCCGTTCGCTTTTTTAACAAGGAATCCAAGAGTGACTTTGTTTTGACTATCAGTTTGATATCACTTTTTCTGGTTTCCATGTGGAATATCTATGTGGTTCTTGCTATTTTGGTGGGTGTGGCCTATGTCATGATTAACCATTTTTCACAGGTCAAGAAAAAGAATCGTTACGCTCTCATTCAATTCAAGGAAGACGACTTGGATCCTCAGGCTGTGCGAAACCAGTGGATTGGGACTCGAATGGAACCTGTCAGTGATCGTTATGACTTTGATGATATCAATATCATCCGTTTCTTTGGGACAGATGTGATTGATTTGACCCAGGTTATCATCTCGGGGCGAGATAATGTCGTGATTTTGCAGAAACTCTATGGACCGACGACTATCTTGGTACCAATTGATGTTTCCGTTAAACTCAACATATCGGCAATCTATAGCTCTGTCACCTTCTTTAATGAAGATGAATACGATCTCCGTTATGAAAGCTTGACCTTGCAGGGGGCAGAGTATGAGCATGCCCATCGGACGGTTAAATTGATTCTCAATGTGGGAGCTGGACCAGTGGAGGTACGTCGCAAATGAAGAAACAGTACCTATTTTTAATCCTGATTTATTCGGTTGTAGTTTTGGTTGGTGTTACCCTTGTAGTGATGGATAGCTTTAACCTCAACTTTTCACTGGTTTTCGGCAATCTGTCTCAGGCCTTCCACTTCCTTTTTAACATGGTTTTTGTGGTTCTGAGTTTGCTCATTTTGCTTTATATTCTCTGGGCCATTGCCAATGATAACAGTATGCGTTCAGTCAATCAGGATTTGCGCCGCATTATCAATAATCAACCAGTCAAACGTCAGGGAGATATTGAGTTAGACAAAAATATGATGCGCTTGTCTCATAAGATGCGTAAATTGACTAAGGACTTGCAGAAAACTGAGAATGCCCAAGCTCTACAAAGCCGTGATATTATCAAGAAGGAGCGCGGACGTATTGCTCGTGACCTTCACGATACCGTTAGTCAGGAGCTTTTTGCGGCTAGTATGATCCTATCTGGTGTCTCTCAGATGGCGGACCAGCTAAGTAAGGAAGATTTGCATAATCAGATCCAGGCGGTTGAGGCCATGCTGACGGACGCTCAGAATGATATGCGTGTCTTACTTTTGCATCTTCGCCCGACAGAGCTTGAGAACAAGACCTTGCAAGAAGGTTTGCAGATGATTCTTAAGGAATTAACCGATAAATCCAATATCCATGTCGTCTACAAGGATATGGTTAAGAAAGTGCCCAAGCGTATTGAAAATAATCTCTTTAGGATTGCCCAAGAGTTTATCTCTAATACCCTTAAACACGCCAAGGCTAGCCAGATAGAGGTTTACCTCTATCAAAATAGTCAGGAAATTCAATTGAAAATGTTGGATAATGGTGTTGGTTATGACTTAAATGCTTCGACTGACGAGATGAGTTATGGCTTGAAAAATATCCAAGAGCGTGTCGATGAAATGGCAGGAACTGTGCAGTTCCTATCTGCTAAAGGTAAGGGGACGTCTATTGATGTCCGTGTGCCGATATTAAGAGGAGAAGACAATGTCGAATAAGATTAATGTGATTTTGGTCGATGACCATGAGATGGTCCGTTTGGGCCTTAAGAGTTTCTTGAATCTCCAAGGAGATATAGAAGTAGTTGGAGAGGCAGGGAATGGTCGAGAGGGTGTCGATCTTGCCTTGGAACTGCGTCCGGATGTCGTCGTTATGGATCTTGTCATGCCTGAATTAGATGGTGTTCAAGCGACTTTGGAATTGCTCAAAGAATGGCCTGAAGCCAAGATTTTGGTTTTGACTAGCTATTTGGACAATGAAAAAATTTACCCAGTCATTGAAGCTGGTGCTAAAGGCTATATGCTTAAAACTAGTAGTGCGGCAGAGATTCTCAATAGTATCCGTAAGGTTTACCGTGGTGAAGAAGCTATCGAAACTGAGGTGGACAATAAGATTAAATACCATGATAGTCATCCGGACTTACACGATGACTTGACGGCACGTGAACGTGATATCTTGGCCCTTTTGGCTAAGGGGTATGACAATCAAACCATTGCTAATGAGCTATTTATTTCGTTGAAAACCGTTAAAACTCACGTGTCTAATATCCTTGGAAAACTCAATGTTGATGACCGTACTCAGGCTGTCGTTTATGCTTTTAGACATCATTTGGTTTCGCAGGATGATGAATAAAGCTATCAACTAAGCTTGTTATCTAGGGGTCAGGGAGGGGGATCATAACTCTTAACCCTAAGTCGGATTTTGCGAGTCAAATTCTTTGACTTTATTTCTAGCAAAACATATAATTAAACCATCCTAAAACTTTTCTTTTTTCATATGAGGTTGAAGCGACCTCATATCATCTATCTAAGTTCGCTTAGATGATGAAATCTCCTAACTCCTAGCAATCGGTATTTCCGGTTGCTTTTTTAAAAAAAAGTTTTAAAAAAGTGTTGACAGCCTACTAGTTTTTCTGTAGAATAATAAGAGTCTTTTGGGGTATAGCCAAGCGGTAAGGCAAGGGACTTTGACTCCCTCATGCGTTGGTTCGAATCCAGCTACCCCAGTTCTACCTGAGGGTAGAGACACAGATTATGGTCCGTTGGTCAAGGGGTTAAGACACCGCCTTTTCACGGCGGTAACACGGGTTCGAATCCCGTACGGACTATAAGTACCAGCTAGAGAAAGCTGGTTTTTTTGTGTCCTTTTTGATAAAATAGAGGGGTTGACTGGCCTAGGTCAGACATTTTATACCACTTTAAAATCATAAATAACGAGACCTCGACTCGAAGAAAAAACTTTGTTTTGTGATGGCTGTCATATGATGATAAGCCCTTGGTCGAGTCGTGGTTTTATTTGAATAAGAAAACAGATAATAAGGAAATGCAATGACATACTATAACGTTGGAAAGATTGTAAATACACAGGGCTTACAGGGTGAACTTCGTGTTTTGTCTGTAACAGATTTTGCGGATGAGCGTTTTAAGAAGAAGAGTGTCCTAGCCCTTTTTGATGACAAAGATAATTACATCATGGATGTCGAGATTGCGAGTCACCGTAAGCATAAAAACTTTGATATCGTTAAGTTTAAAGGACTTTACCATATCAATGATGTAGAGAAGTATAAAGGTTGTAGCCTTAAGATTGCTGAGGAAAATCTAACAGACCTTGATGACGGGGAATTTTACTACCATGAGATCATAGGCCTTGATGTTTATGAAGGTGATACTTTGATTGGTCAGGTCAAAGAGATTCTCCAACCGGGTGCTAATGATGTTTGGGTAGTAAAACGTAAAGGCAAGAAAGATTTGCTCTTGCCATATATCCCACCTGTAGTTCTTGATGTTGATGTTGCAGCTGGTCGTATTGAGGTTGAGCTCATGGAAGGATTGGACGATGAAGATTGATATCTTGACCCTATTTCCAGATATGTTTGCTCCCTTAGAGCATTCCATTGTCGGTAAGGCAAAGGATAAGGGGCTTCTAGAAATCAACTATCACAATTTCCGTGAAAATGCGGAGAAGGCTCGTCATGTAGATGACGAACCTTACGGTGGCGGACAAGGCATGTTGCTTCGTGCCCAGCCAATTTTTGATACCTTTGACAAGCTAAATGTCACTAAGCCTCGCGTTATTCTCTTAGATCCTGCTGGTCGTACCTTTGATCAGGCCTATGCAGAAGAATTGGCGCAAGAAGAGGAATTGGTCTTTATTTGTGGCCATTATGAGGGCTATGATGAGCGCATCAAAACTTTGGTGACAGACGAGATTTCCTTGGGAGACTTTGTCTTGACTGGGGGAGAGCTAGCTGCTATGACTATTGTAGATGCTACTGTCCGCTTGATTCCTGAGGTTTTGGGTAAGGAAGCTAGTCATAAGGATGATAGTTTCTCATCAGGGCTCTTGGAGTTTCCACAGTATACTCGCCCAGCTGAGTTTCGTGGCATGAAGGTGCCAGATGTGCTCTTGTCAGGCCACCATGTCAATATTCGACGTTGGCGTATGGAGCAGAGTTTGCGTAAGACCTGGGAGCGTCGGCCAGATCTTTTGGAAAACTATGATTTTACGGATGAAGAACGTCAGATTTTAGAAGAGATAAAAGCAGAAGGAAAATAAAATGTCAGAAGAAAAGATTTATGATATTACCATTATTGGTGGTGGACCAGTAGGACTTTGGGCTGCCTTTTATGCCGGTCTACGTGGCATGACTGTTAATATTATTGAGAGTCTGTCAGAGCTTGGTGGACAGCCTGCCATTCTCTACCCTGAGAAAAAAATCTACGATATTCCAGCCTTTCCTCAAACAACAGGTGCGGAATTGACAGAAAACCTCTTGACTCAGCTTAAGCGTTTTGAAGATCGTGTCAGCATTCATTTGAAAGAGGAAGTTCAAACCTTTGAAAAGACAGATGGCATCTTCACAATTGCTACTAGCAAGGGTCAACACTTGTCTAAGGCTATCGTCATTGCCTGTGGAAATGGTGCCTTCGCCCCACGTCCTTTGGGTGTGGACAATGAGGATGATTATGCGGATAATAACTTGTTCTATAATGTGCATAGTCTCGATCAATTTGCTGGCAAGAAGGTTGTGATTGCTGGTGGTGGGGATTCAGCCGTTGACTGGGCAAATCACTTGGATGGCATTGCTGAAAGTGTGACTTTGATTCACCGTCGTGACGCCTTCCGTGCCCACGAGCACAGTGTGGAGCTTCTTCATCAATCATCAGTTAATGTGATGACACCTTATGTGCCACTTGAAATCAAGGGTGAAAATGGTTTTGCCCAAAGTTTGACTGTTCAAAAAGTGAAGTCAGATGAGGTTGTGGAATTGCCACTTGATGCCCTCATCGTTAGCTTTGGTTTTTCAACTAACAACAAGAACCTTCGTAACTGGAACGTTGACTATAAACGTTCTAGCGTTACTGTTAATGCCCAATTTGAAACCTCACAAGAGGGTGTTTATGCTATCGGTGATGCAGCAGCATATGAAGGTAAGATTGACTTGATTGCTGTGGGAATGGGTGAAGCCCCAATTGCTATCAACCAAGCTATCCAATATATTGATCCAGACGGTAAGAATCGTCCAGTCCACTCAACATCATTAATTGAAGAATAATGTCAAATGAAGACTTTGTCTTTAATCACAGGAGAGATTTGTCTCTCTTTTTTCATGTATAAAAACGTGGTATAATACACCTATGGCTACAACGAAAAAAACGAAAAAAGGGGCGGCTTCTAAGAACGGTAAGAAGCGTCTTACAAAAGCAGAATTAGACAGACAGAAGGCGATTAAGCGAATGCTATGGACCTTCTTTTTTGCCTTTGTCTTAATTTTCCCAGTCTTTCGATTGGGTTTCTTTGGGGTTACCCTCTATAATCTCTTTCGCGTATTTGTGGGGAGTATGGCTTACCCTTTAATTTTTGCTATCTATGTTTATCTCTTTGGCTTTAAATGGTTACGTAAACACAGTAACTATGTCACAGGATTTTGGATGGTCTTTGCGGGGCTCTTGTTGGAGTTTCACGCTTATCTCTTTAGTTTAGATCGTATGAGCGGTCTGGATATTTTCCCTGGTACCAAGGACTTACTTTTTGGGGAACTTGTGAGTGTGCAAGTCGCTCGTTTCGCGGGTGGTGGCATGCTAGGGGCTCTTTTGTATCAGCCTATTTCCTTCCTCTTTTCAAATATTGGTAGCTTCATGATTGGGGTATTGATTATTTTCTTGGGTGCTTTCATTCTTAGCCCTTGGGTTGTCTTGGATATCATGGAGTATGCTAAGGAAGCTTGGCAGAAAGGGGCTGAGAAGCGTTTGGAACGGACGGCTCAACGTCAGGAGAAGAAGGCAGAACGTCAGGCTCAGAAAGAACGTGAAGCAGAAGAACGTGCCGAGTCCGAGCGTCTGGCTGATTTGACTGTCGATGAGGAGACAGGAGAAATCTTGGAGGATGCCGCAGAGGCCTTGCCACAGGAAGCAGAGATTTTTGCAGCTGAGCCTGAAATCAGTGCTTATAGCTCTGAGGACTATTATGACAGTCTTCCTCCAGAGGATTACGGAGATTTTCAAGAAGATTATGCACCTTATCCAGAGGATTTGCCAAGTGAGGAATTTCCTCAGTCTATGGTAGTTGAGGGGGATGATGCACCTGTCGAAGTTGATTTCACACCTAAGGAACTCCTGCAGTATAAGCTCCCTACTATTGATCTCTTTGCACCTGACAAGCCTAAGAGTCAATCTAAAGAGAAAAACATTGTTCGTAAAAATATACGTATCCTTGAGGATACCTTCAAGAGTTTCAACATTGATGTTAAGGTTGAACGGGCTGAAATTGGACCGTCTGTGACCAAGTACGAGGTCAAGCCCGCTGTTGGGGTCAGGGTCAATCGCATTTCCAACCTAGCTGATGACTTAGCTCTGGCTCTAGCTGCAAAAGATGTCCGTATCGAGGCACCTATTCCAGGGAAATCTTTGGTCGGTATCGAAGTGCCTAATTCTGAGATTGCGACCGTATCCTTCCGTGAGCTTTGGGAACAGTCCAAGACGGATCCTAATAAACTCTTGGAAGTTCCTCTCGGTAAGGCAGTCGACGGCTCAGCACGTAGCTTTGATTTGGGTCGGATGCCTCACTTGCTGGTGGCTGGATCTACAGGTTCAGGTAAATCGGTTGCGGTTAACGGTATTATCTCTAGTATTCTTATGAAGGCACGTCCAGACCAGGTTAAGTTCCTCATGGTCGATCCAAAGATGGTTGAACTTTCAGTTTACAATGATATTCCCCATCTCCTTATCCCTGTGGTAACCAATCCACGTAAGGCCGCCAAGGCTCTTCAAAAAGTGGTAGATGAGATGGAGAATCGTTACGAACTCTTTAGTAAGTTTGGTGTGCGTAATATCGCCGGCTATAATGCCAAGGTTGAAGATTGGAATGCCCAATCGCAAGAGAAACAGATTCCTTTACCTTTAATTGTGGTTATCGTCGATGAGTTGGCTGACTTGATGATGGTAGCCAGTAAGGAAGTGGAAGATGCCATCATTCGTCTAGGACAAAAAGCGCGTGCTGCGGGAATTCACATGATTCTCGCCACTCAACGTCCGTCGGTTGATGTTATCTCTGGTTTGATTAAGGCCAATGTGCCATCTCGTGTGGCCTTCGCCGTGTCTTCGGGAACAGATAGTCGTACCATTTTAGATGAAAATGGGGCAGAAAAGCTACTCGGACGTGGGGATATGCTTTTCAAACCGATTGATGAGAACCACCCTGTTCGTCTACAAGGTTCCTTCATCTCTGATGATGACGTGGAACGTATTGTGACCTTTATCAAGGATCAGGCTTCAGCTGACTATGATGAGAGCTTTGATCCTGGTGAAGTTTCTGAAAATGATTTTGGTGGAGGTTCCTCTGCCAATGGTGGTAGCTCAGAAGGTGACCCACTCTTTGAAGAGGCCAAGGCTTTGGTCCTTGAAACACAAAAAGCAAGTGCTTCCATGATTCAACGTCGTCTGTCAGTTGGTTTCAACCGTGCCACTCGTTTGATGGAAGAGTTGGAAGAAGCAGGCGTTATCGGACCAGCTGAAGGTACCAAACCACGTAAGGTTTTGATGACTCAAGAATAATGAACTGGAAAGAGTCTCAAGCCTGGTTTTTAAAAGAATTAAAATAGACAAAAGAAATGAGAAAAATGAGTGTTTTGCCATTTATTTTCTCATTCTTTTTTTATGTTCAAAATAGACCAAAAAATTGCAAAATATTCCATAAGAACGCTTACAAAACGAACAATTTTTGCTATAATAGGAGAAAGAGTGAGTAACAAAAACTAAGGAGTAAAAAATGGACAATTTATTAACCGTTCATTTTCATAGTATGCATGGCGACTATTCCAGATACAGTATGTGGAAGTGGCTAGATGGTTATTGGGGCGAAGAAGCCCATTTTTCACGTGAGGATGATTTTGGCCTTGTTGGTCAGGTTACTTCTCCCTCCAATCGTTTTATTGATTCTGTCAATCTTTTGGTCAAAACGGAAGACTGGTCGAGGCAAACACATGATTACCGTGTCCGACGCTTCCTAGGGGATGCTCCCAATGCTATTTGGATAGTTGAAGGTGATCCAACTGTTTATTATTCTAAACAGGCAGCCTTGACTAGCCATAGTTTCGAAGGTCGTGACCAGCATGCCTTTGATATGGCACTTCGTAGACAGGAATTTGATCAGAAGTGGGGCTTTCAAGGTTGGTTAGGTCATAAGTATGAAAAAGGGGCTACAGAGTTTCGCCTTTGGTCACCTCTAGCTCGTCGTGTGAAGCTCTTGCTTTTTAAAAAGGGCAGTAAAAACCCTAAGATCATTAAGATGAGCCGAGGAACCAGTATCAATAAGGACCGTCATGAGATGAATACTCACGGTGTTTGGAGTGCCACTGTCAAAAAGGATTTGGATGGGGTAGCCTACCAATTTCGTGTGTATCATGAGGAAAGCTTCTATCAGGATACAAGAGACCCCTACAGTATTGCCCTTAGCTTAGATAATAAAAAAAGTTTGGTGGTCAATCCTAAGAGACTTGTCCCAAGAGGGTATGAAAAGGTTACTAAGCAAAAAGCGAGCTGGCGTAAGGCAAATGCTTGCTCATCCGTAATCTGTGAAATGCACCTCCGTGACTTCTCGATTTCAGAGACGTCTGGGGTTAAGAAGTCCTATAGAGGAACCTATCTAGGTGCTTGTCAGAAAGGGACTAGAAATGCCCATGGAGATGTGACTTGTTTTGATTACCTCAAACGTATGGGCTACAACTATGTCCAACTGCAACCGGTCTTTGATCACCATAAAACCTACGATAAAGGTGGGAAGCTTCTCTACAACTGGGGGTACGATCCTGAAAATTACAATGTTCCGGATCGTCAGTTTGCTGCTGATCAAAAGAATCCCGTGGCACCAATTTTAGAGCTTAAGAAAATGATTCAGGCCTACCATGAGGCAGGAATGGGGGTTATCATGGATGTGGTTTATAACCATACTTACTCATCTTACAGCTCTCCTTTCCAACTATCTGTGCCGGCTTATTACTACCGTATGCATGACAATGGGTCTTTCCAAGATGGATCAGGTTGTGGAAATGAAACAGCCAGTGAAAAGGAAATGTACCGTAAGTATATGATTGATTCCTTAACCTATTGGGCAGAAGAATTTGGAGTGGATGGTTTCCGTTTTGACCTCATGGGCTTGCATGATGTTGCTACGATGAATGCTATTCGTTCGGCTATGGATGATATTGATTCTAGGATTCTTCTTTATGGTGAAGGATGGGACATGGGAATTGGACTTCCTGTAGACCAAAAGGGCAAGAAGGATAATGCAGCCTTGATGCCTAGAATCGGATTTTTCAATGACAATGCGCGTGACGCGGTCAAGGGAGCAGAGGTCTATGGACACATCAGTAATGGCTATGTGTCTGGAGCACCATTGGAAGACCAGATTGCCAAGAGTCTGCTTGGAAGCCGTGGTTTTGTAAACTACCTCATGCCAGGTCAGGTCCTCAACTATATCGAAGCGCATGACAACTACAATTTGAATGATTTGATGCATCATTTGCATCCACATGATTCGCCAGAGGATATTGAAAAACGTATCTACTTGGCTAATGCCCTCAATCTGACTATGCAGGGAATGTGTTTCATGCAATTGGGACAAGAATTCCAGCGCACTAAGATGGTTGCTACAGGCGAAGATGGCAATTACACGGAAGCAGATGTTAAGCGTGCCATGAATAGCTACAATGCCCCTGATGAGGTTAATCAGGTGGATTGGAATCAAGTGACTCTTAAGAAAGACTTGGTTGCTAAAGTTGCCAAATTAATTGAGCGTAAGCAAACCGTACAAGAATTTTCATATCGTTCATATGCAGATATTTACGATAACCTCTATGTCGCAAAAGCGGAGTACGATTCAGGTATTGTTGAATTGCACATCTCAGGAAAATTACGTGAAACTTTGGTATTCAACAATATGAAAAAAGATTTGGAGATTTACTGACAAGAATATCAAAAAATGTTATAATACAGTAAACGCTTACATAAGTGGTTTTGTTTACTTGTAAGCCCTATCGGTCTGAAGGGTTTTCTAGTGTATTTGCATATATTTCAATGTTTTAATTTCTTGATAGTTAGAACTATCAAGGCTAGTTTAAGAAAGGAGTGATGGTATGAATCTCGATGAAGCCATGTACACATTTGGAACAGGTGAGAACTTCCACCTTCAGAATTATTTGGGTGTGCATGAATTAGAGGGAGAAGAAGGTTTTATCTTCCGTGTGTGGGCCCCTCATGCTGAGCAGATTCAGGTAATTGGAGATTTCACAGGTTGGTTTGATGAACCTCTGGATATGACCAAAAACCATATCGGTGTTTGGGAGGCAACTTCAGCTCTCCCTCAAGAAGGACAACTCTATAAGTTCTTGGTGAAACGTAAGGGAGGTCAAGTCGTCGAAAAGATGGATCCTTTTGCGACTTACTTAGAGCCTCGTCCTGGAACAGGAGCTGTGATTCGTAAGAAGAAAACTAAGAAGTGGAAGGATGGCCTTTGGATGGGTCGTCGTAAACGCTTTGGTTTCCAAAAACGTCCGGTTAATATCTATGAAGCTCATGCATCATCTTGGAAACTAAAAGAGGATGGTCAACCTTATACTTTCAAAGAATTGAAAGAAGAGTTGATTCCATATTTGGTTGAGATGAACTATACCCACGTGGAATTCATGCCACTCATGGCTCATCCTCTTGGGATGAGTTGGGGTTACCAGCTTATGGGTTACTTTGCTTTTGAGCATACCTATGGCACACCAGAAGAATTTCAAGATTTCGTAGAAGCATGTCACCAGAATAATATCGGTGTCTTGGTAGACTGGGTCCCAGGTCACTATACACAGAATGACGATGCTTTGGCCTACTTCGATGGTACACCAACTTTCGAATATCAGGATCATGATCGAGCTCATAACTATCGTTGGGGCGCACTTAACTTTGACTTAGGAAAAAATCAAGTTCAGTCTTTCCTTATTTCAAGTGCTCTTTACTGGATTGAAAATTATCATATCGATGGTATCCGAGTGGATGCAGTATCTAACATGCTCTATTTGGACTATGATGAAGGTCCATGGATGCCTAATAAGGATGGTGGTAATCGTAACTTGGAAGGTTACGGCTTCCTTCAAAAGCTCAATCGTGAAATTAAAAACCGTTATCCAGATGTCATGATGATTGCGGAAGAATCAACTGCGGCAACGCCAATCACACAACCGATTGAAGAAGGTGGTCTAGGTTTCGACTTCAAATGGAATATGGGTTGGATGAACGATATCCTCAAATTCTACGCAGAAGATCCAGTTTACCGTCAGTATGACTTCAATCTGATGACCTTCAGTTTCATGTATTGCTTCAATGAAAACTATGTTCTACCTTTCTCACATGATGAAGTGGTTCATGGTAAGAAGAGCATGATGCATAAGATGTGGGGTGACCGCTATAATCAGTTTGCTGGTCTTCGTAACCTCTATGCTTACCAACTCTGTCACCCAGGTAAGAAATTGCTCTTTATGGGTTCTGAGTTTGGTCAATTCTTGGAGTGGAAGTTTGATTATCAACTCGAATGGGGTAATCTTGAAGATGAGATGAACCAGAAGATGCAGGCCTTTACTAGCCATATGAATGCTTTCTACAAGGACCATAAATCTCTCTGGCAGATTGATGATTCTTACGATGGTATTGAAATTATCGATGCGGATAACCGTGCTGAAAGTGTTCTTTCCTTCATTCGTAAGGATGATAAAGGCGATAAGGGTGACTTCCTCGTCTGTGTCTTCAACTTAGCTCCAGTGGAACGACAAAACTTCACAATTGGATTGCCAGTAGCTGGTATCTACCAAGAAGTGCTTAACACTGAGATGGAAGAATTCGGTGGCGTTTGGAAAAAAGGAAATCCTGAAACCCGTACTCAAAAGGCGAAGTGGAAGGACTATGAAAATACCCTTAGCTTCACCCTACCTGCTCTAGGAGCAAGTATCTGGCGTGTGAAACGTCGCCTGAAATAAAGGGTAGACTTAAACGTGTACACGATTTGTTTTTCAGAGGTGATAGCAAGGAAGTCACGGTTGAAAGAAGCTGTTTGATGCCCAAACTATTGCCAGAATGAGAAACTTACTTTAATTGTCATAATCAGTTTCGACTGATTGTCTCGTCATCCTTTTTAGGATGCAACTAAAAATCATGAGGGGGACTATTCATGAAAAATGAAATGTTGGCTTTGATCCTTGCTGGTGGGCAAGGAACTCGTCTTGGAAAATTGACCCAAAGTATTGCCAAACCAGCTGTTCAGTTTGGTGGACGCTACCGTATCATTGACTTTGGTTTGTCAAACTGTGCCAATTCAGGGATTAACAATGTTGGTGTCATTACACAGTATCAACCACTTGCTTTGAACAACCATATCGGAAATGGTTCAAGTTGGGGCTTGGATGGTGTTAACTCTGGTGTATCAATTCTTCAACCTTACTCAGCTAGTGAAGGTAATCGTTGGTTTGAAGGTACCAGCCACGCTATTTACCAAAACATTGACTATATCGACAGCATCAATCCTGAATACGTTTTAATCTTGTCTGGTGACCATATTTATAAGATGGACTATGATGATATGCTCCAAGCACACAAAGACAACAACGCGAGTCTTACTGTAGCAGTTCTTGATGTGCCACTTAAGGAAGCTAGCCGTTTCGGTATCATGAACACAGACGCTAATAACCGTATCGTCGAATTCGAAGAAAAACCTGAAAATCCTAAATCAACGAAGGCATCAATGGGTATTTACATCTTTGACTGGAAACGTCTTCGCAATATGTTGGTTTCAGCTGAAAAGAGTGCAGTTGATATGTCTGACTTTGGTAAGAACGTTATTCCTGCTTATCTTGAAACAGGTGAAAGCGTCTATGCTTATGAATTTGAAGGCTACTGGAAGGACGTAGGTACTATCGAATCCCTTTGGGAAGCAAATATGGAGTATATTTCTCCAGAAAATGCTTTGGATAGCCGTAACCGTCAATGGAAAATTTATTCACGTAACATGATTGCACCACCAAACTTCTTTGGTGAACATGCTGAAATTGAAGACTCACTCGTTGTTGATGGCTGTTTGGTTGATGGAACTGTTAAACATTCAGTGCTTTCAACAAGTGCCCAAATCCGTGAAGGTGCGGTCGTTGAAGATTCAGTGATTATGAGTGGTGCAGTTATCGGTAAAGGTGCAAAAATTAAACGTGCGATTATCGGTGAAGGGGCACACATTTCTGATGGCGTGGAAATTGACGGTACAGAAGAAGTGCAAGTCGTAGGATACAATGAAGTAGTGGGGGTACCAAAAGATGAAGATTGATAAATATTCTGCAATTCTAGGAAATACCGTAGGATTCCATGACATGGATGGTTTGACTGAGCACCGTCCTATTGCCAGCCTACCATTTGGTGGAAAATATCGCCTCATCGACTTCCCGTTGTCTAACTTGGCTAACGCTGGTATCCGTAGCGTCTTTGGTATCTTCCAAAACGAAAATATCAGTTCTGTTTTCGACCACATTCGTTCAGGTCGTGAGTGGGGCTTATCAACACTCCTCAGCCACTACTACCTTGGTATTTATAACACTCCAGTTGAAAGTTCAACTGTTGATGAAGAATACTATCGTCAAATTTTGACTTACCTTAAACGTTCAGGGTCAGACCAAACGGTAGCGCTTAACAGTGATGTTTTGGTCAATATTGATCTTAACCAAGTTTTCCACCTTCACAATACAGCAGAACCAAAAATTACTGTTGTCTACAAAAAACTTCCGAAAGAACTCATTTCAGATGTAAACAGCATTTTGGAAATTGATGAATCTGACAAAGTGCTTGGCCATGAACTCTTCCAGGGTGGAGATAAAGAAGTTTACAATATGTCTACAGATATCTTTGTTGTGGATACACCATTCTTGATTGAAAAATTGGAAGAAGAAGCAGCTAAAGAAGAACCACGTAAGCTTCGTTATGTACTTCGTGATTTGGCAGTTGCTGAAAATGCTTTTGCTTACGAGTACACTGGTTACCTTTCAAATATCCACTCAGTGAAAGCGTACTTTGATGCTAACTTGGATATGTTGGAATCACAAAAATTCTATTCACTTTTTGCACCAAACCAAAAAGTTTATACAAAAGTTAAAAATGAAGAGCCAACATACTATGCAGCTTCATCTGATGTTAAAGTTTCTCAGTTTGCTTCAGGTTCTCTTGTCCGTGGTAAAGTAGATCATTCTGTTGTTTCACGTAATGTTGACTTGTCAGAAGGTTCAACTGTAAACCATGCAGTCATCTTCCCACGTGTTGAAGTTGGTAAGAATGCTACCGTTGAATATGCTATTGTGGATAAAGGTGTTAAAATCGCTGACGGCGTTACTATCCGCGGTACAGAAAACAACCCAGTTGTCATCAAAAAAGGTAGCGTTGTAACAGAGGATATTGTACGATGAAAATTTTATTTGTAGCGGCTGAAGGTGCACCTTTCGCTAAGACTGGCGGTTTGGGTGACGTTATCGGTGCTCTCCCTAAATCTCTAGTCAAAAATGGTCACGAAGTTGCCGTAATTCTCCCTTATTATGATGTGGTTTCGGCTAAGTTTGGCGATCAAGTTGAAGACCTTGGCTTCTTCTATACAAATGTTGGTTGGCGGCGTCAATATGTCGGCATCAAGAAAATCGTTCGCGATGGTGTGACTTTCTACTTCATTGATAATGAGCAGTATTTCAACCGTGGTACGGTATACGGTGAGTGGGACGATGGTGAGCGTTTCGGCTTCTTCCAAATGGCTGCCCTTGAGTTGATGGAAAAAGTGGACTTTATTCCAGATATTCTCCACGTTCATGACTACCACACAGGCATGATTCCATTCCTTCTTAAGGAAAAATACCATTGGATTCAAGCTTACCAAGGTATTAAGACAGTCTTCACTATCCACAATATTGAGTTCCAAGGTCAATTTGACAGTGGTATGCTTTGGGAAATCTTCGGTGTTGGTTATGAGCGTTATGCAGATGGTACCCTTCGTTGGAATGACTGCCTCAACTGGATGAAAGCTGCTGTTCTTTACGCAGACCGTGTAACAACAGTTTCACCTTCATATGCTGGAGAAATCCAAACACCTGAATTTGGTAAAGGCCTTGATCAAATCATGCGTATGGAATCTGGTAAGTTATCTGGTATTGTTAATGGTATCGATACGGACCTCCTTGATCCAGAAACGGATACTCACATTCCTTACCACTTCTCAGTGGATGATTTGTCAGGTAAAGCCAAAGACAAGGCAGCGCTTCAAGAACGTCTTGGTCTTCCAGTTCGTGAAGATGTACCAGTCATTGGTATGGTGTCTCGTTTGACAGACCAAAAAGGTTTCGATTTGGTGGTCAATGAGCTCCACAATATCTTGCAACATGATGTTCAGATTGTTCTTTTGGGTACTGGTTACAGTGACTATGAGAATTCTTTCTCTTGGTTCGGTCATGCCTACCCAGAGAAAATGTCTGCCAACATTACCTTCAACCTAGAGTTGGCTCAACAAATTTATGCTGGTTGTGACATTTTCCTTATGCCTTCAGCCTTCGAACCATGTGGTCTCTCTCAAATGATGTCTATGCGCTATGGTACCTTGCCAGTGGTTAGTGAGGTTGGTGGTCTTCGTGACACTGTTGAACCTTACAACCCTGTGACAGGCTCAGGTACAGGCTTCTCATTTGGTAACTTCTCAGGTTACTGGATGGTTCAAACCCTTGAAAAAGCTCTCGATGTCTACGAAAATCATGCTGAAGCTTGGAAACAACTTCAACACAATGCGATGACACGTGACTTCTCATGGGATACAGCAAGTTTGGCATATGTTGATTTGTACAAACAATTAGTATAGTTCCAAAGATAACTTTTCTCGTGAGGGAAAAGTTATCTTCATGTAAAGAGTTTGAAAATGCTTCTATACTTATTTAGTTCTTTAAGATTCGCTTGAAAGCAATTATGGAGATAACATCTAAAAATCTGAATAGAAGAATAACTCTAATCATGTTATAATGAATTTAACTGCTTTAGCAGTTTTGTAAAAAGATTTTGAAACCTTTGTTTTGAATCTTATCTGGCAAGGTTTGGGAGTTAAAAATTTCCAATCCCCCTTATCCTAATTATTCTCTTTTAGAGGTGGATCCAAGGTATAGAAGTAGTAAGAAAGGAATTCTATGCAACTAGAAAATTTAACAAAAGAACAATTTATCCGTGACTTTAAAGATACTCTCCATCAAGAGCAGTTGATTAAAGTTGCTAAGGCGACACCAACAGAAATCTTTACAGCCTTGGCTGGTTTGATCCGTAAATATTACACAAATACATGGATTGAACGTAACCATGCACTTTCAGACAATCAAGAAAAAATTGCTTACTACTTCTCGATTGAATTTCTTCCAGGTCGTATGTTGGAAACTAACCTTCTCAACCTTGGTATTCTTGACCTTGTTAAAGAAGGTTTCGCAGAACTTGATATCGATTTCCGCGAAGTGGTAGAAGCTGAGCATGATATGGCACTTGGTAACGGTGGTCTTGGTCGTTTGGCTGCTGCCTTCATGGATTCGCTTGCAACTACTGGTTATCCAGGTTTTGGTAATGGTCTTCGTTACCGTTACGGACTTTTCAAACAACGTATTGTTGATGGTTACCAAGTAGAGCTACCAGATGGTTGGTTTGGTTCAACAGGAAATGTTTGGGAAACGCGTAAAGACCATGATATTGTCTATGTAAAACTCTTTGGTGATGTTGTCCTTGAAAGCGACGAAGATGGTCGTTTTGTTCCAACTTATAAGAATGCTCAAGTTCTTCGTGCTGTGCCTTACGATGTGCCGCAAATTGGTTATAAGAATGGTGTGATTAACAACCTTCGTCTTTGGGATGTAGAAATTCCTGAAGAATACGAATTGGATTATCCTACGCTTGATGCACGTCGTCGTGTGAAAGATATTACTGCTATTCTTTATCCAGATGATTCAACGATTGAAGGTAAAGAATTGCGTTTGGTTCAAGAGTACTTCATGACAAGTGCCGGTCTCCAAACAATCATTAAATCTTACCTCAAGATGGGCTTGCCATTGAAAGATATCCACGAAAAAGTATCTGTTCACATCAATGA
Source organism: Streptococcus sp. SR4 (assembly GCF_000517725.1). NCBI lineage: Bacteria > Bacillati > Bacillota > Bacilli > Lactobacillales > Streptococcaceae > Streptococcus > Streptococcus sp. SR4. The sequence continues at coordinate 11,121 of NZ_AZYW01000068.1, read as the reverse complement.
TACGCACCCTGCGGTTGCACCAGCTGAATTCATGCGTCTCCTCCTTGATGAATATGGTCTTTCATGGGAAGATGCTTGGAATGCGACTGTTAAAACTATGAGCTACACTAACCACACTATTCTTCAAGAAGCCCTTGAAAAATGGGATCAACAGCTCTTCAAACGTGTCCTTCCACGTGTTTACCAAATCATCTTGGAAATCGACAACCGTTACATCGCTGAAATGGCTGGACGTGGTATTGCTGCAGATGTTATCGAACGTACTCGTATTGTTAAGGATAACCAAGTCCACATGGCTAACTTGGCGATTATTGGTGGTCACTCAGTTAACGGGGTTGCCAAACTCCACACAGAACTCCTTAAAGAAGATACCCTCCACGATTTCTATACTATTTTTCCTGAAAAATTCAATAACAAGACAAATGGTATCGTTCAACGTCGTTGGACACAAATTGCAGCTCCAGAACTTTCAGCAGCAATTGATGACGTGATTGGTGACGGTTGGCGTAACGACATCCATGAGCTTGAAAATCTTACAACTTACTTGGATGACAAGGAAGTCTTGAACCAGTTCTATCAAGTTAAGAAGACTGCTAAACAACGTTTGGCAGACTACATCAAAGAAACAACAGGCGTAGAAGTGTCAACAGATGCTATCTTTGATGTTCAAGTGAAACGTCTTCACGCTTACAAACGTCAATTGCTTAACCTTCTTCACATCATCAAACTTTATTGGGATCTGAAAGATAATCCAGATAAAGACATGGTACCTCGTGTATTCATCTTTGGTGCCAAAGCTGCCCCTGGTTATCACTTCGCTAAATCTGTTATCAAACTCATCAACGAAGTTGCCAATCTTGTTAACAATGACGAAAGCCTTCAAGGAAAACTTAAAGTGGTCTTCCTTGAAAACTATCGTGTCAGCCTTGCGGAACTTATCATTCCAGCAGCAGATGTCTCTGAACAAATCTCATTGGCTTCTAAAGAAGCATCTGGTACATCAAACATGAAATTCATGATGACTGGTGCTATTACCTTGGCAACACTTGATGGTGCCAACATTGAAATCAAGGATGAAGTTGGCGATGAGAATGTTGTCATCTTCGGTATGGACAAGGACGAAGTTTATGAACACTATGCACGTCACGATTACTACTCTCGTGCAGTTTATGAAAATAACCCAGTCATTCGTCGTGTCGTTGATACCTTTGTTAACGGTACGATTCCAAATGCTCAATCTGAAGGTACTGAAATTTACGAAGCCCTCATCACCCACAACGATGAGTACTTCCTCTTGGAAGACTTCGCTGCTTATGTAGAAGTTCAAGAGAAAATCGATGCGCTTTATCGTGATCATGACAAGTGGGCACGTATGAGCTTAGCTAATATTGCTAAATCTCACAAATTCACTTCAGATGATACGATCACAGAGTATGCTAAAGAAATTTGGGAATTGAAAAAATAGGCGATAGCTTATGAATCACAAAAAGATAACGACTAGAAATGGTCGTTGTCTTTTATTTTTTAAGAAGAGAGAAGTCGTAGACAGCCAAGCAGCATTTATAAATTCCAGTAGGAGTCTACCCGCAGATCTATCTTAGCCCTTGAAACTTGCACTTGCTTATCAAGATGTTATAATGACCTATAGGTATAAGCATCAAAAAGGGGGGGGAATTTATGGCTTTACGCAGCCAATTAATTACCAAGGAGTTTCCAGAATTAGATAGGGTCGAGCGTTTAAACAACGAGGCCTTTCCAGAAGAAGAACGTATTCCATTAATTGACTTCTTAAAATTGGATGGTCGTGATGATTATCATTTCTTTGCCTTTTATGACGAGGATGATTTTGTTGGATTTGCCTCAGTTCTCTACAATGCCAAAGTTTTTTATGTCAGTTTCTTTGCCATCGTACCTCAAATGCGGAGTCATGGCTACGGAAGTGAGATTATTGATAAACTGGTGGACTTTTATGGACCATCGCGTTCTATGGTCTTGGAAGTAGAGCGCTTGGATGAACCTAACGACAATCCTGAGCAACGTGCGGCGCGTTGGGATTTCTATAAGCGTAATGGTTTTAAGACTTCCAATGCCTTTTTGGAATATGAGGGTTTGAGCTTTGAGATTCTCTATCGTGGCGATCACTTTGACGAAAAAGCTTACAGAGACATATTCCACAAACTTCAGGAAAATGCTTATTTTGACTTCAGTATTAAACATCGTCGTTTGAGTGATTTATAAACAATCAAACCAAACAGGTCTTAGTCAACCTGTTTTTCATTTGTTTTCAGCGTTTGCCAATCGTTTTCAGAATATTTTGTCCTCCTATGCTATAATGGAAGTACTATGAAGAAAGTAATTTTACAGTATCTGGCAAGTGCTCTGACTGTAATCCTTATACTTGGTCTTGTGGTTTTCAACAGACAGCGAAATCACTCTCTGGTAAAGAAGGTCAAAGACCCTGAGATTTCCTATATCTATAAGGATTCTTTGGAAAATCTAGATAGATTGGCCCTTAGTCAGGCTGGGATTATACAATCCTATCAACTCGATTCTTTGTCTGTTAGGAAGGAAGATGGAAAGATTCACCTCGTTCTCCATATCAATCATTCCTATGATATGCAGGTAAATCTTGTCCTAAAGTCTGATATCTACGGTGATTTATCTGTTGTTCAAGCGACGCCATCAAAGGCTTTGAAGCTAGCCTTGGAGGACGAGTCTTATCAGAAACGGTTGACCTTAATTTCGCAAAAGGCAGATGCTATTATATCTCGTGATCACTGGGATCAGGCCATTAAGCCAGCCTATGTGGCTCAGGTGAGAAGTAAGATGAAGAAGACTTCCCTAACCCAGCTAGACAAGGTTCTTCAGGACGTTGACCAAGAAAGCAAGGAAGTGGGCTCGGATGCCTATACGGCCTTTTTCCAAGCTTCTCAACTGCCTAATCACGACAAGCTCAATTTGGTTATGGAGCACATGCAGGTTTATGTGGATAAGTACCAGTTTCTCCAGTTAGGGAAGTCAGGTTATAAATTTTCCAAAAAGCTAGAGCCAACCAGCGCTTTTTACAGTTACTTCCGTGAGGCTATTATGGAGACCTATCAGACGGATCTAGGGCTTGGTGTAGATGAGTTAGGTATCAAGCTCCACCTTTTTAGGTCTTGGATTGATAAGCAGTCCATGGACTATATTAGGACCAACTACAAGGGCAAGACGGATTTGGACAAGCTTCTGGCTTACAGCAAGGACAAGAAGATTAAGTTGGATTATACTACAGGTGCTTCCTATCATAATCGAAGCTTGGGAGACTTTACCTATCCAGAGAACATGAAAATTCAGCTACCTCAGACCAGTGTCATGGGACCTTACGGTGTCAGCAATTCCCGCTTTATTGAATTTATTGTCAATATGGATACAGGGAAATTTGTTTCTGAGTGGAATGTCTACAAGAAAAGGAAAGACGGTAGTATCGACTCTAATCCTAAGCATTACAAGGTTGAAGATGGTGCTGACATTGCTGATACGGACTCTGCTAACTACGGCCTATCTAAGGGATTAAATGCTGACTTGCCAGCCTATCTCAATAATAGCCATACCTATCTCGATGTTCGTCACCCTGCGGATAATGCGATTAGACGCAAGATGGTTAGAAAGTGGAAAAATGCCAAGAATGTCTTAAATGGTGGGCGCTATGCTGATATTGTTAAAAAAGGAGGCTTGAAAGATCTTGAAACATGGAAACAAGTTAAAGCTGAAGACCGCCTCCAGGTCTACAATGCTTACCTTGATTATATTCGCTCTCATCTTGTGCTTAATGGGTTTGACAGCTTTTACCAAGAAACCTACAACCCCCAAGGTGGAGACAAAAAAGACTGAAACCCTTGATAGTGTTCTTGTCGCTAAAAGTTTCTATCGTGTAAGGGATGCCTATGCCATCAAGCTCTACGGGCAGGATGAGGGGATGTCCTTTGATGTGGCTGGTCAGAGACTCTTTGGGTCAAATATTGCTATTAAAGATGGTCTGTTATATGGCTCCAGTCTTGGAGATTTGACCATTGAGGCTTATTTTCAGGGGGAGGCGTCCTACCTTTTAGAGGCCACCCAGAAGCTCCCAGTGGACAAAAATCGTATCAAGTCTAATCACTATAGTCAGGACATCGTTCTGAATAACGTTTGGTCTAGTCTGGAAGGTCAAGAAACCTCCAACAGTATCATCACTCAGTTTCAGGATAAGACCTTGCTTAAGCTGCGGATCAGCTACAACAAGGATTTCCTTCCGACTAAGATTCAAGGTTTTTACAATAGCCAAACCTTTAATGGCTGGCGGGACCTATTTTATATAGATTATCCATATAGTGATCAGGAAGCTTTCAATCAGGCTCAAGATGCCTATATACAACACATCCAGTACATGGAAACGCATCCTGAGGAAGAAGCAGGAGAGTTTGGTTAATAAAGCAAAATCACCTTTATCTCGAGATAAAGGTGATTTGTTTGTTCCTAAGAATTAGGTTTTAGGTTTGACTTGTGGCAACTTCTGGAAAAAGTTTGTCTAGGATTTTTGGAGTGATAGCTTGTCCAGGACCTTCAGCACAATAGGTGTGCATATACATAGAGGGATTGAAGTTGAGCTCGATACAAGTGCAATGAGGTTTTTCCTTGCTAGCAGGCTGAGTTTTATCTGGAATGATGAGGTCAACCCCGCAAGCCCAGGCCCCCATGCTAGTCGCCATAGCTGCAGCTAATTCTTGATAGGATGAATCCATGGTCTCAGTGATATCAATAGAGTCACCACCCGTAGAGATGTTGGAGTTACGGCGGAGATTGACCTTTTTCCCTTCTGGGAGAATATCATCAGGTGCATAACCTTGCTGAGTCAACATCAATTGTTCGATGTCTCCTAGCTCAATGATTTCCAGAGGTGAGCGGTGGTCACGGCCTCGCAATGGGTTGGCATTTTTCTGAGCGACTAATTCACGAATAGTGTGTTTGCCATCACCGACAACATTAGCAGCGACACGAAGGAGAACAGCCTCACAACGCCCGTCCAGAATGAAGAAACGGTATTCGGTTCCTGGGATAAATTCTTCAACAAGAACAGCTGTATCTTCTGCAAAGGCAATCTCGAGGGCTTTCTTATAGTTATCAAGGCTGGCAGGCTCTTGGAAAATGGAAATGCCCAGACCGAAGTTGGTTGATTTTGGTTTAACCACAATTTGCTTGTCCTTGATAAGAGGATAATAGGCTAGACCTTGTTCCAGACTGGTAAATTCGTCACCAGCGGGAACAGGAAAACCAGCATCAGCCAGGATTTTTTTGGTTACGGTTTTATTAGCCATGGCAAGAGGAACTACATAGTTGTCTTTTGAGGTCATGTTACCATTTTTGACGTACTCAACATGATCTTTATGCCAGAGTTTAAGGAATTGATCCTGCTCATCTAGGATTTCAAAATGAAGCCCTTTTTGAATGGCATCAAAGAGCAGCATCTGGGTAGAAAGTTCCATCTCCTCATACCCCTTAAGTGCATAGTGGGCAGTCCAGTCGTAATCATGATAGGCAAGAGCCTTGTCAAGGGCAAAGTCAGCAAGGGACTTGTCTTTGATATGAGGAAGAAGTTGGGCTGCTAGTGTCTTGTTAGGATCTGCAAAGGCATCTTTAACTTGTTTGACCAGACCTTGATGATAGTCACCAAGTCCAAAATGTTGCACCAGTTGGTCTAGAGCTGTCGTAATGTTCTGAGTTTCAGCTTCAGAAGGTAGAGGTTCTAAAGGATGAGAGAGGGCAATTTTTTCATTCAGCGCGTGACCTTGAGCCAGAGCCTGATCAACATTTTCAGGGGCATCCAGCCAGAGGAAGGCTAGAAGGAGTAGGTGTACGGTATCCATGGTATTTTGGCTAATACCGATACGCTCAAAGGGGTTGAGGTCGAAGTTACGGAATTCCAGGTAGGTGATTCCCTTGTCAAGGAAGGAGCGATTAACCTTTTGTCCACGGAAACGAACAGCCGAGTAAAATTCCTTCTCCGCAATCAAATCACCTTGTTCGATATAGTTTTCGATGGCAGAGACATAGTCTTCTAGGCTTGCAAAAGATACTTGGATTTCTTCCTTATTGACATAACCATGGTCGCTGTTTCGGAAGGAACGCACGGGTTCTGGCACTTCTTGGTCGAAGAAGTCTTGCTCAGCAACAGGTGCAGCACCAAAGAGATAGGTAATCACCCAACGGTAGCGCAAATAGTTCTGAGCCAGCTTAAGATAGAGGGCGTTCTTGAAAGCAATCATATCAGTCTGGTCACTTTCTTTGAATAAAGCCTCAACCAAATCTTTCCCAAGTTCCATATTATAGTGGATACCTGAGATAGCTTGAAGTTTGGTTCCGTATTTTTCAGCCAAGTAGTTACGATAATGGCGTTCGAATTCATTTTCCAGTTGGGCAACTTGGATTTCTTGGGCCTTGATACGAGGTGGCATGGACAAGGGCCAGAGAAGTTCATCTTTACTGATGGAACGTCCAGCTACATCGGTAATGGCTCCAAGAAAACGACGGGCCTCAGTGGTAGATTTAGCAACTGGTGTGATGAGCTCCATTTGAAACTCACAAAAATCTGTTTGAATATAAGGGTGGAAACTTCGAGCTCCTAGGCAAGAAGGGTGAGGCGTATGTGCTAATTTTCCCTGTCTATCGACACGAAGACTTTCGCGTTCAATTCCAAAGTTAGCTTGAAGGATAGGGCTGGTAGGCTCCAGCTTTTGAAGCAGTTGATTTATAGTCATAGAGTCACCTTTTCATCTAATGTTAGTGTTAGTCTATTATAAATAGGAACAGAAAACAAATTTCTGCTACGTTTGGCTGTAATTAACGAACATTTATGATAATTTTGTGAAAAATGAGCAGGTTTTAGAGAGATATTTTTATCAAACATCATAAAATGCTTACAAATGTTAGTGAAATGACATTGTGCTTGCAATTTTACTCAATTTAACCTATACTAATGACATATATATGAGAACGAAAAAATCCCTAGGGTCTGCCCTCAGGGGCTTTTGTATGCTCTCAAAAGGGTATGACCGTTCTTTTATAGATAAATGATAAGCATAAGACTCTTAGTTTTAAGCTTTGCTATGCCTAGAGTAGACGATATTTTTCGCCGTGGTCGAGACCATTCTGAACCTATTTGCACTTGTTCGAAGTTGCTCACAATTCGACAGTTCGCTCTGCCCAATAACGATGCTTTCGCCGTGATAGATTACAAAAATGGTGTATATCTATCGATGCATGAAACACGCTCTGCACAGAGCAGGCGATATTTTTCGCCGTGGCAATAGTTATAGAAGTCAAGAGACTTCTATAACACGGAAGTTTTGAGACCTAGGCTCAAAACTTAGCTATGAGATTCCGAAGGAAGCTGCTAGCGTCCGAAGCCACTTAAGAAAAATATCAAAAGAAAAAAAGAATAAGAATAAAAACGGAGGTAATTATGTTTCAAACCCTGATCGCCCAGATAAAGGAATACAAGAAACCCTCAATCCTAGCGTCCCTCTTCATGACGCTAGAAGTCATGTTTGAGATTTCCATTCCCTTTGTCATGGCCAATCTTTTGGACAAAGGTGTCCAGCAATCTAACATGTCTAACATTTGGCTCTATGGTGGCCTCATGTTGGTCTGTGCCTTCCTGTCGCTTTTCTGTGGGATGCAGTCGGCACGCTATGCGGCCTTTGCCTCTGCTGGATTTGCCAAGAATTTTCGCCAGGCCATTTTCAAAAAGGTTCAAACCTTCTCTTTTGAAAATATCGATAAGTTCTCAGCTGGTGGTTTGGTAACACGTATGATGACTGATGTTACCAACGTGCAGAACTCTTACCAGATGATTATCCGTATCTGTGTACGTGCACCTCTTAACTTGATTTTTGCCATTGCAGCAAGTTTCCTGATTAATGGCGAAATGGCTTGGATTTTCGTTGGTGTGACACTCTTCCTTGGTCTGGTTTTGGCTATTATTACCAAAATCGTTTACCCTCTCTTTACTCAAGTGTTTGAGGCTTATGACAACCTCAACAACAGTATCAAGGAAAATATCACCAACATGCGTGTGGTGAAATCCTATGTTAAAGAGAAAGAAGAGACGGACAAATTCAAGAAGGCCTCACGTCGTATTTACAAGATGTTCATGCGTGCCATTCGTGTGGTTGTCATGTCTAATCCAGCCATGATGTTGTCTATGTACGCATCCTTCCTCATGATTTCCTGGTTTGGTGCCCAGCTTATCGTTGGTGGTAGCCTAACTACTGGGGAATTGACTTCCATGTTCAGTTACACCATGACCATTCTCATGTCACTCATGATGTTCATGATGATTTTTGTCATGTTGTCTATCTCTATGGCCTCTGTAGAGCGCATCAATGAAGTGCTTAATACTGAATCAACCATTGTTTCACCTGAAAATGGCTTGACAGAAGTCACAGATGGTTCTATCAGCTTTGATCATGTGGATTTCTCATATACTGATGAAAATGGTGACAAGACCCATGTTCTCAAAGATATCACTCTAGATATTAAGTCTGGTGAGGTTATCGGTATTCTTGGTGGAACAGGTTCTGGTAAATCAAGTTTGGTTCAGCTCATTCCTCGTCTTTATGATGTGGAAGCCGGTCAGGTTAGGGTTGCTGGCCGCGATGTTAAGGACTATGATTTGGATAGCTTGCGTAAGCAAGTTGCCATGGTGCTTCAAACCAACGTTCTTTTCTCAGGAACCATTAAGGAAAATATGCGTTGGGGGAATAAACAGGCGACAGATGAAGAAATCATTGAAGCTTGTAAGATTGCCCAAGCCGATGAATTTATTCAAGAGTTTAAAGATGGCTATGACACCAAGATTGAACGTGGTGGAGCCAATGTCTCAGGGGGACAACGTCAACGTCTCTGTATCGCACGTGCCCTCCTCATGAATCCAAAAATCTTGATTCTGGATGATTCAACGTCAGCGGTTGATACTAAGACAGATAGTTTGATTCGTCAAGGTTTGGCATCAAGTCTTAAGGACACCACTAAGATTATCATTGGTCAACGTATTTCATCCATCCAAGATGCAGACCGCATCGTTGTTATGGATGATGGCCGTATCGATGCTATTGGTACCCACGATGAATTGGTGGCTAACAATGCCATTTATCGTGACGTCTACAAGATGCAAACACAAGGGAAAGGAGTAGCAGATGCAGAATAAGAAAAAAGCTAATTGGGGCTCTCTAGCACGTCTTCTACGCTTTTTGTGGCAAGACTACAAACTTTCGCTTTCTATCGCCTTTGTCCTTATTGTGGTTGCTTCCTTGGCAACGGTCAATTTGACGGCTTCTATTCAGTCCTTGGTTGACGTTTACGTTCAACCCATGCTCAAATCTGGTAGCCATGACTTTGGTCCGCTTTTACATTTCTTGACTTCAGTGGCTGTCTTCTGTCTTATCGGTGTGATTGCCAACTATGTGTCATCACTCCTCATGGCGACGATTTCGCAAGATTCTCTACGTTCCCTTCGTAATCAGCTCTTTGCTCGTATGCAAAAGCTTCCTGTTCGCTACTTTGACACTCACCAACACGGTGACATCATGTCTATCTACACCAACGACATCGATGCTCTCCGTCAGGCTGTTGAGCAATCCATTCCACAGTTGCTACAAACGGCTATTACCCTTATCGGGGTAACAGTGACAATGCTTACGGTTAGTCCTCTCCTCTTTATCGTGGTCCTAGTCATGGTAGGTATCATGTTTATGGTCATCAAAAATGTATCAGCCAAATCAGGCCGTTACTTCGGTGAACAACAAAAGAATTTGGGGATTGAGAATGGTTTCATCGAGGAAATGATGTCAGGTCAAAAAGTGGTCAAGGCCTTTGTTCACGAAGAAGAAAGCATGGCTGATTTTGACAAGATTAACGAGCAACTCTTTGAATCTTCTTACTTGGCCAACCGCTATGCCAATGTTCTCATGCCAATTCTTGGGAACTTAGGAAATGTTTCCTTTGTTTTGACCGCCTTGGTTGGTGGACTCTTTGCCCTTAATGGTGTCGGTGGTTTGACTATCGGTGGTCTCATGGCCTTCCTACAATTGAACCGTTCCTTCAACGGACCTATTACTCAGGTCTCTCAACAACTGAACTTTGTTCTTATGGCACTTGCTGGTGCTGACCGTATCTTTGACCTCTTGGATGAGCCAGAAGAAGTAGACCAAGGTAAGGTCACTTTGGTCAACTACGAATTGGTAGATGGTCAGATGGTTGTGACAGACAAGAAAACCAATCTCTGGGCTTGGAAACACCCACGTCCAAATGGCGACTACGAATTGGTCGAGTTGGTCGGAAATGTGGTCTTCCAAGACGTTGATTTCTCTTACGATGGTAAGAAACAAATCCTTCATGACGTTAACCTTTATGCAGACAAGGGGCAAAAGGTAGCCTTTGTGGGTGCGACGGGTGCTGGTAAGACGACGATTACCAACTTGATTAACCGTTTCTACGACATCCAATCAGGTGTGATTACTTATGATGGTATTGATGTCAAGTTGATTGAAAAAGATTCTCTTCGTCGCTCACTTGGTATCGTGCTTCAAGATACCCATCTCTTCACGGGAACTATCGCTGAAAATATTGCCTATGGTCGTGCCGATGCGACACGTGAGGAAATTCTTGAAGCTGCCCGTATTGCTAACGTGGATTCCTTTGTGCAACACTTGGATAATGGGTATGACACTGTTCTTACAGATGACGGTGCAGGCTTGTCTAATGGGCAACGTCAGCTTATCGCCATTGCGCGTGCTGCCCTTGCCAATGCACCGGTTCTTATCCTTGACGAGGCGACATCCTCTATTGACTCTCGTACCGAAAAAATGGTACAAGAAGGGATGGACCGACTTATGGAAGGACGTACGGTCTTCGTTATTGCCCACCGTCTTTCAACCATAGTCAACTCTGACGTTATCATGGTTATGGACCACGGACGTATCATTGAACGTGGTGACCACGATAGCCTTATGGAGCAAGGTGGTACTTATTACCGACTCTATACTGGTGGTCTTGAAATTGATTAAGACTAAAAAACTCAGGTTTTGCCTGAGTTTTTTCATT
>NZ_AZYW01000067.1:0-2456 GCF_000517725.1 Streptococcus sp. SR4 | reverse complement strand
GCTTAGGATCTTTCACTTCAGAAACACTTGTTGATGCAGAGGTTGATAATGACTCAGATACACTTGTTGAAATACTTGTGCTTTCAGAGGCACTAGCTGATTCTGTCGAACTTACTGATTCTGAGGCAGACAATGATGCAGATGCACTTGCACTTTGCGATTCGCTCAACGATACAGACTCACTTGTAGAAATCGATGCACTTACTGAGAGTGACTCACTCAGTGATACTGAGTTTGAAACAGATTGTGATTCAGACACTGATGCGCTCGCTGAAACTGATTCTGAGTTCGATACTGATTGCAACTCTGAAATTGAGACATTTACTGAAGTCGATACTGAGGCAGAGACTGATGCGGATGCGCTCGCTGAAGCTGACTCTGAGGCACTTGTTGATTCTGACGCAGATGCTGAAGCGGATGTACTTGCTGAAGCTGACACAGACACACTTGCACTTTGTGATTCACTCAAGGATGCTGACTCTGATTCTGAAACGCTGGATGAAGCTGATTCTGATGCAGATGTACTTGCACTTTGCGATTCGCTCAACGATACAGACTCACTTGTTGAAATCGAAGCACTTACTGAAGTCGATACTGAAGCTGAGACTGATGCGGATGCGCTCGCTGAAGCTGACTCTGAGGCACTTGCTGAGGTACTCAATGACGTTGAAAAACTTGTTGAAGCACTTGTGCTTTCAGAGGCACTCAAGAATACTGATATAGATGCTGACTCGGATACTGGAACGCTTGATGAAGCGGATTCTGAGGCAGATGCACTTGCACTCTGCGATTCGCTCAACGATACAGACTCACTTGTTGAAATTGAAGAACTTTCTGAAAGTGACTCACTCAGTGATACTGAGGTTGAAACAGATTCTGATTCAGACACAGACGCACTCTCTGAAACGGACTCGGAGTTCGATACTGATTGTGACTCGGAAATTGAGGTACTTACTGAAGTTGACTCTGAGGCTAATGCTGAAGCGGACGCAGATAATGACTCAGACACACTTGTTGATGCTGAAAGACTTGCTGAGGTACTCAACAAAGTTGAAATACTTGTGCTTTCAGAGGCACTCAAGGTTGCTGATGTAGAAGCTGACTCGGATACTGAAACGCTTGATGAAGCAGTTTCTGAGGCAGATGCACTTGCTGAGGCTGACGCAGAGACTGAGTTTGATCCAGACTGTGATTCTGAGACTGAGGCACTTGATGATGCTGACTCGGAATTAGAGACTAATTGTGATTCACTGATTGAAGCACTTACTGATGCACTTTCAGAATTAGAAACTGATTGTGACACTGAAACTGAAGCGCTCAATGACACCGACTCTGATGCGCTGACTGATTCTGACACTGAGGCTGACGCAGAGACTGATGCGGATGTGCTTGCTGATTCCGACACAGATTCAGAAACTGATGTGCTAACGGATTCTGATACAGACGCACTTGTTGATGCAGACTCGGAATTAGAGACTGATTGTGATTCTGAGATTGAAGCACTTACTGACGCTTTCTCGGAGTTTGAGACAGACTGTGATTCAGACACCGATGCACTCTCTGAGGCTGACTCGGAATTAGACACTGATTGTGATTCTGAGATTGAAGCACTTACTGACGCTGACTCGGAGTTTGAGACAGACTGTGATTCAGACACCGATGCACTCTCCGAGGCTGACTCGGAATTAGAAACTGACTGTGATCCTGAAACAGATGTACTCAATGACACCGACTCACTCAATGATGCTGAGTTAGATGTCGAAAGCGACTCACTAGCTGAAATGAAGCTTGAAGCTGAGTTCGAAATAGATTCAACAGTTGAAATAATCGCAGAAATTGAAGCACTAAAGGCTTGAGACTGGCTTTCAAATGCAGAAGCACTCAATGAGCTTGACGTACTCAATGATTCTGACTCTGAAGTCGAGATTGAGGAACTTGTGCTCTGTGATTCACTCAATGATGCAGACTCACTAACTGAAATTGAAGCACTTACTGACGCTGATTCGGAGTTTGAAGCAGACTGTGATTCAGACACTGAGGCACTCTCTGATGCTGATTCTGAGTTTGAAACAGACTGTGATTCTGATACAGATGCACTCTCTGAAGCTGATTCGGAATTAGACACTGATTGTGATTCACTTACTGATGCACTCTCTGAGGCTGACTCGGAGTTTGATGCAGACTGTGATTCTGAAACTGAGGCACTAACTGACGCTGATTCGGAATTTGATACAGACTGTGATTCAGAGACTGATTCACTTACTGATGCTGACTCGGAGTTTGACACTGACTGTGACTCAGAAACTGACGCACTCTCTGAGGCTGATTCGGAGTTTGAGACTGACTGTGAGTCAGAAACTAACGCACTCTCTGAGGCTGATTCGGAGTTTGACACTGACTGTGAGTCAGAAACTGACGCACTTGCTGACGCTGACTCGGAGTTTGACACTGATTGC
>NZ_AZYW01000066.1:0-2618 GCF_000517725.1 Streptococcus sp. SR4 | reverse complement strand
GCTCGACAATCCAAAAACAATAAAGAGGCTAGGACTTTTGTCCCAGCCTCATAATTTTGAGAAATATTAGTAAAATCCATTTGATGTCGAGAAAGAGAATGACAAACAAGTGATTGTCTTGCCTGAAGAGACGAAGGAACGGATAACGGGTGATTTGTTTGAGGGACTTTATCGGAAACGACAGATTGGATTTGGAAAACTCTTCAAGACTATCAAGAAAGAATTAGACTTAGATGATGTCGAAGATGGTAATCTTGTTCAGACTGGAGAGGATAGTCAAGAAGTATCGCGAGGTCAGGAAATTGTAGCCGTTTGGAATTGGCAGAGAAAGAATTATTTTTTACAGTTACTAAGAAATATGTTAGTCAGTTTTATTATTAGGTGTATTTAATTTGCTGTAGTAATTGACAATTACGGCTGATAAGCATCCAAAAAAAATAAGTCCATATACAGTTAAAAAGACGCTAGTAATACGTCCGATTAGAGTAGTAGCTAGTATATCTCCGTAACCTACTGTTGTTGATGTGACAAAAGCATACCATAGTCCATCCCAGTAATTACTTATTTGAGGTTCAACTAATAAAAGTATTCCTCCTGAAATAAAAATAAAACTTACAAAACTTGTCAAAAATTGATTAAAACCTGTAACTTTTATAATATGAAATAGAGTATTTAAACGTTTCATTTGGTTCTCCTTTGTTATAGTGTTAATGAAAATTATAGCATACAAAAAGTGTCTAAATATGTATTTTAGAAACTTTTTATATTAATTTTTATTATGTTTTCTTGATAGTAAGCCTCTATCGTTACAAGCTCGTTTGTGGTAAGATGAGTATAGGTCATTTATCTTAGTTCCTTTCAGACAAATGTGGTGTTTATCTGAGCCTAACATAGATGGCTTTTTCTGTCTAGCTTCGTTTTACAAATTGGGTTATTTATTCTTCATAAGATTTGAAGGGTTGATCTTTTTTAGGGTATCGTGTCGGTGTGATTGACAGTCCCATCTTGTCTTTTTCGTGTAGCAATTCAATGACTAGGGAAACCATGATCAGTACCATGATGAGTGAAAATGGAAAGGCTACGATAATCAGCGTATTTTGCAAGGCTACTAAGCCCCCTGAAAGAAGTAAGACGATGGCAATAGTCGCAAGGAGTACGCCCCAGAAGATTTTAAGGTTATTCTTTGGTTTGAGATTCCCATCATCAGAGAGCATAGCTAGCACATAGGTCGCAGAGTCTGCTGACGTGATAAAGAAGGTAATGATCAAGATGATGGCAACAACGGAGGCAATAAAACCAAATGGCAGTTGACTGAAGGTTGCAAACAAGGTCTGCTCACTTGGAAACTGTGTTAAATCTACATTTCCAAGTGATTGAACATGCGTTGAAAGTGTTCCAAAGGTAGAAAACCATAAAAAGCTTAATACAGTCGGTGCTAATAAGACGATGGATAGAAATTGTCTGATACTACGTCCTTTAGAAATTCTGGCAATAAAAACTCCCACGAATGGTGACCAAGAAATCCACCAAGCCCAATAGAAAATCGTCCAAGTATTGATCCAGTCACGATTGTATTGACCAAAGGAACCAGCACTGAAACTCATACGGAAGAAATTGGAAATATACAGTCCGATACTATCGGTCAAGGTATTAAAAATCTGGACTGTGGGACCGATGATTATGGTGATGGCGAGTAGTCCAATCGCTAAAATAAGATTGGTGTTTGATAAGATTTTTACCCCTTTTCCAAGACCAGAAAGGGCTGAAATGGTAAAGAGGATGGTTGTGATAATGATGATAATAACTTGCACAAGGGCATTGTTTGGAATACCAAAGAGGTAGTTGAGTCCCCCATTGATTTGGGCTGCCCCAAAACCAAGAGTGGTTGCCACCCCGATAACAGTAGCGACCACTGTAATCGTATCTACGATCTTACCAAGGATACCGTTTGTTTTTTTACCAAACAAGGGCTTTAAGGTAACCGATAAAAGATATTTCTCTTTTTT
Organism: Streptococcus sp. SR4; assembly: GCF_000517725.1. NCBI lineage: Bacteria > Bacillati > Bacillota > Bacilli > Lactobacillales > Streptococcaceae > Streptococcus > Streptococcus sp. SR4. Next base: position 612 of record NZ_AZYW01000066.1, on the reverse strand, counting down.
TCGGAAACCAAAGTAGGCGAGGGCCAGGGCGATTAAAGCATATATTGCCCAGGCATGGATGCCCCAGTGAAAGAAAGTGTAACGGAAAGCATCGGCTAAGGCTTCCTGCGACCCTGGGGTAGCTCGTACCGTTGAAATGGCATAATGGGATAAGGGCTCTGCGGCACCGTAGAAGACAAGGCCGATTCCCATTCCAGCAGAAAATATCATGGCAATCCAAGAGATAGTAGAGTGTTCAGGCACCGAATTGGGTTCCCCCAGTTTGATTTGCCCAACGGGACTAACCAGGAAAAAGCCACAAAGTAGAACGATTGACGTGACCAGTAATAAGTAAAACCAGCCAAGTTTATCTGAAATAACTTCCCTTAGTTGTTCTGACCAAACTTGGTAGCCGTCAGGCATAACAATACCAAGAAGGACGAGGATAGCCAGTAGCACAAAAGAGGTTTTTAAGACCGGCGTTAAATTTTTAGTTGACATAAAGTCTCCTTTCATTCTCTACCATTATATCAAAAATGATAAAAACTTAAAAATGAGGGGAGATTAGATAACACCCAGCTAGTTATAATTTTTAGTTGATTAACTAGAGACGTTTAAGAACCTAAATTGTCA
>NZ_AZYW01000065.1:0-1593 GCF_000517725.1 Streptococcus sp. SR4 | reverse complement strand
TCTGATGTCTTTGATAAGCTTATTGGTCCCCTCCAATTTTGCATTTGAGTAATGTGTTTCTAGTGCGTTTTTGATGTATGGTTTGTGTCTAAGGAAGGTCAAGCATAATTAAGATAAGAAAGAGAAACGATATGAAAACCACAATTTTTACATTTCACCCTCAATTAAAAACGGGCTCACGCATTAATAAAGAACTGGCAACAGCTGCTGCTGGAGCTGGTTATGACGTGCGAGATATGTACCAACTGTATCCCAATTTTGACATTGATGTCAAAACGGAGCAAAAGATTCTAGAGGTAAGTGATCGCATTGTACTCCAGTTCCCAATTTATTGGTACCAAACGCCAGCCCTCATGAAACAGTGGTTTGACGTTGTATTTGAATACGGTTGGGCCTATGGTTCGACTGGTACTGCCTTACAAGGCAAGGAAGTCATGTTGGTAGCTAGTTTTGGAGCTGGGCAAGATGACTACACGAGAAACGGCCGCTTCCATGTAACAATTGAAGAGATTTTAAAGCCTATCACTACGATTCAGTATTTGACAGGTCTAACATTTCTGGAACCTCTTATCATAACTGGTACTTTAAACATGGATCAAGAGTTATTATCAAATAAAGTAAATAAATACCTACAAATAATATAAATAAGACATATCAACCCTCTATAAATGGAATATACTTTATTATTTTTCTGTTTCAAACAATAAAGCATCAATCAATATACTTGAATACTAGTGGATATTATTGAGTATATTTCATATTGTCCAATTAGGACAATACATAAAATTTTTCCTCTATACTTTTCCTTAGGAGAAAGATTGATGTACCGACGTTTAAGGGATTTGAGAGAAGACAATGATTTCACTCAAAAATTCGTTGCCGAAAAACTTTCGTTTACTCAACGATATTCAGGAAAGATAAGAAGCATCTGAGTTTAACTTCAGATGCTTCTTTGGTAGTTATTACATTTGGAATGAATCATGTTTAAAATGTTGATGATATATTTTCTATTTTATGTTTAAATCTTTTTCCATTTCCATTTTAAGATTTTTGATGAAGACTTGGTCACCAAAAGCTTCAGCTAGTACGGTAGCCGTATTATAGAGCTCAGCCGCTTTATCTCTGTTGTTCTCATAGAACAGATAATATTTCGCTTCAAAAATAAGTACAGCGGGTTTGTAAGCATGTTGTAGAGTCTTATCGATAACAGTATGCATTTTATCGACAATAGTTTTCATATTTCTATAATCATGATGCATAACATAGATTCCACCTATAGTTGACAATGCTCCAAGTAGTTCAACATTAACTAACTCTTCCCCTTGTAATTCTTGATTAATTAATTTACATCGAAAACTTTCAACAATCTCTTTATCATAGTCACCAACTTGACATTGAAAGGTATAGTATTTAATTAGTAACAGGTCATTTAAGGAATATGCTTCTTTCTTCAAAACTTGAGTCAGATAGTCTTCAAAGATAGTTTCGATAGCATCCTCTTCACCTTCAGTCATAAAATTCAGGGTTCTTTCAATGATATCAATGGTTAACAGCTCGTCCTCTGGTAGAATATCAATATAGTTGTCGTAGAGG
>NZ_AZYW01000064.1:0-11053 GCF_000517725.1 Streptococcus sp. SR4 | reverse complement strand
GTGAAGAGAAATGATCACAAGTGAAGAGAAATGATCACAAGTGAAGAGAAATGATCACAAGTGAAGAGAAATGATCACAAGTTAAGGAGAAGGCCATGAACGAGACCATTAAGACACAACTCAATCACCGCAGCATCCGTCAATTTAAACCTCTAGCTTTGACACAGGAAGAAGTTGACCTTCTGGTTGATGTTGCCAGACATACGGCAACTAGTAATTTTAGACAATCCTATTCGATTATCAGTATTACTGATCAAAAATTGAAGGAAGAAATTGCTGAAATTGCGAATCAGCCTTATATTCCAAATGCTGGTCATCTTTTTGTATTTGTTGTAGACCAAAGACGTAATACTTTGATTGCAGAGGCAAAGGGTGCTGAAGCCTTGGTGCAAGGTAGTCCCGAACGCTTTATCTCGGCCTTTTCAGATGCAATGATTGCTGCTCAAAATGTGGTAGTGGCTGCTGAGAGTTTAGGCATGGGAACAGTCTTCTTGGGGAGTATCTTGAATGATAATGCCAAGCTTTCGGAGCTTCTCAAACTGCCTAAGTATGTCTATCCTGCAGTAGGCCTAGCAGTTGGTTGGCCAGACCAGGAACCACAGCTTAAACCTCGTTTGCCACGTCACGTTATCCATATGGAAAATTATTATCAGGATTTAGAAAATCCTTTAGAGGAGCTAAAAGATTACGATGCTGAAGTCCATGAGTATTACGACCTCCGCGATTTAAATAATAGGGTTGATGAATTTACGACTCAGATTGCTAAGACCATGGATAAATCAGTTGCTAACCGTGCTAATACCTTGAAGGACCTTCAAAAGCAGGGATTTTTCACCGACTAAAAAAACGACTCCCATAAGAGTCGTTCTACAAATCAAATAGTGTCATGGATGAAAGGAACTCATTTACTAGTTCCTTTTTTTCATACTCTAAAAACTCTTGTCGTTTCTTGACTAGGTTGTAACGCTTGGAGAGGTTCCATGTTCCAGTAGGATTGAGTTCAGGGTGATTGGAAACAAAGTCAATGGTTAAGTCCCATTCTCGTCGGTATCCAAGAGGACGCGAGTGATAGGTTACACCGTCAATAGTTACTGTCCCATAACTGCGGTGGGCATGACCAAAAACAACATCTTTAACACCATGTTTGACGAAAATCTGATGGAATTGTTCAGATCCCAAATAAGCGTTAAAAGGTTTAAAACGTTCGTGCGTCATGGTGAAACGACTATGAGGAACGAAGTGCATGGCAACTATAAGGTTACTAGTGTCTAATTCACTTAAGATATTATCTAGCTTCTTGAGACTCCTTTGACAGATTTCCGGATCAGTATCTAAACGCTTAAGTCGACGGTCGAACCAGAGTTGCTTCTTACGATTAAGAATCTTTTCCAAATTTTCATCAGAATAGGAATAATCATACCACCCATGAAAAGCCAATAATGTCTTGCTACCTAAATCAGTCACCTGAAAATCAAGATTATCAATAAGGTCATCCTCTAAATCAAGCATATCATGATTGCCTAAATTATAGGTGACCTTGACCGCCTTGGACAGTTTTTGTAGGAAAGGTTTTGTGTCAGCATAATAATGGTTAGAAATATCACCAGCGATATGGAGATGGCTAACTTCTTGATCTTTTAGGCACTTTATTAGAGTATCGATTTCATATGTTTCAAAGTGATTCAAATCAATATGTAAATCACTCATTACTGCAAGTCTTGTCATAGGAACATTGTAACAAAAAGGTTAAGGCTTGTCTCTAAATGAAGATGATGGAAAATACTTGCCCTTGGACTACATTTTCATTATGATAAGAATATGGATATCAAGTTAGAAATACAAAAGATGGCCAAGGAGATTGGCATTTCAAAAATTGGTTTTACAACCGCCGATGATTTTGCCTATCTGGAGAAATCCCTTCGACTTGGTGTCGAAGAAGGGCGAACAACAGGGTTTGAACATAAAAATATTGAAGAACGTATTTATCCTAAGTTGACCTTAGAATCGGCTAAAACCATCATTTCCATTGCAGTTGCCTATCCACATAAGTTACCACAACAACCACAAAAAACAGAGTATAAGCGTGGTAAAATCACACCAAATTCATGGGGGTTAGATTATCACTATGTTTTGCAGGACAAACTAAAACGCTTGGCAGAGGGTATTGAAAAACTGACGGAAAACTTCGAATATAAAGGTATGGTGGATACTGGAGCCTTAGTCGATACAGCAGTGGCCAAGCGAGCTGGTATTGGCTTTATCGGAAAGAATGGACTGGTCATTTCGAAAGAATACGGATCCTACATGTATCTTGGTGAGCTCATCACTAATTTAGAGATAGAGCCAGACCAAGAAGTTGATTATGGTTGTGGGGATTGTCGTCGTTGTTTGGATGCCTGTCCGACATCTTGCCTTATTGGTGATGGGACTATGAATGCCCGTCGTTGCCTATCCTTCCAAACCCAGGACAAGGGCATGATGGATATGGAGTTTCGAAAGAAAATCAAGACTGTCATCTATGGCTGTGACATTTGTCAGATTTCCTGCCCATATAATAGAGGTATTGACAATCCCTTGGCATCAGAGATTGATCCTGAGCTTGCTATGCCAGAATTACTCCCATTTCTAGAGCTGACCAACAAATCTTTCAAGGAGAAATTTGGATTGATTGCCGGTTCTTGGCGAGGAAAGAATATTCTTCAGCGCAATGCCATTATTGCCTTGGCTAACCTTCATGATCGAAATGCCATTGTCAAACTGATGGAGATTGTCGATAAGAATAATAATCCCATTCACACGGCGACTGCCATTTGGGCTCTCGGTGAGATCGTTAAAAAGCCTGATGAGGCTATGTTAGACTATATGCGGAATCTTTCACCTAAAGATGAAGATGCCCAAGCAGAGTGGGAGCTTGTGTGTGCAAAATGGCAAATTTAAGTGATTTATGCTAGAATTAAGCATAATACTATAAAATGGAGGAAACCTATCCATGGAAGTGGCAGAAATTCGCCAAAAAATCTCTGAAAATCAAGAGAAGCTCGTGAGCTTCGGGAGGTCTCTTTGACTTAGATCGTTTGGAAGAGGACATAGCACTCCTTGAAAACCGAATGACTGAGCCAGATTTTTGGAATGATAATATTGCAGCTCAAAAGACCTCACAAGAGTTAAATGAGCTCAAAATGAAATACGAAACTTTCAACAATATGCAAGAACTCTCTGACGAGACAGAGCTTTATTTAGAAATGTTGGAAGAAGATGATAGTGTTCAAGAAGAGCTGGAAGAAACACTCGAAAAACTTGATAAGATTATGACAAGTTACGAGATGACACTGCTCTTGTCTGAACCATATGACCATAACAATGCTATTCTGGAAATTCACCCAGGCTCTGGTGGTACAGAAGCTCAAGACTGGGCTGATATGTTGCTCCGTATGTACCAACGTTATGGAAATGCCAAAGGGTTCAAGGTTGAGACTTTGGATTATCAGGCGGGTGATGAGGCTGGAATCAAATCTGTAACCCTTGCTTTTGAAGGACCTAATGCTTATGGTTTCCTCAAGTCAGAAATGGGTGTCCACCGTTTGGTTCGTATTTCACCATTTGACTCTGCCAAACGTCGTCATACCTCATTTACATCTGTGGAAGTTATGCCTGAATTGGATGATACCATCGAAGTTGAAATCCGTGATGATGATATCAAGATGGATACATTCCGCTCAGGTGGTGCTGGTGGTCAGAACGTCAACAAGGTTTCTACAGGTGTGCGTTTGACCCACATTCCAACAGGTATTGTTGTAGCTTCAACAGTTGACCGTACACAATACGGGAACCGTGATCGTGCGATGAAAATGCTTCAAGCTAAGCTCTATCAAATGGAGCAAGAAAAGAAAGCAGAAGAAGTGAATGCTTTGAAAGGTGATAAGAAAGAAATCACTTGGGGAAGCCAAATTCGCTCATACGTTTTCACGCCATATACCATGGTTAAAGATCACCGTACAGGCTATGAAGTTGCCCAGGTTGATAAGGTAATGGATGGAGATATTGAAGGCTTCATCGATGCCTACCTCAAGTGGCGCATGGAAGAATAGTAATAACATACTTGTTTTAAGTATTAAAATACTCTATCTCAATGAAAGGAAGGCGTTCAGCTACTTTAGTAGTTGAATACTGACATTATGGCTCTTATTGAATTAAAAGATGTTACTAAGAAGTATGATAAGTCAACAACAGCCCTTAGACACATTGATTTGTCTGTTAACTCTGGGGAGTTTGTTTACTTAGTCGGCCCTTCTGGTGCTGGTAAATCAAGTTTAATTCGCTTGTTCTACCAAGAAGAAAAATTAACGAGTGGTTCTATGAAGGTTGGAGAGTTTGATTTAACTCGACTTCGTAAGAAAGACGTTCCACTCTTGAGACGTTCCATTGGAGTTGTTTTCCAGGATTATAAACTCCTTCCAAAGAAAACAGCTTTTGAAAATGTTGCTTATGCCATGGAAGTTATTGGTGAGAAACCTCGTCATATCAAGAAACGAGTGGCAGAAGTACTTGAGTTGGTTGGTCTTAAACACAAGATGCGTTCGTTTCCAAATCAATTGTCTGGTGGTGAGCAACAGCGTGTCGCTATTGCTCGTGCTATTGTAAATAATCCAAAAGTGTTGATTGCGGATGAACCAACAGGGAACTTGGACCCAGAAATTTCTTGGGAAATTATGCAGGTCCTTGAACGTATTAACTTACAAGGGACTACCATTATAATGGCAACCCATAACTCAACTATCGTTAATAACCTTCGTCATCGTGTCGTAGCGATTGAGGAAGGACGTATTGTTCGTGATGAAGAGGAAGGAGAGTACGGTTACCATGATTAGACGCTTTTTCCGCCATTTAGGAGAATCGATTAAGAATCTCAAACGTAATTTGTTGTCGACACTTACGGCAGTATTTTCGGTAATGATTGTTCTTTCACTTTTAGGTGTCTTTGGCTCTGTTATCTTAAATACACAGAAATTGGCTTCAGATATTGAAAAGAATATTCAGGTCAATGTCTACTTGGATCCAGATTCATCAGATGCCTCGAAAACAGTCAAGGAACTTTCTGGACAGATTGTAGCTAATAAAGACTACCATAAGATTTATGATGCTTTAACCAAGATCAAAGGTGTAGATAAGGTTACCTTCTCTAGCAAAGAAGAACAAAAGAAACAACTCATTGAAACAATGGGGTCAAGTTTCGAGACAGCTACTGGGGATGCTAACCCACTATCTGATGTTTACATCGTTCAAACGAAATCACCAGATGATGTCAGTCGAGTTGCTAAGGAAGCTAAAGCCATTCAGGGCGTTGATAATGCTAACTTTGGTGGGTCAGATACTGAAATTCTGATGTCTACTATGAAACGTGTTCAATTCTGGGGCATCATTGCTACAGCTCTCTTAACGATTGTGGCTGTCCTATTGATTTCGAATACCATTCGAATTACCATTATGTCACGTGCGACTGAAATTCAAATCATGCGTTTGGTAGGTGCCAAGAATTCATATATTCGTCGTCCCTACTTGATGGAGGGTGCTTGGATTGGTGCGCTTGGTGCTATCATTCCTTCAGGACTCATTTATCTTTTGTATCACATGGTTTACTCATCTTTGAACCCTGATTTCGTTAAAGGTGGTATTTCGATGTATGATCCAGAGTGGTTTGTCTATGCGGTTATCGGAACCCTCTTTGCAGTCGGTATCATTATCGGTTCGATTGGGTCACGTATGGCAATGCGCCGTTATTTGAAATACTGAAGAGATTAAAGGAGAACCAATCTGGTTCTCTTTTTGTTTGTCATAAGATTGAGAAAAGCAGATTTTCAACTATATCTCAAAATCGTCTGCTCAAAGCCCAAATCCAAACCCATATTTGGTATAATATTAAAAAACATTGGAAAAGAGATGCATTATGACAAAGTTAGCTACCATTTGTTATATTGACAATGGAAAGGAGCTTTTGCTCCTACATCGTAATAAAAAGCCTAATGATGTTCATGAAGGAAAGTGGATTTCTGTTGGGGGAAAACTAGAAGCGGGAGAAACGCCTGACGAATGTGCTCGTCGTGAAATTCTCGAGGAAACCCATTTTACAGTGACTGAGATGGATTTTAAAGGGATGATTACCTTTCCAGAATTTACCCCTGGTCATGATTGGTACACCTATGTCTTTAAGGTAACTGGTTTTGAAGGAGAACTCATCTCAGATGAGGAATCTCGTGAAGGAACGCTTGAATGGGTACCATATGATGAGGTCTTATCTAAACCAACTTGGGAAGGTGACTACGAGATCTTCAAGTGGATTCTTGAAGATAAGCCTTTCTTCTCTGCAAAATTTGTCTATGATCGTAACCAAAACTTAGTAGACAAGACTGTAACCTTTTATGATAAATAGGGAGGAACTATGAAGCGTAAAAAAACAGAACATTTTTCAGAAACATGGTTTTTTAAGTGGATATTGAATAATCAGGCTGTTGTAGCCTTTTTCATCTTACTTTTGGTTGGTTTGACGGTTTTGATTTTCACAAAGATAAGTCCTATTTTTTCACCCGTCATTCAGTTTATGACCATTATTATGTTGCCACTGGTTATTTCCATGCTCCTTTATTATTTAATAAAACCTTTGGTACTACTTGTAGAAAGAACTGGACTAAACCGAACCATGTCTATCTTAGTCATCTACGCTATCCTTGGTTTGCTCTTGGTTTGGGGAATTTCGACGGCTATTCCTAGCTTACAAAATCAAATTTTGATCTTGATAAGAAATGCACCATCATATATTGCACGTGCTAATAGTGAGACGGAACGTTGGATTAATCTTCCTATTCTTTCCAACTTCCACGGTGATCTAGAGTCCATGCTTAGTGATTTCTCAGCGAGAATGGTCAATTATGCTGAGAACTTTTCTTCATCTGCTTTGACGTGGGTTGGAACTTTTGCGAGCACAGTAGCAAGGGTGACAGTAGCTATCATTTTGGCACCTTTCATTCTTTTCTACCTTTTAAGAGATAGCCAAAAGATGAAACATAGCTTTGTCTCAGCCTTACCAACTCGCTTTCGTGAAACAACTGTTCGTATGCTTTCAGATATTAATAGTCAGCTCGAAGGGTATGTTCAAGGCCAGGTTACAGTCGCTATTGTCGTTGCCATTATGTTCTGTATTATGTTTAAGATTGTAGGTCTTCGATATGGTATGACTTTTGGTATTATGGCAGGTTTTCTAAACATGGTTCCTTATCTAGGAAGCTTTCTTGCTATGGTACCAGTTGTAATCATGGGACTGGTACAAGGACCTGCGATGTTGATTAAGGTCCTCATCATTTTTGTCATCGAGCAAACTATTGAAGGACGTTTTGTTTCTCCACTTGTTTTGGGAAATAAACTAAGCATTCACCCGATTACCATTATGTTTATTCTCTTGACAGCAGGCTCTCTGTACGGTGTTTGGGGCGTCTTATTGGGGATTCCAATTTATGCTTCTGTCAAGGTTGTTGTTAGAGAGATTTTTGATTGGTACCGTTCTGTAAGTAATCTTTATCAAGATGATTTAGAAAATGAAGGACAAAAAGACGATGTTAAATAGTGAAAAAATGGTTGCCTCTATTGGAAACCAAGATTTAGACCACGCAGACAAATATTTTAAAAAAGCTTTACGAGAAGATCCTGCAGAGGTTCTTGTTGAGTTAGGTCAATACTTAGAGTCTATTGGTTTCTTACCTCAGGCACAGGAAATTTACGAAACAGTTCGTTTTGATTTTCCAGAGGTTAATGTCAATCTAGCACAAATTGCAGCCGAAGATGGCGATATTGAAGAGGCCTTTCTTTATTTGGATGCCATACCTGAAGACTCTGACGACTATTTGTCTGCTTTAATTGTAAAGGCAGACCTCTACCAAATGGAGGGCCTAACTGATGTGGCACGTGATAAGTTGTTGGAGGCAAGTCAACTATCAGATGACTCATTGATTATTTTTGGTTTGGCTGAGATGGAATTTGAACTTGGAAATTTTGAACAAGTTATTCAATACTATGCTAAATTGGATAATCGTGACCTCCTGGCAATGACTGGTGTTTCTACTTATGAACGCATTGGTAAGGCTTATGCCAGTCTTGGTAAGTTTGAAGCTGCTCGTGAATTTTTGGAAAAAGCTATTGAAATTGAATACGATGATACCATTGCTTTTGAGTTAGCCACTTTGCTCTATGATCAAGAAGAGTATCAAAAAGCTAATTTTTACTTTAAGCAGATAGAAACAATGTCTGCTGACTTCGAGGGTTATGAGTATTTTTACGCCTTGTCCTTACATGCAGAACATAAAACTGAAGAAGCATTACGTATGGCACAACAAGGGATTTCAAAAAATGCTTTTGATGTTCAATTACTTTTGTTAGCATCACAGTTATCCTACGAGTTGCATGACACTCAATCTGCTGAATCTTATCTGAAGCAAGCCTTACCACTCGCTGAGGACCAAGATGAGATTGTTCTACGTTTAAGTACTCTCTATTTAGAAGAAGAACGTTACGAGGATCTAGTAGCTTTAGCCGATTACGAAGTTGATTCTGTTTTGGCTCGTTGGAATATTGCCAAGGCCTACCAAGCACTTGATGATGAAGAAGAAGCTTTTCAAATCTATCAAGATTTGGCTACAGATTTATCTGAAAATCCTGAATTCCTCCATGATTATGCATATATCCTGCGTGAATTTGGTTACAGAGATCAGGCGCGTGCAACGGCAGAAAAATACCTTGCCTTAGTTCCAGATGATGTCAATATGCAAACATTTCTTGAGGATTATTAAGCTGCGAAAGGCTTTAATCCTTGGTTTAAAGAGAGGGAGAGATACATTGAGCTTGTTCACTCCCTCTTTTTTTATTTCTCTATTTATGTTATGATTTTATTAGAACCCATAAGGAGTAAGTATGGTTAAGAGAGATTTAATTCGAAATATTATCATAGCAGTTCTTGCCATTGTAGTGATTTTGTTGTTAAGAGCATTTGTCTTTTCAACACACCGTGTGACTGAAGGTCAGGCGAATGACTATATTCATGCTGGTGATTATGTTACTTTCAATAAAAATGTTGAACCTCAGAAAAAAGATTTTATTCTTTATACAGTTAATGGCAAGGAATATATTGGTCGTGTTATTGCTGATGAGGGCAAGAGCGTGACAGCTATGGATGATTTCCTTTATGTCAATGATAAGTCAGTTGACGAAGCCTATATTAGCAAGGATAAATCAGCTTATTTGGCGACAGTTTCACCTGGAAACTTCTTCACTGATGATTTTTCCATTGCAACATTGACAGATAATAAACAAACTAAGATTGAAAAGGGTCAATATCTTGTACTGAACGATAACCGTCGTAATACAGATGATAGTCGTAAGTTTGGTCTTATTGAAAAGGACCAAATTAAGGGTGTTATCTCTTTCAGATTGTATCCTCTATCACGTTTTGGTTTCGTTGATGTCGATTAATATTTCAATACTACTAAAAAAGCTAGGAACTTTTGACAAGTTTCTAGCTTTTTTTGCGAATAAATTGGTGAAGGTTTATTTTAAGACTTTATGATGCTGATAGTTTCATCGTCTTAAAATGAATCAGCAGAAATTGTAAGTAGAAAAGGAAATTAAGATGCAATTAGGATTTCATTTTGGATTTAAGAAAAGCAAAGCTTATGGACTGTGCGGTGTTATGCTAGCAATCTTATTTTTAGGCATGTCTGGTCACTCGGCTAAAGCAGATGAAATGTTATCACCAACTGACACATCTTCAACTTTGAAAGAAAGTACAGATAATCATGCGACAAGTTATTCTGAAATAGGAGTACACGATGATTCAACGAGTCAAATGAATCTACAAAGTGAAAAGGTATTAGAGGAGGAGCAAACAAGTCTGGCAGATTCTTCAAAAATAGCTGTCTTAACCAATAGTTCTGTGACCACAAGCTCTTATCAAGAGGCAGATGAACTTAGCGAAATTGATCAAAATCAAAGTCATTTTCTTAGTGCCATTAAGCAAGGAGCAATGGATGGAGCCAAGGAAGGAGTCCTTCCCTCTATTACGGCAGCGCAAGCTATCCTAGAAAGTGGTTGGGGAAGCTCTGAACTTGCTAAGGCTCCCAACAATAATCTTTTTGGCATTAAAGATTCAGAAGACTGGAATGGAGAAATCGTGACTGTGCCTACCCAGGAATATGTTAATGGTGACTATATCAAGATCAATGCAGCTTTTCGAAAATATACCTCATGGAATGATAGCGTAGTAGACCATGCAAAATTTTTCACGAGTACCGAGTGGCGAAAAAACAATTACCGAAAAGTTGTGAATGAAACAGATTATCGCATTGCGGCTCAGGAACTGAAGAATGCAGGATATGCGACAGATCCAAGTTACGCTGGAAAACTTATCTCTTTGATTGAAGCCTATAAACTTTATGAATGGGATGCAGTGAGCAATACGACCAACTCCGTCCTAGAAAATGAAGGAGTAGAGAGTCAAAATCCTAAAGCCGACCTTGCCATCACTGGTCTCAACAATGCTACTGGTAGCTATGATCTTGTCATTTCAAATTTAGTTGCGCCACGAGGCTTCAAAGAAGTCTTGGTTCCAACCTGGTCAGAAGAGAACGGTCAAGATGATATCATCTGGTACAAGGCAGCTAAACAAGCTAATGGAGACTATAAGGTAACCGTTCGTTCAAGCAACCATAAGGGTGATAGCGGTCTGTATAATTCCCATGTTTACTTGGTTGATAATGACGGTAAATATATTGGCCTTGGTGGCAAACAAGCAACACTTGATATCACTAAGACTCAAGGAACTTTAACTATTGCCAATAATGATAAAAATCGTGGAACCTTTGATGTTCTTATCACCAACCTGACGAATCCAAGCGGTATTTCAGGTATCCTTATCCCAGTTTGGTCTGAGCAAAATGGTCAGGATGATCTTGTTTGGCATAATGCTACAAAACAGGATAATGGTTCCTACAAGGTGACGATTTCAGCCAGTCAA
>NZ_AZYW01000063.1:0-2120 GCF_000517725.1 Streptococcus sp. SR4 | reverse complement strand
AAAAAATCAACTCAATCATCATCTTCATCAGTTTCAAATGAAGAAAATGGAAATCAGGCCTCAGCAGTAGCACCTAAAGCTTCTTCTCAAGAACAAGCTCAAGCAGGTACTACAGATGGCGGACAAGTGGCTGAAGCTACAACACCAGCTTCTCAAGTTGAAGGTGGTCGAGGTGCTTGGACAGCTACTTCTGGAACATTGACACTTGATGCGGAAACACCTGTCTATGCTGCGCCAGATAAAGACAGTGGAGCTGTTTCTAAACTTCCTGCAGGGGATGTTGATTGGGACAAATATGAAATTTTACCTGATGGAAACTGGTATAGTTTTGTTAAGGATGGTCAACGATACTACATTTCATATTCAGATGTAGGACATTGATAAAAGGTTCAAAATGAAACATGATGGCATTTAAAGCTGTCGTGTTTTTACTTTATTTTCAATTTTTTTGGAAAAACAACGAATATATAAGTATAATCAGTCATTTTCCGATTATGACAAAAATTGGACAGTTTATGATTTAGGTGTGAACAAGTCAAATAAATTTGGTATACTAATGGACAAGTGAGAAATATTCAGTAATATTCAGTAATATTCTGTAAAATACTTGTAATGTTTGTCACCGAGTGTTACAATCAAACAGTAACATCAATTCGATAGAGAGAATAATTGATATGAAACGAGAAAAATTTTTACACGAACAACAACGTTTTTCCATTCGTAAATATTCATTTGGGGCAGCATCAGTTCTTTTAGGAGCTAGTTTGGTCTTTGCAGGTCAAGCTTTGGCTGATGAGCATCATGAAGTTTCAACACCTTCAGATGCCACTGTGCGTGCTACCTCAGATAGTGATGCTGTGACAGCAGCTGATATTTTCAGTGGGGTAGCATCAAGTGAGAAAGCTAGCCAAGTCTCAACAACTAGCCAAACCGCTAGTGGAACTGCTACTAGCGAGGCTAGAAGTGAAGTGAGTGCTAGTACCTCACAAGCAGCAGATAAAATTTCTGAATCAACAACTGCTAGCTCAGAAGCGACAAGGAACACAAATGCTTCATCTGAAACAGCCACTAACCTTGATGTATCTGCCTTAACGAGAGCAGCTGTCAATACTAGTTTGGTGAGCCAACCAGCTACAACTACAGACAGCGACCTTCCAAGTCAAGGAACTTATGTCTACAAGGAACGTACAGAGATTAAGAATCAACCCAAGGTGTCTGCCAAGGCTGAATTTTATGTAAATCCAGGAGACAGCGTCCTTTACGATCAAGTCGTGACGGCTGACGGCTATCAATGGATTAGCTACAAATCATACTCTGGCGTGCGTCGTTATGCGCCAGTGAAACCAGTGGCAGCTGGTAGTGGTAACGGTAATAGTGGTAATGGGGATGGTAAGCCTTCTAATGGCACTCAAGCCACAACAGGTGCTTTGAACATCCCAGCGACAGGAACTTTCTACTTTACACGTGACACAAATATTAAGAAAGAACCAAAAGCAGACCTCAAACCTACTTTTGTTTTCAGTAAGGGTGACCATGTTATCTATGACAAAGTTTTGACTGCGGATAATCACCAATGGATTTCTTACCTTGGGTATGACTATGTTCGCTATTATGCAGATATTGCGACTTTGACACCTGCCAAAGCTGAAACACCAACTGTTAAACCAACAGAGACTAATCAAGCAAAACCAGAAACTACTGGTGCTGAAAAGCTTCCAGCAAGTGGTACTTATAATGTGACACGTAGCTTGAATGTTAAAAATAAACCTAAGGCTTCTGCAGAAACACTTTATACCTTGGAAAAAGGCTACAAAGTGAACTATGACAAGGTCTTGACTGCGGATAACCACCAATGGATTTCTTATATTAGCTATAGTGGTACACGTCGTTATGTGGATATTGCGACCTTGAAAGCTACTGAGTCTAAACCACAAGAAAACCGTGTTTCTGGTAACCTTACCATCAACAACCAAACCTCTAATGGATTTGATGTTGTCGTAACCAATGTTTCAGGTGGTGGCAAGACAGTTCAGGAAGTCCGTGTCCCAATCTGGTCAAATAAAGATGGTCAAGACGACCTTACTTGGTATCATGCCGATAAACAATCAGACGGTAGCTAT
>NZ_AZYW01000062.1:0-1586 GCF_000517725.1 Streptococcus sp. SR4 | reverse complement strand
GATTGGTGCGAGCTTGATGCTTGGTGGACATGCTTTGGCTCAGGAACAAGCCAATAGCGTAAATTCCAGCAAGGATTATGAAGTTTTTGTAAATAATTCTGAACCACTTCAAATCGACCAGGCAACTTCAGAAGCTGTTACCGATGTCCTCAATCAACCAGCTTCAAGATCTGAAGCGCCAAGACCTAAGCTTGCCAGCAGTGAAGGTGCTTCTTCTGAAGCTAGTAGTGTAGTGGCTAGCGAGGCTGCTTCTTTGGAAGTACCGGCAGAGGTTGCTCATTCTGCATCTGCTGTTGCCTCTGTTTCTAGATCAGAAGTGGCTAATCTACGTTCTGAAGTGTCATCAGTAGCTAGCTCTGAAGCAGCAAGTGAGACTAACCGTTCCGCATCTTCAGAAGTAGCAGAAGTTAGAGGTACTGACCGTGAAGCTGTCGAAACACGTCAACCTGGTGTAGATGGTCCAGTGACTGCTGATGGTTCTCTTGATATCCCATCAAACGGTACTTTTTATTTCCGTCGCACAACTGAAATTCGTACAGCGCCTATCATGGATATCAAACCTACCTTTGTCTTTAGTGCAGGTGACCATGTTATCTATGATAAGGTCTTGAAGAGAGACAATCATCAATGGATTTCTTACATTGGCTACGACTATGAACGCTACTACGCTGATATCGCAGCATTGAAGGCTGAAAACACTAGTAGCACTACTGAAGCGACTAGAGATGAAACTATCCCTGAACGTGGTACTTATTATTTTACTAAACCTGCAGATGTGAAGAACCAACCTAGCTTGACTGCCAAGACTGAGTTCAATTTTGATCCTGGTATGTCAGTCAACTACGATAGATCTTTGCTCGCTGACAACCACCGTTGGATTTCTTATGTGTCATACAATGGTACTCGTCGTTACGTCGACCTAGGTGCTGCTGCAGAGGCTGTCGCTAAACCAAGAGGTGATATCGCTATTGAAAGCCATGACAATGGTGACTTTAGTGTGGTTATCAGTAATGTTTCAGACCAAAACGGTGTCCTCGGGGTATCTGTTCCAATCTGGTCTGAAAAGAATGGTCAGGATGATATCATCTGGTACAATGCGACTCGTCTTAACAACGGTAACTACAAGGTTAACGTCAGTCTAATTGACCATAAGAATGAACGTGGTCTCTACAATGTTCATCTTTACTATGTTGAAACTAATGGTAAATTAGTTGGTGTGGGTGGCACAACTTACACAGTTCCTACTAAGGTTGAAGAAACTCATACAACAACTAGCTATAGCCTTCCTGACTCAGGAACTTATACTTTCAAAGAACGCTCTAGTATTAAGGCAGAACCTCGTGTAGCAAGTCCAGAGTTGGCCTACTACGATGCTGGTATGTCAGTTAACTACGACAAGATTGTCAGTGGTGATGGTTACCAATGGCTTTCTTACCTCAGCTACAATGGCAACCGCCGTTATGTAGCTGTGGCAAAACTTGCTCAACAAGAAAGCAAACCAAGTGGCACTATCAATATTGAAAACCTCTCTAACCTTGGTTTCGATGTTCATATCACCAATGTTTCTGGTGGTGACAAGGCTATTC
>NZ_AZYW01000061.1:0-1040 GCF_000517725.1 Streptococcus sp. SR4 | reverse complement strand
TACATGTTTACTTTGACTATAATGGTGTACAAGCTAAAGATACTGTTCTTGATGGTTACTACTACGATAAAGATACTGGCGCACGGAAAGAGCTCCCTCGTGATCAGTTTATTAAAATTGGTGACGATTTATACTATTTTAGCAGTAATGGACGAACTGGAAGTATAAGTGTTAACGGTAAGGATTACTATGTTGAGCAAAACGGAAAGGTTCTTCGTGGTTCCTTTAACATATATCAAAATCCACCTTACTATGATGATGAAACTGGCGAAGCTGTAGAAAAAACTGGTTTTGTTAAATCTCGCGGTAGTTGGTTCTACCTAGAAAATGGTAAAAAAGTCGCAGGTTTCAAAAAAATTGATGGGAAACTTTACTATTTCTCTGCCAATCCAATGAACAAATACGAAACAAACGAACAAGTTCGTGGAAAATTAGTTGGACCTAAGTTTTATATTTCTTTTCTTAGCAGAGCAGAAGACAACCCAACTTACTACTTCGACGCTGAAACAGGTGCTGCTGTAACCAACCAATTCGTCTATGCAGATGGACACTGGTACTACTTCGGTAACGATGGAAAGGCTCTTCTATTTGATCAAGTCATCAATGGTCAACACCTCTACTTTGATTATCAAGGTAAGCAAATTAAAGGCAATTTCGTTACAGACTACAAGGGGACTCGTTACTACGATGAAAACTCTGGGGAGCTCGTAACCAACCAAACACGTACCATCAATGGTGTGACTTATCACTTTGATGAAAATGGACGTGCAAATCAATTGTAAATTAAGTCCGAAAATCGACTAAAATTATTCTTATAAGACATCTATACTAAGGAAGTTGATTAATTTCAACTTCCTTTTAAAAATCCAAGAAAATAATTTTTGTCTACTTTAAGAAAACTTTAGGCTTTGCTTTATATACTATAACCATCCTAAAACTTTTCTTTTTCATAATCTCCTAAATCCAGGGCTCAGGTCCTGGATTTTTTTAACTCTTATGACTGCTAAAATTGTGAAATTTACTTTATAAGTCGCTTTTCT
>NZ_AZYW01000060.1:0-81589 GCF_000517725.1 Streptococcus sp. SR4 | reverse complement strand
GGGAAATTGACGATTACCAACCAAACGTCTAACGGCTTTGATGTTGTGGTTACCAATGTTTCAGGTGGCGGCAAAGAAGTTAAAGAAGTCCGTGTTCCAATCTGGTCAGATAAGAATGGCCAAGACGACCTTACATGGTACCATGCTGATAAACAGTCAGACGGAAGTTACAAGGTTCATGTAGACACAGCTAGCCATAAGGGTGATGCTGGTACTTATTCTGTGCATCTTTACTATATGTTGGATGGTAAACGAACTTATATTACCGAAACTACAGCTACAGTCCCTCAAATCACTGAAACTCAAGTGACAGGGAAATTGACCAATAACGGTTCTTACTACAGTGTTCGTGGTAAATACGATGATATTATCATTGTCAATAAGAAGCATGGTCTTTCTAAGGACTACAATCCAGGTGAAAATCCTACAGCTAAGGCAGCTTTTGTTCGACTTCGTGATGATATGATTAATCAAGGGTTGAATGTTGGACGTTCATACAGTGGTTTCCGTTCTTACGATTATCAAAAGACTCTTTACGACAACTACGTAAGCCGTGATGGTCAAGCAGCTGCGGACCGTTACTCAGCTCGTCCTGGGTTCAGCGAACACCAAACTGGTTTGGTCTTTGACTTGACTGATAAGTCTGGTAACTTGCTTGAGGATGCACGAGCTAGTCAATGGCTTAAAGACAATGCACATAACTATGGCTTTATCGTGC
Source organism: Streptococcus sp. SR4 (assembly GCF_000517725.1). Lineage (NCBI taxonomy): Bacteria > Bacillati > Bacillota > Bacilli > Lactobacillales > Streptococcaceae > Streptococcus > Streptococcus sp. SR4. The sequence continues at coordinate 80,871 of NZ_AZYW01000060.1, read as the reverse complement.
GTTTCCAAGCAGGCAAAGAAGCTTCAACTGGCTACATGCCAGAAGCATGGCACATCCGCTATGTGGGTAAAGAAGCTAAAGACATCCACGATTCAGGATTGAGCTTGGAAGAGTACTTTGGTATCGAAGGTGGCGATTATGCTACTAGCAGCAAGCCTGCTGAAAGCAAACCAGCCACTACAGGTGCCATCAACCTTCCAGCGACAGGCACTTATACCTTCACAGGTCGTGCGTCAATCAAGGCAGAAGCTAAGGTTTCAAGCCCAGAGTTGGCCTACTATGATAAGGGCATGAGTGTTAACTATGACAAAGTTTTGACAGCCGATGGTCATCAATGGCTTTCATACATGACAGCAAGTGGTGCTCGTCGTTACGTTGATATTGCAACAGTTAAAGCTACAGAAACTAAACCAGAAGTTAAACCGGTTGCTAAACCAGCGGATAAACCAAATCTCCCTGAATCAGGAACTTATACCTTCACAGATCGTGCGTCAATTAAGGCAGAAGCTAAGGTTTCAAGCCCAGAGTTGGCCTACTATGACAAAGGCATGAGTGTAAATTATGACAAGGTTTTGACAGCTGGTGGTCGTCAATGGCTTTCATATGTAACAGCAAGTGGCAACCGTCGTTACGTTGATATTGCAGCAGCTAAGCCAGAAGCAAGTCAACCAGCCGCAAAACCAAGTCTCCCAGAATCAGGCACTTATACCTTCACAAGTCGTGCGTCAATCAAGGCAGAAGCCAAGGTTTCAAGCCCAGAATTGGCTTACTATGACAAGGGCATGACTGTTAACTATGATAAGGTTCTCACAGCCGATGGCCGTCAATGGCTTTCATATGTGACAACAAGTGGTGCTCGTCGTTACGTTGATATTGCAGCAGCTAAGCCAGAAGCAAGTCAACCAGCCGCAAAACCAAGTCTCCCAGAGTCAGGGCGTTATACCTTCACAGGACGTGCGTCAATCAAGGCAGAAGCTAAGGTTTCAAGTCCAGAGTTAGCCTACTATGACAAGGGTATGAGTGTTAACTATGACAAAGTTTTGACAGCCGATGGTCATACATGGCTCTCATATATGACAGTGAGCGGTGCTCGTCGTTACGTTGATATTGCTTAATGAAGGAATGAATCAGGTTGGACAATATGTCCAACCTTTTTTGATAGGCTTTCTTTATCATGAGATTGAATTTTTCAATTTTTGTGACGTCTTTTGGAGTGCTATAATGGTTAATATAGAATCGAGGTTACTATGAAAATCGCATTGGTACAGATGGATGTTGCTCACGGACAACCTACGGAAAATAAAAAGCACGTGAAAGAAATGTTGGAAAGGGCCCTTGGCGAAAATCCTGATGTCATTGTGCTCCCTGAAATGTGGAATACAGGCTATGCTTTAGATGAACTGGATGGGCTTGCAGATAAGGAAGGTTTGAACTCTCAAGAACTCTTGTCTCATTTTGCTAGGAAACATGCTGTGGCTATTATCGGAGGGTCCGTTGCTATTGAGAAGGACGGCAAATTCTACAACACGACCTACGTCTACAATAAGTCTGGGGACCTAATCAATACCTACAGCAAGGTCCATCTCTTTGGCCTCATGGCAGAGGACCAGTATATGTCTGCTGGGTCTTCGGAGTCTGTATTTGAGCTTGATGGTGTGACAGCTGCTAGTGTCATTTGTTATGATATTCGTTTTCCTGAATGGGTGCGGACACAGATGGCACAAGGGGCCAAGGTACTTTTTGTGGTAGCGCAGTGGCCAGAACCTCGTGTGCAACAATGGGAGATTTTGTTAAAGGCGCGTGCGGTTGAAAATCAAGCTTTTGTAGTTGCTGTTAATCGTGTCGGAACAGGACCAGACGATGTCTTCTCAGGACATTCTATGGTTATCGATCCACTTGGAAATGTGGTCTTGCAATCCAAGGAGCATGAGGAGGGCATTTTTACGGCCGATATTAATCTTGAAGAGGTAGATAAGGTTCGAGGTCAGATTCCTGTTTTTGAGGATCGTCGCACGGACTTGTATCATTAAGGAGCGTTTATGTTATTTGAAGAATCTGACTTATTGAAGGCATTGCCAGAACAGTTTTTTGCAGGTTTGGTTGCTAAGGTTAATGCCAAGGTGGCGGAAGGGGCAGATGTTATCAATCTCGGTCAAGGCAATCCCGACCAACCGACCTATGACCATATTGTTGAGGCGCTGTGTCTTTCAGCGAAAAATCCTGCTAGCCATAAGTATTCACAGTTTCGAGGCAATCGTCCCTTTAAGGAAGCAGCTGCTAGTTTTTACAAGAAACATTATGGTGTTGATTTGGATTCGGAGCGTGAGATTTGTGTCATGGGTGGAGCTAAAATTGGACTAGTGGAATTGCCTCTAGCGTTGATGAATCCTAGTGATCTCCTGCTCTTGCCTGACCCAGGTTATCCAGATTACCTATCAGGAGTGAGCTTAGGCCGTGTGACCTATGAAACCTTTCCTTTGACCGCTGAAAATGATTTCTTGCCAGATTTGGATGCCATTCCTGAGGAGACAGCTCGCCGAGCTAAGTTTATCTATATCAATTATCCGAATAATCCGACGGGGGCTGTGGCGACTAAGGCTTTTTATGAAAAGTTAGTTGCCTGGGCTAAGACCTACGAAGTAGGAGTGGTGAGTGATTTAGCCTATGGAGCTTTGGGTTATCAGGGCTATGAGAATCCTAGCTTTTTATCAACGCCTGGTGCTAAAGATGTGGGCATTGAGTTCTATACTTTCTCGAAAACCTTCAATATGGCTGGTTGGCGTTTGGCCTTTGCAGCTGGGAATGACCAGATGATTGAAGCCTTAAATCTGATTCAAGACCATCTTTTTGTGGGAATCTTTCCTGCCTTGCAGGAGGCTGGGATTGCAGCTCTCTTAGATCCTAAATCTGAGGAGGCTGTTGCCCAACTGAATGCGACTTATGATAGTCGTCGAGATGCCTTTGTTCAGGCAGCTGCTAAGATTGGCTGGCAGGCCTTTCCATCCAGAGGTTCTTTCTATGCTTGGATGCCTGTGCCAGAGGGGGACACCAGTGAAAGTTTTGCGGATCTTTTGCTTGAGAAGGTCCATGTTGCTGTGGCACCAGGTAAAGGATTTGGTCCTGCGGGTAACGCTTATGTTCGTATTGGGCTTTTGGTAGAGCCAGAGCGTCTGGTAGAAGCGGTCAATCGTATCGCCAACTTGCATTTATTTAATAACTAGATAGCAATTATGAAAACAAGTAGTTGAAAAAGACTGCTTGTTTTTTCATATTAATTACATTTTCCTCTTGACAAATGAATAAAAATGCAATAAACTAATTACATATTTATTCAAAAGGAGTGCATAAATGAAAATTTCAATCGTTGGTATCACTGGTTATAGTGGTTTAGAGTTAGTTAAAATTTTGAATAATCATAAAAAAGTGGAACTTGTTTCTATTCACGCAACCAAGGAAGTGTGCCGACGATTGTCTGATGTGTATCCCTATCTGAAAGGTGTTTGTGACTTAGACATTGAAGTTTATGATGCGGAAAAGATTATGAAAAAGGCGGATTTGGTTTTCTTTGCTACACCTTCAGGAGTCGCTAGTTCGCTAGCAGAGGAATTTGTTCTGGCTGATTTTCCTATTATTGATCTGTCTGGGGATCATCGCTTGCCGGCAAATGTTTATCAAGAATGGTATAAAAAATCACCTGCTAAGCAGAGTGTTTTGAATAAATTTACATACGCATTATCAGAATATACAGATGTGAAGGATAAGAAATTCATTGCCAATCCTGGATGCTATGCAACAGCGACGGAGTTGGCCTTGCTTCCTTTGGTTGCTTCTGATCTGATTGAGACGGATAGTGTCATTGTGGATGCCAAGTCTGGTTTAACTGGTGCGGGTAAGGCTTTGAGTGAGTCTAGTCATTTTGTCAATGTTCACGATAATTACGTGACTTATAAACTCAATCATCATCAGCATATTCCTGAAATTGTTCAAACCTTGCAGACCTTTAATCCGGAAATGCCTGAGATTCAGTTTTCAACGTCGCTTTTACCAGTTAATCGCGGAATCATGGCTACGGTTTATTGTAAGTTGAAGAAGGACGTTACTGTAGCTGATGTGGCTTCAGCATTCACAAAGGCTTATAGCGATAAACCCTTTGTACGTGTTCAAGACAGCTTGCCAGAACTGCACAACGTAATCGGATCGAATTTTACAGATATTGGCTTTGCCTATAATGAAAAAACCAATGTTCTGACTGTTATTTCGGTCATTGATAATTTGATCAAGGGTGCTGCTGGACATGCAGTGCAAAATCTCAACCTCATGCAGGGGTGGGATGAGACAGAAGGTTTGCTTCTGACACCGTCATACTTGTAGATGTAAGCATAGAGTTAGGAGAAAAAATATGAAAGTCATTGAAGGAACAATTGCCAGCCCGTTAGGATTCTCAGCAGATGGGCTACATGCAGGATTTAAAAAGAGAAAAATGGATTTTGGTTGGATTGTCTCTGAAAAACCAGCCAGTGTGGCAGGGGTTTACACGACCAATAAGGTTATCGCAGCTCCTTTGATTGTGACCAAGACCTCGGTAAAAAAGGCTGGGAAAATGAAGGCCATCGTTGTAAACTCAGGTGTAGCCAATTCTTGTACAGGGACTCAAGGATTGGAGGATGCTTACACCATGCAGGAGTGGACCGCTGAAAAGTTAGGTGTTGAACCAGATTTGGTTGGTGTGGCTTCTACAGGGATTATCGGTGAGTTGCTACCAATGGATACACTGAAAAACGGTCTTTCCAAGTTAGTGGTTAATGGTAATGCTGATGATTTTGCTAAGGCGATTTTGACGACAGATACAGCGACTAAGACTATTGCTGTGACGGAGACTTTTGGTCGTGATGTTGTCACTATGGCTGGTGTCGCTAAGGGTTCAGGCATGATTCACCCGAATATGGCAACCATGCTTGGGTTTATTACTTGTGATGCCAATATTTCTAGTGACACCCTTCAATTAGCCTTGAGCCAAAATGTGGAAAAGACCTTTAATCAGATTACAGTTGATGGGGATACATCAACTAATGATATGGTTCTTGTCATGTCAAATGGTTGCACGCTCAATGAAGAGATTCTGCCAGGTACACCAGAATTTGATAAGTTTTCAAAAATGCTTAATTTCGTGATGCAAGAACTGGCTAAGAAAATTGCCAAGGATGGTGAAGGTGCCAATAAACTCATCCAAGTTGATGTGGTTAATGCCCCTAATGCCCTTGATGCTCGTATGATGGCAAAATCTGTTGTCGGTTCAAGCCTGGTCAAAACAGCCATTTTTGGTGAAGATCCTAACTGGGGGCGTATTCTAGCTGCTGTTGGTTATGCCGGTGTGGACGTTCCTGTGGACAATGTTGATATTATGCTTGGCGGTCTGGCAGTCATGCTAGCCTCTAGTCCTGTGACCTTTGATGATGAGGAAATGAAAGACATCATGCATGAGGATGAAGTGACCATTACGGTAGATCTTCATGCTGGACATGAAAAAGGAACCGCTTGGGGTTGTGATCTTTCTTACGATTACGTTAAGATTAATGCCCTCTATCACACTTAGACTATCTAAGGAAAAGGAGTTAACTGATGACTACTGAATATATTGTAATTAAGATTGGTGGAGTAGCCAGTAAACAGCTAACTCCTGAGATACTGACCAAACTGTCAGAATGGCAGCAGGCTGGTCAAAAAATAATCATCATCCATGGGGGTGGTTTTGCTATTAATCAGCTGATGGAGGAGAATCATATTCCAATTCACAAGGTCAATGGTCTTCGTGTGACTGGTCAGTCAGATATGGCCTTGATTAGAGAAGCTTTGGTTGACATAGTTGGGAAAAACTTAGCAGGTGAGCTGACAACTGCAGGTTTGCCAGCCTATCAGGTCATAGATGAGCTTCCGGACCTTGTTCATGCTGATTTCTTAGATCAAGAGACCTATGGTTTTGTGGGTGAAGTCAAAAACATCACTAATCAAACCCTAGTGACCCTCCTATCTCAAGGCAAACTTCCCTTGATTCCTAGTCTAGGCTATAGTGAGCAGGGGGATTTGCTCAATATCAATGCCGATTACCTTGCTAGAGCTGTGGCAATTAGTCTAGGTGCCAAAAAACTTATCCTCATGACAGATGTCAAAGGAGTTTTAGAGAATGGACAGGTTTTAAATCATCTGAATCTTGTGGACGTTCAGGAAAAAATAGATTCAGGCGTGGTAACTGGGGGTATGATTCCTAAAATTCAAAGCGCTGTTCAGACGGTTGAATCTGGTGTTGAGCAGGTCATTATTGGTGATAACCTGACAGATGGTACCATAATCAAGGAGTAAGAGATGACAAAACTATTTTCAAACTATAAGCGGGCAGCGATTGATTTCGCTTCGGCACAGGGCAATTATTTGACTGATACAACTGGCAATACCTACTTGGATTTTTCATCAGGTATCGGGGTAACCAATCTGGGCTATCATCCCTCTGTCAATCAGGCTTTGACAGAGCAGGTGGGTAAGATTTTGCACCAGCCTAATCTTTATCACAATCAGTTGCAAGAAGATGTTGCTGGACTTTTAATTGGTGACAAGGATTATCTAGCCTTTTTCTGTAATAGTGGTGCAGAGGCCAATGAAGCAGCCATAAAAATCGCCCGAAAGGCATCAGGTAAACAAGAAATCATTACCTTCCAAAATTCCTTCCATGGTCGAACGTTTGGATCCATGTCTGCCACTGGTCAGGATAAAATCAAACAAGGTTTTGGTGAAGGTGTGCCCCACTTTAGCTATGCTATTTTCAATGACATAGACAGTGTCAAGGTCCTAGCTAGTGAAGAAACTGCAGCTATTATGCTAGAGTTGGTTCAAGGGGAATCAGGTGTGCAACCTGCGGATAAGGACTTTGTTAAGGCTTTGTCTGATTTTTGTAAGGAGACAGGTATTTACCTCATTGTAGATGAGGTTCAGACAGGAATTGGTCGTACTGGTAAGCTCTTTGCTTATGAGCACTACGATATTGAACCAGATATCTTTACTCTAGCTAAAGGCTTGGCAAATGGGGTACCAGTTGGTGCCATGCTTGCCAAGTCATCTCTTGGAGGGGCTTTTTCTTACGGAAGTCACGGCTCTACCTTTGGAGGAAATAAACTGGCCATGGCGGCAGCCAAGGCTACGCTTGAAGTTATGTTGGCTCCAGGTTTTCTGGATACTGCTCTTGAAAATGGAAACAAGCTACAAGAAAAATTGCAGTCAGCTTTATCTGATAAAGAGACAGTTACCACTGTGCGTGGCTTAGGCTACATGATTGGCATTGAGACCACTGGCAATCTGGGAGAATTGGTCCTGGCAGCTAGAGATAAGGGATTGATTGTCTTGACTGCAGGGACAAATGTGATTCGACTCTTGCCACCAATCACCCTAAGTGATGCTGAAATCGAAAAGGGTGTGGCTATCCTATCAGAAATATTTGACTAGAACATAAAAATCACTTGATTCTTGAATCAAGTGATTTCTTTTATTCATTGTCAGTAGCAATCTCGCTGAGAAGTCCTTTAGCTGTTGTTGTTGGCAGAATACGGACACGATTAAGTGAGAGGAGACCATCCTTGGCACTAGCTAGCCCTTCGTTGGTTGTTAGTCCTAACTTGTATGTTTTCTTAGCTAGGTCCAGTGTCGTTTGATTGTAGCGACCTGATGGGTAGGCAATGGTATTGACCTTGGTATTGAGTTTGTTTTCAAGGAAGTCAATAGAATCCGTTAATTCAACCTTTTGTGTTGCCTTGTCAGTGGCTGATAAATCAGGGTGGTTAACCGTATGAGACTGGAAGCTCATGCCGTGCGCCATCATTTCTTTCATCTGCTTGACGGTAAGATTTCCAGCATTTCCTTTCTTAACGAAGCCAGTGATCACATTGTTGGTTGCCTTAGCCTTATATTTTTTGAGAATCGGATAGGCAATCGTATAGAAATCTTCGTTACCATCATCAAAGGTCAGCCAAACAACCTTCTTAGCAGGTAAGGCATTTTCGGTGAAGGCTTTATAGGCTTCTTCAGGCGTTAGGAAATAGTAGCCTGCCTTGGCCAAGGCCTTGATTTGTGCCTCGAAGAGGTCTGGGTCAACGATAAGGTTGGCGTTAGAAGCTTCAGAAGGATCCATGACGTGTACAGCATGATACATCAGGATAGGGATTTGGACAGGCTCGTCATAGTTTTTCCATTTAGCTGTCGTCTTAGACTGACTGGTTTGAGACTGTTGTTGGTTGCTTTTCGACTGGTTTGGTCGGTTTAACATAAAAACTGCCAGTAAGCCAAGAAGGACTAGGTTTAGGAAAAGCAGAAGAAGGTTCAGTTTCTTTCTGTTAGCGTTAGTTGAATTTTTCTTTTGAGAAGTCATTGTATCCCCTTTCAAATAGGTCTAGCTATTATTCTAACAAAAATGGAGTGGAAATGCACAGAATTTTCAGTAAAAAAGAATACTTAGCTCCTTAAATGGCAACAATATTCTGTCAATTCCGATAGAAATATGTTACAATTAAAAAAATGTATGTTTTTAAGGAGAAATCGTAAATGTCTATTAAAATTGGATTGCTTGGCTTTGGTACAGTAGCTAGCGGTATTCCTTTCCTTTTGAAGGAAAATGGTGAAAAGGTTCTTGCAGCCTCACGTGACCAACTCGAAATTGCGAAGGTTTTGGTTAAAGATGACGAGGAAAAAAATCGTCTTATCGCTGCAGGTAACGACTACAATTTTGTCACAAATGTTGACGAAATCCTTAACGATGACGAGATTCAAATCGTTGTCGAATTGATGGGACGTATCGAGCCAGCTCGTACCTTTATCACAAAAGCACTTGAAGCAGGTAAAAACGTTGTTTCTGCTAACAAAGACTTGATTGCTACTCACGGTAAAGAGTTGATTTCTCTTGCTCAAGATAAGGGTGTGGCTTTCTACTATGAAGCTGCCGTTGCCGGTGGTATTCCAATTTTGCGTACTTTGGCTAATTCTTTGACATCTGACAAGGTGACACGTATCCTTGGTGTGCTCAACGGAACATCTAACTTTATGATGACTAAGATGGTTGACGAAGGTTGGTCATATGAGGATGCTCTTAAGACTGCCCAAGAACTTGGTTATGCTGAAAGTGATCCAACCAACGACGTTGAAGGTATTGACGCTGCTTATAAAGCTGTTATCCTTAGCCAATTTGGTTTTGGTGCCACAATTGATTTCGACGATGTGACTCACAAGGGGATTACAAACATCTCTACTGATGATGTAGCTGTCGCTCAAGAATTGGGTTATGTCATCAAATTGGTTGGTGATGTGCGTGAAGTGGAGTCAGGTATCTCAGCAGAAGTATCACCAACATTCTTGCCAAAAAATCACCCACTTGCTAGCGTCAACGATGTTATGAATGCAGTCTTTGTAGAATCTATCGGTATTGGCGAATCAATGTACTACGGACCAGGTGCTGGTCAAAAACCAACAGCAACATCTGTTTTGGCAGACATTATCCGTATTGCTCGTCGTCTTTCAGATGGCAATGTTGGTAAACCATTCAACGAGTTCCGTCGCGACTTGCCATTGGCTAATCCAGCGGACGTTAAGAGCAACTACTACTTTGCCCTTGATACGCCAGACGAAAAAGGAAAAATCCTTCACTTGTCTGAAATCTTCAACTCAGAAGATATTTCATTTGAACAAGTCTTGCAACAAAAAGCAAATGGTACAACAGCTCGTATCGTTGTGATTACACATGCTATGTCTAAAACTCAACTTAAAGCTGTTACTGAAAAACTTGAAGCAGCAGAAGATTTCACAGTTGTTAACACATTGAAAGTTTTGTCTAACTAATTGATAAGCCCATACTGGTGCGTATAAGAAAGGTATTCAAGGAGAAAAGTCGCTAATGGCTTTCCTCCTTTTGGTGTATTATTATGAAAATTACTGTCCCAGCAACATCTGCCAATATTGGTCCAGGTTTTGACTCTGTGGGTGTTGCCGTTTCTAAATATTTGACAATCGAGGTGCTTGAACCAGCAGATGCATGGCATATCGAACATGATTTGGGCGATATTCCCTCAGATGAAAATAACCTCCTCATTTCAACAGCTTTGCAAGTGAAGTCTGATTTGCAGCCCCATAAATTGGTGATGACATCAGACATTCCCTTGGCGCGTGGTCTCGGTTCTTCAAGTTCTGTTATTGTTGCAGGAATCGAGTTGGCCAATCAATTGGCAGACTTGCAGCTCTCAGACGATGATAAACTTGATATTGCGACCAAGATTGAAGGTCACCCGGACAATGTTGCTCCAGCTATTTTTGGGAATCTTGTTGTGGCCTCTTATGTGGACGAACATGTTAATAGTATCGTTACAGATTTTCCAGAGTGTGCTTTTATAGCCTTCATCCCGAGCTATGAACTCAAGACGTCTGATTCACGTGGGGTGCTTCCAAGTGACTTGTCTTACAAAGAAGCTGTAGCTGCATCATCTATTGCCAACGTTGCCATTGCTGCCCTCTCTGCAGGTGATTTAGTTAAGGCGGGACGTGCTATCCAAGGAGATATGTTCCACGAACGCTACCGTCAAAAACTGGTTAAAGAATTTGCGACTATTAAAGAATTGTCAGGTCAATACGGTGCTTATGCGACCTACCTCTCAGGCGCTGGCCCAACAGTTATGACCTTGACACCAAATGATCAGGCTGAGGCTCTTAAAACTGCAATAGATGGTCTTGGTTTAGATGGTGAAACCTTCGTCCTATCTGTGGATAAAGCAGGTGTTGTCGTTGACTAGAAAAAATCAAGGGCTACTCTTTGGTCTAGCCACCTATATTCAATGGGGATTTTTATCCCTTTTTTGGAAGCTTTTAGCAGGTGTTTCGGCTTACAACACCTTCTCGTGGCGGATTGTTTTTACAGTAGTGACTATGTTGACTTACGCCCTAGTCGCTAAGCAAAATACACGTTTCAAAGGGGAGCTTGTGGAACTTTGGCAGGATAAGAAAGCCTTGCTTCGTATGCTACTTGCTAGTTTTCTCATAGCAGCTAACTGGTTGATTTATATCTATGCTGTGGGTCATGGTCAAGCGACGCAGGCTAGCCTGGGCTATTACATTATGCCTATTGTTTCTATACTGTTTGCCCTCATTTTTCTTCGTGAATCATTGAGTAGGACCATGTGGGCAGCAGTAGTATTGGCTTTTATAGGAGTACTGGTTCTTGTTGTCAATACAGGAAAACTTCCCATGGTTTCTTTGGGATTGGCCCTGACCTTTGGTTTCTATGGTTTAATCAAAAAAGGGGTTAAGCTCTCCAGTGACGTAGCTATGCTAGTAGAAAGTGGCTTGCTACTACCTTTTGTAGCTATCTATCTCATATTCTTTTCTCCAGAATCATTTTCTTCCTATTCGAGCATGGAAATGTTTCTCCTAGCCATCTCAGGTGTAGTGACGGCTGTCCCTTTGCTTTGCTTCTCGGAAGCAGTCAAAAGGGCACCGCTTAACCTTATCGGTTTCATCCAGTATCTTAATCCTACGATTCAACTTCTCGTAGCCATCCTCATTTTTGGTGAGACGGTCAGCTTTGGAGAGTTGAAAGGCTTCCTCTTTATCTGGATGGCCATACTAGTCTTTGTAACTGGCCAAATAGTAACATTTCGTAGAAGTTCCTGATAGCTATCGGGAACTTTTTATGATGTTGTCCTAAAAATGAGACAAGTTTATCTGACAATTTTAGAACTTTAAGATATAATAGTAGTATTAGATTAAAATAGCGGAGAATTTTATGCGAAAAATGAAAAAGCTAGTGGGCTATCTGATTCTGCTCGCTATCCCAGTTGCCATCGCTGTAGCCTTGTTTATTTTTAACGGGTCAGGTTATCGCTTGTCAGAACAAGATGCGGCAGACATTGCTTACAAAAATGCAGGTGTCAAAACTTCTGAGATTTCTCAATCAACAGTTTCGAAAGCACGTTCTGGGCTTCACGGAAGTTATGAGATTAGTTTCACAACGTCAGACAACCATTTTGAGTATACAATTGATGGTCAGTCAGGATCTATTTTGAAACATAAGAGTGACCATCCAACAACTAAAGATGAGGATGATGCTCAAAAAGGTGAAGAACCTAAAGACGAGACTCAACCTAGTGAAAGCAAGGAAGAGACAGCTGTATCAAAAGAGACTGCGCAAACAACAGCTCTTAACCATGCTGGCCTAGCTGAAGGTTCTGTGACAAACTTGAAAACGGAATTGAAGACTGAAGGAGACGGTAAGGTCTACAATATCAGCTTTGACTATGCTGCTAGCGGTCTACGTTATAAATACGCGGTAAATGCTGATTCAGGAGCTATCGTAGCCTATACGACTGAGTATCTCACAGGGGCTGCGACTCCTACTCAGTAGGTCTCAGATAGAGTGAAAGCTCTCCTTATTATTGAGGAAAATCCTTGCAATTTCTCTGAAATGGTGTAAACTTAAAGTGAAAACGGTAACAGTAGCTATAGATGTTGCTGTAGAATCAAGGAGGCTTTGACCATGAAAGAATTCCAAGCATTTAAAGACACGCTTAGCAATAAGGCTCTCAAAGCCATTTACGAAGAAAGTAAATTGGAAGTCCAAGACGAAACAACTGAAGGTACAGAGGCCTTCTCACTAGCCTTGGCAACCCAAATGGCTATCAATCTACTCGAAAGCTATGAAAAATGGCTAAAAGAAGAAAGAGCTAAGGAAGAAAAATAAGATGAAATCCTTGTCGGAAGACAGGGATTTTTCTAATGGAAAATAAAGTTATCTAGAATGTAGATTATCTGTCTTGAAATATCTATAATACCATCATTCGTGTACTCAAAATAAAATAAATGCTTTTACTTATGATAAATGAGCCATTTCTTGTGAAAAAGGTCTCGATTTTAGCCGATGTTTTGTTACAATGGTTTCAGCAAGTTCCTTAAGAGAGGAGTAGAGAGATGATTTTCTTGGTGGTTAGGATAATTACTATGATGTTAGGGGGTATAGTTACTTATCTGCTATTGTGTTATTTTATTAGTCATACACAGTCCGAACATGTTTTAATAAGAGCACATCAAAGACGAGTTGCAGCTGGGAAAAAGCTCAAAGATGTCTGTGGGCTTGAATTAAAAGTTCATAAAGAACATTTTCAGAAGGATTTTGAAGGAAAGTGATGGTGAACTTCATGGAGTTAATTAAATCATTTCTTGTGGCGCCCTATTTTCTTGGGATGATTCTTGGTGGTGTATTTTTAGGGATTTATGTGTTGATAGATAAGATTATTAAGAATCCGATAAAAGATATCGATTATTACAAAAAGTTTGTAGAATCTTACAAAGAAGAAGCAGATTTTTATAAAATGTCCTCTGAAGAGTATAAAACGATTGCAATAACTTACCGTAAGAGATATTTGGAAAGCCAAGCAAAGTTAGAACTTGTCATGAAAGGCAATAGTAGCCATTGAAAATTGTAAGGAATAGTAAGACGGAGGACATACTTTCAAATTCAAAAATCAATAAGATTTCCATCATAATTTCATTTGTCTTGGTCTTAAAATTGTGATAAAATAAGACCATTCAGAGGTGCTTTGAAGCCCATTTGTCACAGGAAGCGGTGGTACTGAGAAATCCGCACAAATGTCAAAGCTGGTTGCTGATGGTCATGGTCAAATTGAATCAAGAAAGCTGTGAGTGGTTACCACTCAAAACTGGGTGGTACCGCGGATACACATTCGTCCCTGTCATGGATATGACAGGGATTTTCTATAGCTTTTAAAGAACCAAGATCGAAGGTCGCAGGTGAATTTAGAGATATTGATGCAGACAGAGCGAAAGCGAGGTCTACGTTGCTATCAGAGGAGGGTGACATGAAGCAATCTTTTGAGACCAGTAAATTGTACTATGGTTTTCCCATTTTTATCTTGGGTTACCAGGACCAGACCTATGGCTATAATGTGACGACTTGTAGTTCTTCTTATAGTCTAGGAGATTGGCTCGTTATAGGGGTCGGTAGTGAGGAAAATGCGGCAGACCAGATTAAACATTATCAGAAGTTCACAGTGAATATTCCTGATGAAAGTTTTATACTGGAGATGGAGCAGGCTGGTTTTATTAGTCATCGTGAGAAGATTGCTAAACTCGGCATAGATTTTCAACCTTCTGATTTGACACAAGCACCTATCCTGGATGCCTGTCCAGTCGTTCTGGATTGTGAGGTTGACAGAATTATTGAGGAAGATGGTATCTGTCATATCTTTGCTAAGATCCTAGACCGCCTTGCTGATCCGGATTTGCTAGATGACAGGGGCCATTTCCGTAACGATTCTTTTGCACCGACTTACTTTATGGGTGATGGTCATAAACGTGTCTATCGCTATCTGGATAATCGAGTGGATCCCATGGGAAGCTTCATCAAGAAAGCGAGGAAGAAGGATGACAAGGGCTGAGTTGCCAGAACGAATTGAAACGGAGCATTTGGTCTTACGAGTCCGTACAGTGGCAGATGCAGAGGATATCTATGCCTATGCAAATCTCCCGGAAGTCTCCTATCCAGCAGGCTTTCCACCCGTCCAGACCTTGGAAGACGAGATTTATTACCTAGAACATATCCTTCCTGAGCGCAATGAACAGGACAATCTCCCAGCTGGGTACGGTATTGTGGTTAAAGGAACGGATACGATCATCGGCTCTGTTGATTTCAATCACCGTCACGAAGACGATGTGCTGGAAATTGGCTATACCTTGCACCCAGACTATTGGGGGCAAGGCTATGTACCCGAAGCAGCGCATGCCTTGATTGATCTAGCTTTTAAAGAATTGGGCCTTCACAAGATAGAACTGGTCTGCTTTGGATACAATGTCCAAAGTCAACGAGTCGCAGAGAAACTTGGTTTCACTCTTGAAGCTCGAATCCGAGACCGCAAAGATGCCCAAGGCAATCGTTGTGACAGTCTCATATATGGTATACTGAAGAGTGAGTGGGAGGAGATGGATGAATTTGACTAGCGAACAAATCGTCTCTATTGTGAGTGCAGTTGGGATAAGCGCAATCGTCAGTGCAATAATTACGTTTGTTCAAAATAACAAAAAGAACAATTTGGATTTTGTTACAAAAGAACGATCAGAATGGCGAAAAAAATTAAAAGAAATATTATCAGAATTAAGTGATGGAGGTGATAAGAACTCTGCCATAATCAAGTTGAAATCAGAAATAAATCCATATGGGAAAAATATGGAGTTTAAGAATACCAAGACGTATTATATGAAAGATGGGCATATTTGGGATTTGCTAGATGGTAAAGATGATGTTGATTTTGATAGGTTAGGATTCTATATTGGATTACTATTAAAATTTGATTGGGAACGTTCAAAAAGTGAAGTGAGATTTAAACCTACTAAGGGGGTAAATCGAGTGATGAATTTCCTTCTGTTTTTCTCATCTCTTTATTGTATTTATCTATCTAGTAATTTTTTGAGTCACAAAACTAATTTCCCAAATGAAATGAATTTTATAATGAGTGTTGTTGTGTTTTTTTAATTTTACTACAGCCATTTGTAACAGATACTACTATTTCAAATTCATCTGAAAATCAAAAAAAACAATTCTGGTTATTTATTATATTTTATACGTTACCGTATATTTATATAACATGGAATCTAATCCATAAATTTAACTTAGGTAGATCCTCTTGGGTTATTAGTGTTATGTTAATTTTTGTGTATGAAATCTTTTATTTATATCTACTTAGTACTTATGAAGATACCTATATCAGAGAAATAAAAAGATCTTTAAGGCCAAAAAGTAAAAAATACCAATTAGGAGTTAAGCTTATAAACCAAATAAGAGATAGAGAAGACAAGTTAAATCGGTATGAATATGATACTACAACTATTAATTCACTAAATAAACGTTTAAAAAAATTAAAAAGAAAATCAACAAAATTAAGGAAACCACGAGAATGTATGTTGCACCCTATTTTATTTTATAGATACAGGAAAAATAGGAAACGAATTATTAGAGAAGTAAAAAAATTGATAAGGAGAAACTAATGTCTAAAGAACTTTCACCTAAATACAATCCAGCCGAGGTTGAGGCTGGTCGTTACCAAAAATGGCTTGATGAGGATGTTTTCAAGCCTTCTGGCGATAAAAAGGCTAAGCCTTATTCAATCGTTATTCCACCACCAAACGTAACTGGTAAACTTCACCTTGGTCACGCTTGGGATACTACTTTGCAAGATATTATCATCCGCCAAAAACGCATGCAAGGTTTCGACACGCTCTGGCTTCCTGGTATGGACCACGCAGGTATTGCCACTCAAGCTAAGGTTGAAGCGCGTTTGGCTGAAGAGGGCATCTCTCGTTATGACCTGGGTCGTGAAAAATTCCTTGATAAAGTTTGGGAATGGAAAGACGAGTATGCCTCAACTATCAAGCAACAATGGGGTAAGATGGGTCTCTCTGTAGACTACTCTCGTGAGCGTTTCACCCTTGACGAAGGTCTTTCAAAAGCGGTTCGTAAGGTTTTTGTAGAGCTTTACAAAAAAGGTTGGATTTACCGTGGTGAATTTATCATCAATTGGGATCCAAAAGCTCGTACAGCCCTTTCTGATATCGAGGTTATTCACAAGGATGTTGAAGGTGCTTTCTACCACATGAACTACATGTTGGAAGATGGTTCACGTGCCCTTGAAGTAGCAACAACTCGTCCTGAGACTATGTTTGGGGATACTGCTGTAGCGGTTAACCCAAATGATGACCGTTATAAAGACTTGATTGGTAAAAATGTTATCTTGCCAATCTTGAACAAGCCAATCCCAATCGTTGGGGACGAACACGCAGACCCTGAATTCGGTACTGGTGTGGTTAAAATCACTCCTGCCCACGACCCTAATGACTTCTTGGTTGGTCAACGTCATAACTTGCCACAAGTCAACGTTATGAACGATGATGGTACCATGAATGAATTGGCTGGTGAATTCAACGGTATGGACCGCTTTGAAGCACGTAAGGCTGTTGTTAAGAAATTGGAAGAAATCGGTGCCCTTGTTGAAATTGAGAAAATGACTCACTCAGTTGGTCACTCAGAGCGTACAGGTGTGCCTGTTGAGCCACGTTTGTCGACACAATGGTTCGTTAAGATGGATCAATTGGCGAAAAATGCCATTGCTAACCAAGACACAGACGACAAGGTTGATTTCTATCCACCTCGTTTCAACGATACCTTCCTTCAATGGATGGAAAATGTCCACGACTGGGTAATTTCTCGTCAGCTCTGGTGGGGTCACCAAATCCCTGCTTGGTACAATGCTGAAGGTGAAATGTACGTTGGCGAAGAAGCACCAGAAGGTGATGGCTGGAAACAAGACGAAGATGTCTTGGATACTTGGTTCAGTTCTGCCCTCTGGCCATTCTCAACTATGGGCTGGCCTGATGTCGACTCGGAAGACTTCAAACGTTACTTCCCAACATCAACACTGGTCACAGGTTATGACATCATCTTCTTCTGGGTGTCTCGTATGATCTTCCAATCATTGGAATTCACTGGCCGTCAACCATTTAAGAATGTCCTTATCCACGGTCTTATCCGTGACGAGCAAGGACGCAAGATGTCTAAGTCCCTCGGTAACGGTATTGACCCAATGGATGTTATCGAAAAATACGGTGCTGATGCCCTTCGTTGGTTCCTTTCAAACGGTTCTGCACCAGGTCAAGACGTGCGCTTCTCTTACGAGAAAATGGATGCATCTTGGAACTTCATTAACAAGATCTGGAACATCTCTCGTTACATTCTCATGAATAATGAAGGGTTGACCTTGGATGCGGCGCGTGAAAATGTAGCTAAAGTCGCTGCTGGTCAAGCAGGTAATGTCACAGACCGTTGGATTCTCCACAACCTCAACGAAACAATCGGCAAAGTCACTGAAAACTTTGATAAGTTTGAATTCGGTGTGGCTGGACACATCCTCTACAACTTCATCTGGGATGAGTTTGCGGATTGGTACGTTGAGTTGACCAAGGAAGTGCTTTACAGCGATAACGAGGACGAAAAAGTCATCACTCGTTCTGTCCTTCTTTACACTTTGGACCAAATCTTGCGTCTCCTTCACCCAATCATGCCATTCGTAACTGAAGAAATCTACGGCCAAATCTCTGAAGGAACTATCGTGACGGCTGAATACCCAGTGGTTCGTCCAGAATTTGAAAATGAAGAAGCGGCAGCTGGCGTTGAAGCTCTTAAAGACGTGATTCGTTCTGTCCGTAACTCACGTGCAGAAGTTAATGTGGCTCCAAGCAAGCCGATCACCATCTTGATTAAGACTAGCGACAGCAAGCTCGATGCCTTCTTCAATGATAACGTCAACTACATCAAACGCTTCACAAATCCAGAACACTTGGAAATTGCAGCAGATGTCGAAGTACCTGACTTGGTTATGTCAAGCATCATCACAGGTGCAGAAATCTACTTGCCACTTGCTGACCTTCTTAATGTTGAAGAAGAATTGGCTCGTCTTGAAAAAGAATTAGCCAAATGGCAAAAAGAACTGGATATGGTCGGTAAGAAGCTCTCTAACGAACGCTTCGTAGCCAATGCCAAACCAGAAGTCGTCCAAAAAGAACGCGACAAACAAGAAGATTACCAAGCTAAATACGATGCGACAGTCGTACGTATTGAAGAAATGAAGAAATTGGTGAAATAAACATAGAAACACGGCGGAATGCCGTGTTTTTTAATGAATTGTATTAGTGTTGTTTTAAAGAAGAGGCTAGACAAATTGATCTATTGTGGAAGAAAGAGAAATAAACGCTCCTCTTCAGCTTTCTTTAAGCAACCCAAGCTATACTATAATCATTCTAATAAGTATTGCTGAACATGGTTCGGTAGAACTCACACCTCTGACGATGAGTCAGACAGTGAAACTTTCTTTTTTTCATAAATTTCCCAAACAAGTCTAACCTACCATAGTTAGGCTTGTTTTTTTTGTAATAAGCAGACTAGTTTTTCATTAAAAGTAAACGCTTACGTAAAATTAGTGAAAACGTTAGGCAAAGTCAGTGAAAACGTCTAAAAAACCATCAATTCGTTGACTTTCGTGGAAAATAGGACTAAAATAACAGGGTAAAAAAAATTAAAAGGAGAATTCTACTATGAATCTAACTATCTTAGCCCTCGGTTTGGCCGTTATGGGTGTATCTGTTGGTGAGGGTATCCTCGTTGCCAATATCGCTAAAGCTGCAGCTCGCCAACCTGAGATGTTTAGCAAACTTCAAACATTGATGTTTACTGGTGTTGCCTTTATCGAAGGTACCTTCTTCGTATTGTTTGCCCTTAGCTACATTGTCTAATAGACAAATAAAAGATGAAGGAGGGATGAGCAGTGGAAACTACAAGTAATCCAACCGTCTCATTATTTGGGATTGATTTTGACTTGACGATCCTTGCCATGTCTCTCTTGACAGTAATTATCGTTTTTGGAGTGGTTTTTTGGTCAAGTCGTAAGATGACCATTAAACCAAAGGGAAAACAAAATGTACTCGAGTTCATCTATGAATTTGTGAATAACACCATTTCTCAAAATCTTGGAAAATTCACAAAAAATTATAGTTTGCTCTTGTTTGTAATTTTCACCTTTGTGTTTACAGCAAACAACTTAGGTCTGCTTGTATCTGTAAAAAGTGAGCATTACAATTTTTGGTCTTCTCCAACATCGAATTTCGGTGTTACTATCACTCTTTCTTTGATTATTACCCTCATTAGTCATATTGAGGGGATTCGTAAAAAAGGGTTTAAAGGCTATCTCAAAGGCTACCTTTCACCATACCCAGCTATGCTCCCAATGAACATCTTGGAACAACTCACTAATCCTGCTTCATTGGCCTTACGTTTGTTTGGTAACATTTATTCTGGTGAGGTACTTACTGGCTTGATTCTTCAATTGGTGACCTGGTCTGCTTTTGCAGCACCTGTATCCTTTGCTTTGAACCTTGTCTGGGTTGCCTTTTCAGCCTTTATCGGCTTTATCCAAGCCTATGTCTTTATTATCCTAAGTTCAAACTATATTGGTGATAAAGTCAACGAAGAATAATTAAGAAAGGGAGAAATGAAATGTCAATACTTATTAATAGTACGACACTTGGTAATATCATTATCACACTCGGCTCAGTTTTTCTCTTGTATTACCTCATCCGTAAATTCGCATGGGATCAAATTACAGGAATCTTTGCTGCTCGTGAAAAGAAAATTGCCACAGATATTGATAGTGCTGAAAATGCTCGTCAAGAAGCAGAAAGCTTGGCACAAAAACGTCAAGATGAGTTGGCAGGTGCTCGCACTGAGGCAGCTCAAATTATTGATGGGGCCAAGGAAACTGGTAAAACTCAAGAATCAAAAATCATTGCAGAAGCACATGATGAAGCTAAACGCTTGAAAGAAAAAGCAAATCAAGACATTGCCCAAAGCCGTGTGGAAGCACTTGCTGGCGTTAAAGGTGAAGTTGCAGACTTGACTGTCCTCTTGGCGGAAAAAGTTATGAAACAAAACCTTGATGCTAAAGCGCAATCTGACTTGATTGATAGCTATCTTGATCAATTAGGAGATGCTTAATGGATAAGAAAACACAAGCTCTTGTTGAGCAGTATGCCAGAAGCCTGGTAGAAGTCGCTTTTGAACAAGACGCCGTGTCAACAATCCAAGAAGAAGTAAGGCAAATCCTAACAGTTTTTGCTGAAACAAATCTAAAAACCTTCTTGTCGCAGGAAAATGTGACAAGTGAAGCTAAAAAAGAAAGTTTGAGCTTGTTTCAAGAGTCTTGTTCAGTGTATATGAACAATTTTCTTGAGGTAATCTTACTCAATGACCGTGCCAACATTCTCTATGATGTGTTGAAATTGGTCCTTGAGCTCTTTGACCAAGAAGACAATACTTACGATGTCACAGTGACATCAGCAAGTCCCTTGTCTGAGGAACAAAAAGCCCGACTTTTGGCGATTGTTTCACAAAAATTTGAGATTAAGACACGTCGTTTAGTAGAAAAAATTGATGAGGACCTCATCGGAGGATTCGTCATCAAAGCAAAAAATAAGGTTGTTGACACGTCAATTCGCAGTCAATTGCAAACCTTTAAAACGAATTTGAAATAGAAAGTGGTGTGACTTTTGGCAATTAACGCACAAGAAATTAGCGCTTTAATTAAAAAGCAAATTGAAAACTTCCAGCCAAACTTTGACGTCACTGAAACTGGTGTCGTTACCTATATCGGTGACGGTATCGCACGTGCTCGTGGTCTTGATAATGCCATGAGTGGTGAGTTGCTCGAATTTGAAAATGGTGCCTATGGTATGGCCCAAAACCTTGAATCTAATGATGTCGGTATCATTATCTTGGGGGATTTCGTAGCAATTCGTGAAGGCGATATTGTTAAACGTACTGGAAAAATCATGGAAGTTCCAGTTGGTGAAGCCCTTATTGGTCGTGTAGTAAACCCACTTGGGCAACCAGTTGATGGTCTTGGTGACATCGAAACAACAGGTTTCCGTCCAGTTGAAACACCTGCTCCAGGTGTTATGCAACGTAAATCAGTTTCTGAGCCATTGCAAACTGGTCTTAAGGCCATTGATGCCTTGGTTCCAATTGGACGTGGTCAACGTGAGTTGGTCATCGGAGACCGCCAAACTGGTAAAACTTCAGTAGCAATTGATGCTATCTTGAACCAAAAAGGTCAAGATATGATCTGTATCTATGTGGCTATTGGTCAAAAAGAATCAACAGTTCGTACACAAGTAGAAACGCTTCGTAAACATGGTGCTCTTGATTACACAATCGTTGTGACTGCCTCAGCATCACAACCATCACCATTGCTTTACATCGCGCCTTACGCTGGTGTTGCAATGGCTGAAGAGTTCATGTATAACGGAAAACACGTCTTGATTGTTTATGATGATTTGTCTAAACAAGCCGTGGCCTACCGTGAACTTTCATTGCTTCTCCGTCGTCCACCAGGTCGTGAAGCCTACCCAGGGGATGTCTTCTATCTCCACTCACGTCTTTTGGAACGTTCAGCTAAAGTTTCAGATGACCTTGGTGGTGGTTCAATTACTGCCTTGCCAATCATCCAAACGCAAGCCGGAGATATCTCAGCTTATATCGCAACAAACGTTATCTCAATCACAGATGGACAAATCTTCTTGCAAGAAAACTTGTTTAACTCAGGTATTCGTCCAGCCATTGATGCGGGTTCTTCCGTATCACGTGTAGGTGGATCAGCGCAAATTAAAGCGATGAAGAAGGTTGCTGGTACACTTCGTCTTGACTTGGCTTCATATCGTGAACTTGAAGCCTTTACGCAATTTGGTTCAGATTTGGATGCTGCGACTCAAGCGAAATTGAACCGTGGTCGTCGTACAATCGAAGTTTTGAAACAACCGCTTCATAAACCACTTCCAGTTGAGAAACAAGTTGTTATCCTTTACGCTTTGACACACGGTTTCTTGGATAGTGTTCCGGTTGATCAAATCTTGGATTTTGAAGAAGCACTCTATGACTACTTTGATAGTCACCATGAGGATATCTTTGAAACTATTCGTACGACTAAGGATCTTCCTGAGGAATCTGTACTTAATGAAGCTATCCAAGCTTTCAAAGATCAGTCAGAATACAAATAGAAATAGGGAGGACAGCATATGGCAGGCTCTCTAAGAGAAATCCAAGCAAAAATTGCTTCAACAAAGAAAACGAGTCAGATCACAGGAGCCATGCAAATGGTTTCTGCATCGAAATTGACACGTTCTGAGCAAGCTGCTAAAGATTTCCAAATCTATGCCTCAAAAATTAGACAGATCACAACAGATCTTCTACATTCAGAATTGATTAATGGTTCGTCAAATCCAATGTTGGATGCACGCCCAGTTCGTAAGACAGGTTACATTGTCATTACTTCAGATAAAGGACTTGTTGGAGGTTATAACTCAACAATTCTTAAAGCTGTGTTGGACATGATTAAACGTGACCATGATTCTGAAGATGAATATGCTATCATTTCTATTGGTGGAACAGGTTCAGATTTCTTCAAGGCTCGTAACATGAATGTTGCTTTTGAACTTCGTGGCCTTGAAGATCAACCTAGTTTTGATCAAGTCGGAAAAATCATTTCTAAAGCTGTAGGAATGTATCAAAATGAACTTTTTGATGAACTCTATGTGTGCTATAATCACCATGTTAACAGTTTGTCTAGCGAAGTTCGTGTGGAACAAATGCTTCCTATCGCTGATTTGGATCCCAATGAATCAGAAGGTCATGTGTTGACCAAGTTTGAATTGGAACCAGATCGTGACACTATTTTGGATCAACTCTTACCACAATATGCGGAGAGTCTTATCTACGGTGCTATCGTAGATGCCAAAACAGCTGAGCACGCAGCGGGTATGACTGCAATGCAGACAGCCACTGATAATGCTAAGAATGTGATTAACGATTTGACAATCCAATATAACCGTGCGCGTCAAGCTGCCATCACTCAGGAAATTACTGAAATTGTTGGTGGTGCAAGTGCACTTGAATAGCTAGAGATTTGTCTTAATTAGACACACATGAAAAAGGGATGATTGTCATCCAAAAAACTATCATAAGGAGAAAACAATGAGCTCAGGCAAAATTGCTCAGGTTGTTGGTCCTGTTGTAGACGTAGCGTTTGCAGCCGGTGATAAACTCCCTGAGATTAACAATGCATTGGTCGTTTATACTGATGAACAAAAGTCTAAACGTATCGTGCTCGAAGTAGCTCTTGAACTTGGAGAAGGTGTGGTTCGTACCATTGCCATGGAATCTACTGATGGATTGACTCGTGGACTAGAAGTTCTGGACACTGGTCGTCCAATCAGCGTTCCTGTTGGTAAAGATACCCTTGGACGTGTCTTTAACGTTCTTGGTGATACCATTGACTTGGAAGCACCTTTTGCAGAAGATGCAGAGCGTGAACCAATTCACAAAAAAGCACCAACTTTCGATGAATTGTCAACATCTACTGAAATCCTTGAAACAGGGATTAAAGTTATCGACTTGCTTGCCCCTTACCTTAAAGGTGGTAAAGTCGGACTCTTTGGTGGTGCCGGTGTTGGTAAAACCGTTCTTATTCAAGAGTTGATTCACAACATTGCCCAAGAGCACGGTGGTATTTCCGTGTTTACAGGTGTTGGTGAACGTACACGTGAAGGTAATGACCTTTACTGGGAAATGAAAGAATCTGGCGTTATTGAGAAAACAGCCATGGTCTTCGGTCAAATGAACGAACCACCTGGAGCACGTATGCGTGTTGCTCTTACTGGTTTGACAATTGCGGAATACTTCCGTGATGTCGAAGGTCAAGACGTGCTTCTCTTCATCGATAACATCTTCCGTTTCACTCAAGCAGGTTCTGAGGTTTCTGCCCTTCTTGGTCGTATGCCATCAGCCGTTGGTTACCAACCTACACTTGCTACTGAAATGGGTCAATTGCAAGAACGTATCACATCAACTAAAAAAGGTTCTGTTACATCAATCCAAGCCATCTACGTTCCAGCTGATGACTATACTGACCCAGCGCCAGCTACAGCATTTGCTCACTTGGATTCAACAACCAACCTTGAACGTAAGTTGACACAAATGGGTATTTACCCAGCCGTTGACCCATTGGCATCAAGCTCACGTGCCCTTTCACCTGAAATTGTTGGTGAAGAACACTATGCTGTTGCGACTGAAGTTCAACGTGTGCTTCAACGTTACCGTGAATTGCAAGATATTATCGCTATCCTTGGTATGGATGAATTGTCAGACGAAGAAAAAACATTGGTTGGACGTGCTCGTCGTATCCAATTCTTCTTGTCACAAAACTTTAACGTTGCTGAACAGTTTACAGGTCAACCAGGTTCTTATGTTCCAGTTGCTGAAACCGTTCGTAGCTTTAAAGAAATCCTTGAAGGTAAATATGACAATCTTCCAGAAGATGCCTTCCGTAGCGTAGGTCCAATTGAGGATGTAGTAACTAAAGCTAAAGCTATGGGCTACTAATGAGGTGAAGATATGGCACAAATGACCGTACAAGTGGTAACTCCGGATGGTCTGAAATATGACCACCATGCCAGCTTTATCCACGCGGTTACTAAAGATGGTCAAATTGGTATCTTGCCAGGCCATATTAACTTGATTGCGCCACTTGAAGTGGATGAACTCAAGGTTCGTCGTGTGGATGACGAGAGTCACGTCGATTGGATTGCCGTAAACGGTGGTATCATCGAAGTTAAAGATGATTTTATTACTATCGTTGCCGATTCAGCAGAACGTGAACGCGACATTGACGTTTCTCGTGCCGAACGTGCCAAGCAACGTGCCGAACGTGACTTGGAAGAAGCAACTAAATCTGACCGTATTGATGAAGTTCAACGTGCTCAGGTTGCTCTCCGTCGAGCACTTAATCGTATCAGTGTCGGTACAAAATAAGACAACAAAAAACGAGACTTTGGTCCCGTTTTTTATTTGTCGTAAAAGAAAACATGAGAAGTAGCAAAGTTATCAAAGAAAGCTCATTTTAAAACCTATCTGAAGGTAAGATAAAAAATTAGATTTCCAGTCTTGAAAACGGTTAATTTAGCTTTTACTTTAGTTTAAGGTATCAAAGTGTTATAATATAAGCTGTTAGCTTTATATTTTTAGAGAAAATGTAGAGTAACGTAATAGAAAGTATGAGTTTTTTAAAGATATGAAAATTGAAAAGAAGCATCTTTTAGATTACACCATCTTGATACCTTATTTAATCTTATCCGTAGTTGGTTTAATAGTAGTGTATTCAACAACGAGTGCTCGTTTAGTAGCCTTAGGTGCCAATCCCTTCGCATCTGTTGTGAACCAAGGAGCCTTTTGGTTGGTATCCTTGTTCTCTATTTTTTTCATCTACCGACTGAAGTTGAACTTTCTCAGGAAAGATAAGCTTTTGGGTGTTGTTATTGCCTTTGAGATTTTACTTTTGGTCATTGCCAAATTTTTCACTAGGGAAATCAATGGAGCCAATGGTTGGATTGTGCTTGGACCCTTGTCTTTCCAACCAGCGGAGTACCTTAAGATCATTGTTGTCTGGTTCTTGGCACACACTTTTTCAAAAAAACAGTCTGCTATAGAACGTTATGACTACCAAGCCTTGACGAAGAATAGATGGATTCCAAGGAATGGTAAGGAACTGAATGACTGGCGCGTTTATTTGCTCGTTATGATTGGTTTGGTTGCTATCCAGCCTGACTTGGGTAATGCGGCTATTATTGTATTGACTACGGTAGTTATGTTTTCAATTTCTGGTGTTGGCTACCGTTGGTTTACGGCCTTGTTTGCCAGTATTGTAGGGATTTCGTCAGCCTTCCTTGGTTTAATTGCCTTGGTTGGGGTTCAAACCATGGCTAAGGTACCTATCTTTGGATATGTTGCCAAGCGTTTCGCAGCATATTTTAATCCGTTCAAGGATTTGACAGGATCTGGTCTTCAGCTATCTCATTCATACTATGCTATGAGTAATGGAGGATGGTTTGGTCTCGGGCTTGGAAATTCGATTGAGAAAACTGGCTATCTCCCAGAAGCTACAACAGACTTTGTGTTTTCGATTGTAATTGAAGAGTTAGGTCTTATCGGAGCTGGCTTGATTCTGGCCCTTCTCTTTTTCCTCATTCTTCGTATTATGATTGTGGGAGTTAAGGCTAGAAATCCATTTAACTCTATGATGGCGCTTGGTGTAGGGGCTCTCATGCTTATGCAGGTCTTTGTTAATATCGGAGGAATCTCAGGATTGATTCCATCAACAGGGGTTACCTTCCCTTTCCTTTCGCAAGGTGGTAACTCGCTTTTGGTAACTTCAGTTGGGATAGCCTTTGTCTTGAACATCGCTGCTAATGAAAAGCGTGATAATATTGTTCAAGCTATTGAGGAAGAATTGTCTCAGACTCAAGAATTAGAAAGTCAAGATGAAAAAATTGTACCTTTAAGAAGAAGTCGTTAATACGGCTTCTTTTTTTACTTGATAGCGTTTTGCATTAGTAAAGGTAATACTAAAAGCTTGTAGAAGTAGTAGAAATAGAATTACTGAAAGAAATATTTGTGATTACTCTAAAGAAAAATTGAAAACTATATAAAATACTTGCAATTCTATGACATTTTGATAGAATAGTAGAGTAAAGTTAGACTGTATTGCCTACTGTCTATCTATAAAATATATTTTATTGGAGGCTTTTCCTAAATGGCAAAAGAAAAATACGATCGTAGTAAACCACACGTTAACATTGGTACAATCGGACACGTTGACCACGGTAAAACTACTTTGACAGCTGCTATCACAACTGTATTGGCTCGTCGTCTCCCTAGCGCAGTTAACACACCAAAAGACTACGCTTCAATCGACGCTGCTCCAGAAGAACGTGAACGCGGTATCACAATCAACACTGCACACGTTGAGTACGAAACTGAAAAACGTCACTACGCTCACATCGATGCGCCAGGACACGCGGACTACGTTAAAAACATGATCACTGGTGCCGCTCAAATGGACGGTGCGATCCTTGTAGTAGCATCTACTGACGGACCAATGCCACAAACTCGTGAGCACATCCTTCTTTCACGTCAGGTTGGTGTTAAACACCTTATCGTCTTCATGAACAAAGTTGACTTGGTTGACGATGAAGAATTGCTTGAATTGGTTGAAATGGAAATCCGTGACCTTCTTTCAGAATACGATTTCCCAGGTGATGACATTCCAGTTATCCAAGGTTCAGCTCTTAAAGCTCTTGAAGGTGATTCTAAATACGAAGACATCATCATGGACTTGATGAACACTGTTGACGAATACATTCCAGAACCAGAACGTGACACTGACAAACCATTGTTGCTTCCAGTCGAAGACGTATTCTCAATCACTGGTCGTGGTACTGTTGCTTCAGGACGTATCGACCGTGGTGTTGTTCGTGTCAATGACGAAGTTGAAATCGTTGGTCTTAAAGAAGACATCCAAAAAGCAGTTGTTACTGGTGTTGAAATGTTCCGTAAACAACTTGACGAAGGTATTGCCGGAGATAACGTCGGTGTTCTTCTTCGTGGTATCCAACGTGATGAAATCGAACGTGGTCAAGTATTGGCTGCACCTGGTTCAATCAACCCACACACTAAATTCAAAGGTGAAGTTTACATCCTTTCTAAAGAAGAAGGTGGACGTCACACTCCATTCTTCAACAACTACCGTCCACAGTTCTACTTCCGTACAACTGACGTAACAGGTTCAATCGAACTTCCTGCAGGTACTGAAATGGTTATGCCTGGTGATAACGTGACTATCGACGTTGAGTTGATCCACCCAATCGCCGTTGAACAAGGTACAACATTCTCTATCCGTGAAGGTGGACGTACTGTTGGTTCAGGTATCGTATCTGAAATCGAAGCTTAATTAATATTAAGTTCCCAATACAATTATTCGTCAGACAATAATTGAGAGGGTCGAGTTTACTCGGCTCTTTTTGGCGTTTAAAAATACTCGTAATATTATATTTTTGACGTGTTTTAGATGCTTAATCTAAGTTTTGATAGTGATAAATACACATAAAGCAGGCTGAGTTTTCGGAATTTTCCTAAAATCCTAGTAATAGTAAGGGATTTGTGATAAAATAAACGAGTAAATAAATAAAAGAAGAGGTATGTGAAATGTCACGTAAACCATTTATCGCTGGTAACTGGAAAATGAACAAAAATCCAGAAGAAGCAAAAGCATTCGTTGAAGCTGTAGCATCAAAACTTCCTTCATCAGATCTTGTTGAAGCTGGTATCGCAGCTCCTGCAGTTGACTTGACTGCTGTACTTGCTGCTGCTAAAGGTTCAGACCTTAAAGTTGCTGCACAAAACACTTACTTTGAAAATGCTGGTGCCTTCACTGGTGAAACTAGCCCACAAGTTTTGAAAGAAATCGGTACTGACTACGTTGTTATCGGTCACTCAGAACGTCGTGACTACTTCCACGAAACTGATGAAGACATCAACAAAAAAGCTAAAGCAATCTTTGCTAATGGTATGCTTCCAATCATCTGTTGTGGTGAATCACTTGAAACTTACGAAGCTGGTAAAGCAGCAGAATTCGTAGGTGCTCAAGTTTCAGCTGCTCTTGCTGGATTGACTGCAGAACAAGTAGCTTCAACAGTAATCGCCTACGAACCAATCTGGGCTATCGGTACTGGTAAATCAGCTTCACAAGACGACGCACAAAAAATGTGTAAAGTTGTTCGTGACGTTGTAGCTGCTGACTTTGGTCAAGAAGTTGCCGACAAAGTACGTGTTCAATACGGTGGATCAGTTAAACCTGAAAACGTTGCTGAATACATGGCTTGTCCAGACGTTGACGGAGCTCTTGTAGGTGGTGCATCACTTGAAGCTGAAAGCTTCTTGGCATTGCTTGACTTCGTTAAATAATTTTAGATAAAGTCGAGGTTTCCCTCGGCTTTTTTCTTGTTTGTCTTAAGTGTTTTTCTAAAAAAAGCCAGGTTTCTCTTATCCTGTTTTGGGGAGCAAAGGTGCTTAAATGTAGAACAAAAACTCCTATTTTGTAAGCCCTATCTTTTTGTTTGGATTTTTTAAAACTTTGAGCCTAGGCAAGTACAATTGGGTTGTCCCAAGAGGCAGATAATATGCTATAATGAGAGTAGTATAACTAGAGCGCAGGCACTGATAGTCTGTATGCTCCGCATTTTTCCAAGAAGAGGAGAATTAGAAATCATGACTTTTGATGCAATTGACCAAATGGCGGTCAGCACTATTCGTTCGCTTTCGATCGAGGCCATTCAAGCCGCGAATTCTGGACACCCAGGTCTTCCTATGGGTGCAGCGCCAATGGCATATGTACTTTGGAACCATGTGATGAATGTTAATCCAAAGACTAGCCGTAACTGGACAAACCGTGACCGTTTTGTTCTTTCTGCAGGTCATGGTTCTGCTTTGCTTTATAGTCTCTTGCACCTTTCAGGCTATGATGTATCAATGGATGATTTGAAGAACTTCCGTCAATGGGGTTCTAAGACTCCGGGTCACCCTGAAGTTGATCATACTGATGGTGTTGAAGCAACATCAGGTCCTCTTGGTCAAGGAATTGCTAATGCAGTAGGTATGGCAATGGCTGAAGCACATTTGGCTGCTAAATTTAACAAACCTGGTTTTGATATTGTTGACCATTATACTTATGCCCTCCATGGAGATGGTTGTTTGATGGAAGGTGTTTCTCAAGAAGCTGCTAGTCTTGCTGGTCATCTTAAACTTGGTAAATTGGTTCTTCTTTACGATTCAAACGATATTTCGCTTGATGGACCAACATCAATGGCTTTCACTGAGGATGTTAAGGCTAAGTTTGAAGCTTATGGTTGGCAACACATCCTTGTTAAAGATGGTAATGATTTGGAAGCTATTGCTAAAGCTATCGAAGAAGCTAAAGCTGAGACAGATAAACCATCTATTATCGAAGTTAAGACAATCATTGGTTACGGAGCTGAAGGACAAGGAACATCAGCTGTCCACGGTGCTCCAATTGGTCAAGACGGCATTGATCACGCAAAAAGTGTTTACGGTTACGATGCACCGGCATTTACAGTTCCAGATGAAGTTGCTCGTCGTTTTGAAGTTGGTATTAAATTCCGTGGTGAAGCTGCTGAAAATGCTTGGCAAACTAAATTTGCAGAATATGAAGCTGCTTACCCAGAGTTGGCTGCTGAATACAAGGCTGCCTTTGCGAATGAACCTGTACACGTTGACTTGAAGGCTCATGAAGTGGGTTCAGCAGTAGCTAGCCGTGTGTCAAGCCAACAAGCTATCCAACAGATTTCTGAACAAGTTCCTTCATTCTGGGGAGGTTCGGCAGACCTTTCAGCTTCTAACAATACTATGGTTAAGGCTGAGTCTGATTTCCAAGCAGATAACTATGCTGGACGTAATATTTGGTTCGGTGTACGTGAGTTTGCTATGGCTGCAGCAATGAATGGTATTGCCCTTCATGGTGGTACTCGTGTTTATGGTGGTACTTTCTTTGTCTTCTCAAACTACTTGCTTCCAGCAGTACGTATGGCAGCACTTCAAAACTTACCAGTAACTTATGTTATGACGCACGACTCAGTAGCAGTTGGTGAAGATGGACCTACTCACGAACCAATCGAACAATTGGCAAGTGTGCGTTCAATGCCTAACCTTAACGTTATCCGTCCTGCAGATGGTAATGAAACTAATGCTGCTTGGAAACGTGCCTTGGCTGAGACTGAACGTCCAACAATGCTAGTTTTGACACGTCAAAACTTGCCAGTCCTTGACGGTACAGCTGAAAATGCTGAAGCTGGTGTCAATAAAGGGGCTTACATCATCTCAGAAGCTAAAGGTGATCTTGATGGTATTATCATTGCGACTGGTTCAGAAGTGAAATTGGCGCTTGATACGCAAGCTGCTCTTGAAGCAGAAGGTGTGCATGTTCGTGTTGTTTCAATGCCATCACAAAATCTCTTTGATGAACAAGATGCTGCTTACAAAGAAGAAGTTCTTCCAGCAGCTGTTACAAAACGTTTGGCTATTGAAGCCGGAACTAGCTTTGGTTGGGGCAAATATGTTGGTCTTGCAGGTAAAACACTTACTATTGATACTTGGGGTGCATCAGCACCTGGTGACCGTATCTTTAAGGAATATGGTTTCACTGTTGAAAATGCAAGTCAACTTTACAAATCATTGTAAGAAAGGAAAGAGCTTGGCTAGTCCAAGTTCTTTTTTCTTGTAAATTTCATACAGAACTTGACTTTTTAGGGCATAGTGTTAGAATGACTGTGTCAGCCGATTTAGCTCAGTTGGTAGAGCAACGCACTCGTAACGCGTAGGTCACAGGTTCGAAACCTGCAATCGGCATGGTCAGAAGTATTCAGATAGAAAAAGGGGTTTTTAGAAACCTCTGTTTTCTTTTGTCCTTGATTGTTCATTTAAGCTAAAATTTGATAAAATAGAAGATGAAAAAAATCAAAAGGAAGTATCATGTCAAAAGGGTTATTAATCTCAATCGAAGGGCCGGACGGTGCTGGAAAGACCACAGTTTTGGAGGCGCTTTTACCTCGTCTTAGAGAAGCCTACCCAGCCAAAGTCGTGACGACACGTGAACCAGGCGGAGTAGCTATTGCAGAGCAAATCCGTGAGGTTATTCTGGATGTAGATAATACGGCTATGGATGCTAAGACAGAGCTCTTGCTCTATATTGCGGCTCGCCGTCAACATTTGGTTGAGAAGGTCTTGCCAGAGCTTGAAAAAGGCAATATGGTCATCATGGATCGTTTTATTGATTCATCAGTTGCTTATCAAGGTACTGGCCGTGGCTTGAATCAGGATGAGATTGCCTGGTTAAATGCCTATGCGACTGATGGGTATAAACCTGATGTGACCCTATTGTTTGATGTGGATTCTGAGACTGGTTTGGCCCGCATTGCAGCTAGCGGTGAACGTGAAGTTAATCGGTTGGATTTAGAGAAGCTTGACCTACATCAGCGTGTACGTCAAGGTTATTTAGATTTGGCACAGGCTGAACCAGAACGTATCAAGTTAATCGATGCCTCACAGGCTTTTGAGGATGTTGTAGAGCAAGCTTGGAATGTAATTAAAGGCTATTTATAAGGAGCAAGATGAAGTTAGCTGAAAGTCAAAGCAAACTATTTGAAGAGTTTTCACAAATTATCAGGGAAAATCGTTTGAGTCATGCTTATTTGTTTTCGGGTGATTTTGGAAGTCTCGACATGGCTATTTGGCTAGCACAGAGTCGGTTTTGTGTGACTCCTGAGGATGGTCTACCTTGTGGCCACTGTCGTCCCTGTCGCTTGATTGCACAGGGGGACTTTTCTGATGTTAAATTAGTAGAGCCACAAGGACAGATTATTAAGACGGACACGATTCGTCAGTTGACTAGAGAGTTTAGCCAATCGAGTTTTGAGGGGCAGGCTCAGGTTTTTATCATTCGTGATGCAGATAAGATGCACGTTAATGCTGCTAATAGTCTATTAAAGTTTATTGAAGAACCTCAAAGTCAGATTTATATTTTTCTTTTGACAGCTGATGATAGTCGTATTTTACCGACGATAAAAAGCCGAGCTCAACTCTTTTATTTTCCTAAGAACAGAGTTTATCTGGAAGACTTGCTGCAGAAGGAAGGCTTGTTATTAACACAAGCTAAGGTCTTGGCAGATTTTGCTAAGGATGAAGCACAGGCTTTGGAGCTAGCTAAGGATAATAAGGTTCTCGATTTGGTCAATACAGTGGAGC
Organism: Streptococcus sp. SR4; assembly: GCF_000517725.1. Lineage (NCBI taxonomy): Bacteria > Bacillati > Bacillota > Bacilli > Lactobacillales > Streptococcaceae > Streptococcus > Streptococcus sp. SR4. Next base: position 47,537 of record NZ_AZYW01000060.1, on the reverse strand, counting down.
GTTTTTCACAGTCTCTGCTGGCTAATCAGGACCTGCTTTATCTGGATGTTGCAAAACTGGCTGTCCAGTGTAGTGAAAAGTCGGAACAAGAGATGGTCTGGGCTTTTTTAACTTATCAATTGGGGAAGGATATACAAAATCCACAAGCAAGACGATGGCTAGACTTAGTATATGAGGCACGAAAAATGTGGCTAGCTAATGTCAGTTTTCAAAATGCGATGGAGTATATGGTGTTATCATGACTGAAGTCATTGGAATAAAATTTGAAGAAACTGGTACAATAGAATATGTTGTACCTGATAGAAATTATGCCAAAGATGACTTTGTGGTCGTTTTGGAGAAAAAAGATAAACGCCTAGCTCAGGTTGTCATGGAAAACACAGATTTTCCTGAGCTTAGTTTGCCTGCGGATTTGAATCGGGTTGAAGGATTGGCAGGAGAGAAAGATTTTGCTAGATATGAGGAAAATCTTTTGAAGGCTGAAAAGAGTATGGGAGTAGTGGCTGATTTAATTGCTCAAAATCAGCTAGATATGAAGGTGGTTGATATTGTCTTTCCGCTAAATAACTCTTATGTGTTAATCAGTTTTGTAGCTGAAAAACGGGTAGATTTTCGTCAGTTGCTCAAAGATTTGGCATCTTACTTTAAGACACGCATTGAGTTGCGTCAAATTTCAAGTCGTGAGGAATCAAAGATTTATGGTGGTTTAGGACCTTGTGGACGTGCACTTTGTTGTTCTAGCTTTTTGGGTGAATTTCCACCGGTGTCGATTAAGATGGCTAAAAATCAGAGTTTGTCCTTGAATTCTGGTAAGATGAACGGTGTCTGTGGCCGACTCATGTGCTGTCTCAGTTATGAAGATGATTTTTACAGAGAAAGCAAGGCTAGTTATCCTGACTTGGGTGATGAAATTGAAACCAAGGATGGCATGGGTCAAGTTGTTGCCATTGATGTGATCGCAGGGACTATTAAGGTTGTGTTTGAAAAAGGGCGTGCGCCCCTAATTTATGGAGTGGAGGAAGTTCAGCTAAATGGAAAAGCGTGAATTGTATGATAAGTTCGAAGAATTATCACAAAATTTGATGTCAATGTTGGCAGAAGTAGAAGCAATTAAGGCGAACTTCTCAGGGATTCTTGATGAGAATACAGCCCTTAAGTTGGAAAACGACAAGTTGCGTGAACACTTGAGTCAAGTGGTTCAAGAGGAGACAGGAACTAAGATGTCTCATGGCAAGGTGAATCTCGAAGCCATTTATGATGATGGATTCCATATTTGTCCAGATTTTTATGGTCAACGTCGTGATAATAATGAGGCTTGTGGCTTCTGTGCAGAATTGTTGTACGGAGATTAAGCATGCAGGTTCAAAAGAGTTTTAAGGGGCAGTCTAACTACGGTACCCTCTACCTAGTTCCCACACCTATTGGGAATTTGCAGGATATGACTTTCCGCAGTGTTCAAATCCTGAAAGAGGTAGATCTTATTTGTGCGGAGGATACGCGCAATACGGGGTTACTTCTCAAGCATTTTGAGATTGAAACCAAGCAGTATTCTTTTCATGAGCACAATGCCTATGAGAAAATTCCAGATTTACTGGAGCGCTTGAAATCAGGTCTTTCTTTAGCTCAGGTTTCTGATGCAGGTATGCCTTCCATTTCGGACCCTGGTCATGATTTGGTCAAAGCTGCCATTGCGGAGGATATTCCTGTGGTGGCCTTACCGGGAGCATCAGCTGGGATTACAGCCTTGATTGCCAGTGGTTTAGCACCGCAACCTCATATTTTTTATGGTTTTCTACCTCGAAAAAAAGGCCAGCAGATTGACTTTTTCAAGGAAAAGCTGTCTTATCCAGAGACACAGATCTTTTATGAGTCACCTTACCGTGTAGCTGATACCCTTGAAAATATGCAAGAGGTCTATGGCAACCGTCAGGTAACTCTGGTTCGAGAATTAACCAAACTTTACGAAGAGTACCAGCGAGGCTCCATCTCAGAAATTTTGGATTATATTGCCTCTAATCCTCTCAAGGGAGAATGTTTACTGATTGTGGCCGGAGCTTCTGAAAATGATAGGGAAGAAAATCTAACATCAGATGTTATGCCAGTGGAGGCTGTTGAAGTTTTAATTGCTTCTGGCATGAAACCTAATCAGGCTATAAAAACCGTTGCTAAAGAGCGAAAAATAAACAGACAAGAGCTTTATAACCTTTTTCATGGGGTTTAAGGGGCTCTTTTTTTGTGGCGACATAAGATGTCAGAAAAGAAAGAATTATCAAAAAATTCCGTAAATATACTTGTTTATCTCATGTTTTTGTGTTATATTATCTGACATGAAATAATTTGTGAATTGGAGTGGTTTCATGGATACAGGTAGCAGTGCCTTTATATTGATTTGTTCAGCCATGGTTTGTTTGATGACACCGGCCCTGGCCTTCTTCTATGGTGGGCTTGGACGTCGTAAGAATGTTATCAATACCATGATGATGTCTGTTCTTCCCTTAGCGATTGCCTCGCTTTTGTGGGTTATTGCTGGTTATTCTTTATCCTTTGGTGGACATGGTCGTTTCTTTGGGAATTTCAGTCATCTTTTTTTAAATGGCGTGTCTGAAGCTGCCTCAAGTCGTGGTCTAACCATTCCTGATATGCTGTTTGCTGCATTTCAGATGATGTTTTCTATTATTTGTGTAGCGATTTTGACTGGTTCGGTTGTAGGACGGATGCGCTTTACCCCCTTGGCTATTTTCGTAGTCTTTTGGTTACTTTTGGTTTATTATCCTTTTGCGCATATGGTTTGGGACGAAGGCTTTCTTGCTAAATGGGGGACGATTGACTTTGCAGGTGGTGATGTGGTTCATATTACCTCTGGTGTATCGGCCTTGGTTCTGGCAATCGTTGTTGGTAAACGTCGTGATTTTGCCATTTTAGAACACCGTCCTCATAATGTTCCATTTGTCCTATTGGGAGCGGGTCTCTTATGGTTTGGTTGGTTTGGCTTTAATGCAGGATCAGCCTTGGCTGCTAATGGTTTGGCAGTTCACGCGCTAGTAACCACTCATGTGTCAGCTGCTGCAGCCATGTTTTCATGGTTGGCAATTGAAAAATATGTCACAGGACATCCATCCTTGGTTGGTGGTTCAACCGGTTTGGTAGCAGGTCTAGTTGCAATTACACCTGGAGCTGGTTTTGTTTCAATTTGGAGTGCTATTCTAATTGGTCTTATGGTTAGTCCGATTTGTTTCTATGCTATTTCAGTCTTGAAGAAACGTTTTGCCTATGATGATGCTTTGGACGCTTTTGGTTGCCATGGTGTTGGAGGTATCTTTGGAGGTTTTGCCACTGCGATTTTTACGACACCAGATTTAGCCCTAGATAAGACCAATATTGGCTTGATTTATGGAAAGACGCATCTGTTTATTGTGACATTTTTGGCTATTATTTTTACAGCTATTTGGTCTGCTCTTGTGACCTATGGTATTATTAAAGTAATTGCTCATTATATGCCTTTACGTGTTAGTGACCGTGATGAAGCTATTGGTCTCGATGACTGTGAACACAAGGAAACAGCCTATCCAACCTTTATGGGCTTAGATTCGTAGGAGAATACAGATGAAAAAAGTAGAAGCGATTATTCGTTCGGATAAATTAGAAGATTTGAAAAATGCCTTAACTGGTAGTGGTCTGGCTAAGGGAATGACTGTGAGTCAAGTTCTAGGTTATGGTAATCAACGTGGCTTTGCAGAGTTTGTTCGTGGACAGCGCATTGTTCCTACCTTATTAGCTAAGGTTAAGGTTGAAATTGTAGTCAAAGATATGGCAGTTGACGAAGTTGTTGATGCTATTCGTAGTGCCGTGGCGACAGGAGAAGTTGGTGATGGGAAGATTTTTATCGTTCCTATTGATGATGTTATCCGTATTCGTACTGGTGAACGTGGTGGAGACGCCATTTAATATAATGGAGGCTTAAACCGGTTGGTTTGGGTCTTTTTTAGTGAATTTTGATATACTTAGAGAAGTTAGTATGATTGAGGGGGTGACCAATTGGCAAAAGGAAAAAAGAAAAGCAAGTCGAAAGCTAGACCTAAGAAAACTAAAAAGAAAAAGAAGTCTTTCTTGCTCTTTCCTAAATTTTTCCAGAAGTGGAGTCTGATTTTTATTGGCCTATTTGCCTTATTGGGACTCCTAGCTAGTTTAAATTTTCCAAGGTTGACCATGGAAAAGAACATGACATCTACGGATGAGACGACGGTTGCTTTTATTGCCGAGATTGGCGAGACGTCCCGCTATTTGGCGGCTAGAAACGATCTTTATGCATCTGTCATGATTGCTCAGGCCATCTTGGAATCTGACTCTGGACAATCTACTTTGAGTCAGAAGCCGTCCTATAACTTCTTTGGGATTAAGGGGGATTACAATGGTCAAAGTGTGACCCTACCGACCTGGGAGGATGATGGTAAGGGCAATCCTTACTATATTGATGCGGCTTTTCGTTCTTATGGTTCTGTGGAAAATTCTTTACAGGACTATGTGGATTTCCTTGAGGGAAGCTACTATGTAGGGGTGCACCGTTCCAATACTAAGAATTATAAGGATGCGACAGCTGCCCTAACAGGGGTCTACGCTACGGACACAACCTACGGAGACAAATTAAACAGCATCATTGAACAATATCAGTTAACCATTTATGACACTTATTAGGGTCGAAGGAGAGTAAAATGAATCAGAACAAAGTGAAACTCATTGCAATAGATATGGACGGAACACTCTTAGATAGCCAAAAAGAGATTCCTGCAGAGAATATTAAAGCTATTCAAGAAGCAGCTGCGGCAGGTATCAAAATTGTCCTTTGTACAGGACGCCCACGTTCAGGCATTCTTCCGCATTTTGAGAAATTAGGACTGAGTGAAGAAGAGTACATTATCATGAATAATGGCTGTTCAACTTATGAGACAAAAAATTGGAAGTTGCTTCAATATGAAAGTTTATCTCGCTCCGAGATGGAAGAACTCTTGCAGGCTTGCGAAGACTTCCCAGAGGTGGCTCTAACCTTTACTGGTGAAAAAACTTACTATGTTGTGGGCGATGAGGTGCCTGAGCTAGTAGCATATGATGCTGGGACTGTTTTCACAGAAGCAAAAGCTAGGAGTTTGGAAGAAATCTTTGCGGAAGGTCAAGTGATTTTCCAAGCCATGTATATGGCTGATTCTGAACCTTTGGATGCCTTCCAAAATGCTGTGCAAGACAGACTTGATCAGAGCTATAGCACAGTTCGTAGCCAAGAATATATCTTTGAAATCATGCCACAGGGGGCAACTAAGGCCAGCGGACTTAAGCATTTAGCGGAAAAACTTGGAATTGCTCCAGATCAAATCATGGCTCTGGGTGATGCTGCTAATGACCTTGAAATGCTTCAATTCGTCGGTCAAAGTGTTGCCATGGGTAATGCTAGTGACGACATTAAAGAGTTGTGTAAGTATGTGACCTTGACAAATGACGAGGCAGGCGTAGCTCACGCTATTCGTACTTGGGCTTTATAAGAAAAAGACCTTTAGCTTCTATCTGCTAAAGGTTTTTCGATTTTGGATAATGGCAATGAGAGTGGTTAGTGTGATGGTAATATCAGTTATGGCAGCGGGGTAGGCCTGAATGGTCAAATCGTAAATCAGCCAGAGTAACATATTTTCAATAATGACCCAGCGAAGCCACTGAAGGTTTCGTGTGATGGCAATGGCTAAACTATAAGAGACTGAAGAGATGATTGGCAGATAGCCAATAAGTCCAAGTTGATTGAGATAGGTTCCTACAATGATTTGAATAACGATGAGGATGGTCAAGATAGTCTTGGTCATCTTCTTTTTGACCATCAAGCTATTACGTATGATGGAAATACTAATGGTTAAAGCACCGGTATAGCCACCCAATAAGAGGTTGGCAATAGCAGTAAAAATGTAGTCGGTAATTTGCCAGACGAGCATTTTATGTTTTGATTTTACAAAAGAGGAAATAGCGACACAGAGAGCTCCGATGGCTGAGAATACTTGTGCTAGAAGATAGATTGTCATGATATAACTTTCAATTATTGTCTCCATTATATCACAAGGATTCAAGAGATTTTCATCTCTTTTTTAGAATTTACAATCCTAATATATTAGCGTTTACATTAGAAAATGATATAATAAAAGTGTAGAAAAGATTATTCCCTTAAAAGTAGAGAGAACCCAATGTTCCCTTGTGACATAGGTCCTGTCTTTACTTTTACGATAGACTAGAAATGAGGAAATAATTATGAAAAACAAATTTTCTCAAGTAATCGTGCTTTCCATGGTTACCCTTTCCTCAATGGCTTTGCTGACGGCCTGTTCCAGCCATAAGGAATCGAGTTCAGCAGATAAGACGCCTAAGAGCAGCCAGGTGACCTCATCAAGTAAGGCTAAAACATCCAGTAAAGATAGCGGTAAGACTAGCAAGTCTAGTGCTAAGGCCAAGGAATCTTCGGGTGCAAAGACGGAGTCTTCAAGCACGCAAAGTAGTCAAAAGGCTTCTGCCCCAAGTTCGAGTAGTAGTCAGGCTCAGTCATCATCTTCAAAGAGTTCATCAGTTCCCTCAAGTAGCCAGTCCCAAGCACCTAAATCATCAAACGAGAGCCAATCTTCAGCCAGTCAATCTCAAGCGCCAAAGAGCTCAAGTGATAGTCAAGCTTCAAGTAGTCAATCTAGCAGTCAAGCTCAAGCTAAAACGGATATGCAAGTAACCACCGTGGATATGGATGTGAGTGCTGTAGCGCGTGGTCAGTTTGATAGTATTGCTGGTACTTGGAAGTCCAGTGATGGCAGTCGTCTGGTCTTTAACAACACTAGCCTAGTAGGAGATATCACTGCCCAAGGTCAAGCGACAGTTCACAATTATGTGCACCCGAAAGATAATTATCAAGAGAGCTCAGGTAAGTATGATGCCACCCTCTCAAGAGATAGAGGGGACACTTCTGGTATTGTTGGAGATATTAGCTTTGTCTCTAAAAAAGCAGCTATTTCTGGTCCTAGCTATGAACAAGATACCATTCAAGTAACCAGTACTGATGGAACAAAGGTCTACTTTAAAGAATCAGATAATGTGACACTACCTAAAGACGTGACTGTTACTGACAATCAACTTCCAATTGATGGTGGTATTGCAGAATCTGGCAGCTACACGCTTACCAAACGTACAGCTGTCAAAAATACTCCTAGTGATACAGCTCCAGTTGAATTTTACTTAGAAGCAGGCGATAAGATTAACTTTGATATGAAGGTTACTCAAGACGGTCATAGTTGGATTTCTTACATCAGCTATAGTGGTGTTCGCCGTTATGTTCAAGTGGATTAAATAAGATATCTAGAAAGGTCAGAATTTCTTCTGATCTTTCTATTATTTTGTGGAAAAAGCCTTGTCTATTCCCTAATAAATCGATACAATAGAAAGGTCGGTTTAACCGAAAATTTTTAAATAATGAGGACAAAAATGTGTCAGTAAATTGGCAAGATATTGCGTTTTCTTTCCTCGGTGGTTTGGGGCTTTTCCTCTTTAGTATCAAGTATATGGGAGATGGTCTTCAACAAGCAGCCGGAGATAAGTTGCGCTTTTACATCGATAAGTATACCAGCAACCCGTTTTTAGGGGTTTTGATTGGTATTGTCATGACGGCCTTGATTCAATCGAGTTCAGGGGTTACCGTTATTGTCGTCGGTCTGGTTTCGGCAGGGCTTTTGAGTCTTCGTCAGGCTATTGGTATTGTCATGGGGGCAAACATCGGTACAACCGTAACTTCCTTCATGATTGGTTTCAAGCTTGGTGACTATGCCCTTCCAGTGATTTTCCTGGGGGCTGCGCTTCTCTTCTTTACAAGCAATAAGAAGCTCAATAATCTAGGACGTATCTTGTTTGGTGTTGGGGGGATTTTCTTTGCCCTTAACCTTATGGGAGATGCGGTAGAACCTTTGAAGTCAGTTACAGCCTTTAAGGACTACTTGGCAACCTTGGGTGATCGCCCAGTCATGGGGGTTATCATCGGTGCTGGCTTGACCATGTTGATTCAGTCGTCAGCAGCGACCATCGGTATTCTTCAGAGTCTCTACTCAGGTGGTTTGCTTGATCTGCAAGGTGCCCTTCCAATCCTCTTTGGGGATAATATCGGAACAACAATCACAGCGGTACTAGCAGCTCTTGGTTCGAACATTGCGGCTAAACGTGTGGCAGGGGCTCACGTCCTGTTCAATGTTATTGGGACGGTCTTGTGTTTGATTCTTTTGGTACCATTCACAGCCTTGATTCAATGGTTTAAGTCTGTGCTTGGATTGACACCTGAGATGACCATCGCCTTTGCTCACGGTACTTTTAACATTGCAAATACTATCGTTCAATTCCCATTCATCGGAGTTCTAGCTTACCTTGTAACTAAGATTATTCCTGGTGAGGACGAAATTAACAAGTACGAAGCACTTTACTTGGACCGTTTGCTTATCACACAGGCACCAGCTATCGCCCTTGGTAATGCCAAGAAAGAATTGGTGCACTTGGCGTCATACGCCATCCAGTCTTTGGAAGCTTCATACGCTTTCTTTGCTAAGGGAGATGAGAAATACTATGATAAGGTTGAGAAGTATGAAACAGCTGTTAATAGTATTGACGAAGAGTTGACAACTTACTTGATTGACATCTCTAACGAATCTCTTAGCGTTTCCGAGAATGAAGTTTTGGCAAGTGTGCTTGATTCTGTTCGTGACTTGGAGCGTATGGGTGACCTTGCCCTTGCAAGTGCTAACCTTTCACAACACATTCATAGTAAGGGAATTGAATTCTCTGATACTGCCAAGGCTGAGCTTGCGGATGTTTACAACCGTACTCACCGCATCGCCCTTGATAGTATTCGTGTGGTTGTAGATGATGACAAGGTACTTGCAGGTCAAGTCATCCTTCGTCATGAAGAGTTGGAAAAACTTGAAAAACAATTGCGTAAAATACATACCAAACGTCTTAACAATGGTGAATGTACTGCGCAAGCAGGTATCAACTATGTTGATTACCTCTCACATTACACACGTATCGCAGACCATGCGATTAATCTTGTTGAAAAGGTTACAGAGGGTGTGATTTAATAGAGAAAGCCGAGAAAAATTCTCGGCTTTTTTGATATAATGAAAGCGTATTAAGAATATAGAAAAATGATGAGAGGTGGTCCTATGACCTATTATATTTCAGCCAAACGTTTTTACTTTGAGAATAAAATCAAGGAAGGTGGCTACCTAGAGGTTGTGGATGGTCATTTCGGTGACTGGACAGAAAAGGTACCAGAAGGTGCAGAAGTACTGGATTACAGTAATTATCAGATTGCTCCGGGTCTTGTAGATACTCATATTCATGGATTTGCGGGTTATGATGTCATGGATAATTCTGAGGAAAGTCTTCTAGGTATGAGTCAAGCCTTACTTTCAGCAGGTGTGACCTCTTTCTTACCGACAGCTCTAACAGCGCCATTTGAAGAGTTAAAAGCTATTTGCCAAACAACAGCTAATACGGTTGGTAAGGAAACTGGTGCCAAAATTCAAGGGCTCTTCTTTGAAGGACCTTATTTTACTGAAACCTATAAGGGAGCTCAAAATCCTAAATACATGGGCAATCCAAGTGTGGAACAATTGAAGGCATGGCAGGAGGCAGCTCAAGGAAAATTGATTAAATTGGCTCTTGCTCCTGAACGTGAGGGAGTAGCTGAATTTATCCAAGAAGCAACCAAGCAAGGCGTAACTATTGCTCTAGGTCATTCCAATGCCACATATGAAGAAGCCATGGCAGCAGTGGAAGCTGGGGCATCCGTTTGGGTTCACGTCTACAACGGAATGCGTGGTTTTACACATCGTGAGCCTGGTATGGTTGGGGCAGCCTTCGATAGTCCAGAAACGATTGGTGAGTTGATCGCTGATGGGCATCACGCGGTCCCTGCAGCTTGTAAGGTTCTTATCAAGCAAAAGACACCTCGAGGAGTTGCCCTTATTACAGACTGTATGTCAGCGGGAGGACGTCCGGATGGCGACTATATGCTGGGTGAACTTCCTGTCATCGTCGAAAATGGTACTGCCCGCCTCAAAGAAGGTGGTAACCTAGCTGGATCTATCCTACAACTTAAAGACGGTGTCAAACACGTGGTTGACTGGGGGCTTGTGACGGTTGCTCAAGCTCTACAAATGGCAACTAGTGTTCCAGCTAAATCGGTTGGACTTGAAAAGACTTGCGGAAGTCTAAAAGCAGGTTTACCAGCTGATTTTATCGTACTAGATGATTCCTTGGACTTACAGGCAACATATGTTGATGGGCAAAAAGGTTGGGAAAAATAAGAGAATAAGTAGCACTTTCTTATGAAGGTGCTGTTTTTAATTGATTTTTACAAAGGTGTTAGAGTAGTGTAGAATAGAAATACTTTATATTTTACAGGAGGTAATATGTCAAAACGTATTTGGAGCATTGCCCTGGCCTATGTCGGTGTAATGATTGGTGCAGGGGTGTCTTCAGGACAGGACCTCTTACAGTATTTTGTTAGTTTTGGAGCTTGGGGACTGATAGGTGTCATGGTTCTAGGAATCTTGCATGTTGGCTATTGCTAAGGAAGTGAACCCTATCTTTGCGACGCTCTACGCCTTAGTCATCTTTGGTTTGATTTTTAATACCGTCTTTAGTCTCTACTATGCCCTTGGGAAACGCTTCTCAGCAGGTAGTGATAAACGCTTCAAGTTCTTTGTGGCTGCATTTGCCCTGGCTGGTTTCGCTATTTCCTTCATGGGCTTCCGTCAACTGGTAGCGGTTATGTATCCTATTATCGGTTATCTGGGAATGCTGATGTTGGTCGTGCTAGTTGTGGCTAGCTACCGCGAAAAAGCCAAAATTTGTAAGGAAAAGGAAATTCGAAATCATCTCTTGTCTATCGTTGAGAAGTCTTATGATTCCAACCAAGACTTGACCCATCAAGACAAGAAAAAGGCCGAAGAACTTCGAGAAGCCTCAATTATTGATAATGATATTCTCCATGAGGATGCTCATGCCCATGTTCGTCAGGAAATGGGGATCAGTGAGAAGGATTAGGATTTTATTTTACAAGTTTCTCTATTTCTGCTATAATACTGACAAGAAAGAAGGGCTTATGGCGTTTTTCTAGCGAGCTTGGGACAGTGAGAGCCAAGTAGAGCAAAGTAGGCAAGTGGCGCTTTCTCTCAGCAAAGAGCTGAAGACAAACAGATAAAATGAAGTAATAAATTAGGGTGGAACCGCGTTTCTGACGCCCCTAGGTCGTTTGACTTAGGAGCAGAGACACGGTTCTTTTTGTATTCTAAGTCACGGATTTAATATTAAATTAAGGAGTATCAATGCCTAAGAAATTAACCTTTCACTGCGTCAGTGGCAGATACCTCCTTATAGTCGGACTGCCCCACGCTCAGCACTAGGGTGCCTGAGCTAGACGCAGTACTAACTCGTCTTGCCTCGTATAATCGACGGGGCAGACTCGTGTCGCAAGAAATTATAGAAAAAGGAGTAAATAATGTCTAAAAAATTGACTTTCCAGGAAATCATCCTTACTTTGCAACAATACTGGAATGACCAGGGTTGTATGCTCATGCAGGCTTATGATAATGAAAAAGGTGCGGGAACAATGAGTCCATATACCTTCCTTCGTGCCATTGGTCCTGAGCCATGGAATGCGGCTTATGTAGAGCCATCACGCCGTCCAGCAGATGGACGTTACGGGGAAAACCCAAACCGTCTTTACCAACACCACCAATTCCAAGTGGTGATGAAACCATCACCATCAAACATCCAAGAACTTTACCTTGAGTCGTTGGAAAAATTGGGTATTAATCCTTTGGAACACGATATTCGTTTCGTTGAAGATAACTGGGAAAACCCATCAACTGGTTCAGCTGGTCTTGGTTGGGAAGTTTGGCTTGACGGTATGGAAATCACTCAGTTCACCTACTTCCAACAAGTTGGTGGATTGGCAACTGGTCCGGTAACTTCTGAGGTCACTTACGGATTGGAACGTTTGGCTTCTTACATCCAAGAAGTAGATTCTGTTTACGATATTGAGTGGGCTCCAGGCGTTAAATACGGAGAAATCTTCCTTCAACCAGAATATGAGCACTCAAAATACAGCTTTGAAGTTTCAGATCAAGATATGCTTCTTGAAAACTTCGAAAAATTTGAAAAAGAAGCAGGGCGTGCTTTGGAATTGGGTCTTGTTCACCCAGCCTATGACTACGTTTTGAAATGTTCACATACCTTTAACTTGCTAGATGCACGTGGTGCTGTCTCTGTTACAGAACGTGCAGGCTACATTGCCCGCATCCGTAACTTGGCCCGTGTCGTAGCCAAAACCTTTGTCGCAGAACGTAAGAAACTTGGCTACCCACTTCTCGACGAAGCTACACGCGCCAAACTCCTAGCAGAAGAGGAAGAATAAAAAGAGTATTAGATGGGATTGGCTAATAGAGTAATCCTACAGAACCAGTTGCCGCAGTGATAAAGGTATCGTTAGAGAAACTAACGATACCAGGCAAAATTGGAGACCTTAGGCTCCAATTTTAGCAATGAAACGACGAAGTCGGTTGCTTGCGTGCCAATCACATAAGGCAAACTGGAAAAAAGATATTTTTCGGAGAAAAAACATGACAAAAAACTTATTAGTAGAACTTGGACTTGAAGAGTTGCCAGCCTACGTTGTCACACCAAGTGAAAAACAACTGGGTGAGAAAATGGCAGCCTTCTTGGATAACAACCGTCTTTCATACGAAAGCATTCAAACCTTCTCAACACCACGTCGTTTGGCCGTCCGTGTGATTGGTTTGGCGGATCAACAATCTGATTTGACCGAAGATTTTAAAGGACCTTCTAAGAAAATTGCCTTGGATGCAGATGGAAACTTCTCAAAAGCAGCGCAAGGATTCGTCCGTGGAAAAGGTTTGACGGTTGATGATATCGAATTCCGTGAAGTCAAAGGTGAAGAGTACGTTTATGTTACGAAGCACGAAGCTGGAAAACCTGCTAAAGAAGTCTTGGATGGCATTCCAGAAGTGCTTGCTTCAATGACCTTCCCTGTTAGCATGCACTGGGCTAACAACACCTTTGAATACATTCGCCCAGTTCACACATTGACAGTTCTTTTGGGTGATGAAGCGCTTGATCTTGATTTCTTGGATATCAAGTCAGGTCGTGTGAGTCGTGGACACCGTTTCCTTGGACACGAAGTGGAAATCACCAATGCGGATTCTTATGAAGAAGACCTTCGCACGGTTTACGTGATTGCGGATAGCAAAGAACGTGAAAACATGATTCGTGAGCAAATCAAAGCTATCGAAGCAGAACAAGGTGTTCAGGTTCAAATCGAAGAAGGACTTTTGAATGAAGTCTTGAACTTGGTCGAATACCCAACTGCCTTTATGGGAAGTTTTGACACTAAATATTTGGACGTTCCAGAAGAAGTCTTGGTGACCTCAATGGAAACGCATCAACGTTACTTTGTTGTACGTGACCTTGACGGTAAGCTGAAACCAAACTTCATCTCAGTACGTAATGGGAACGCTGAGCACTTGGAAAATGTCATCCGAGGAAATGAAAAAGTCTTGGTGGCACGTCTTGAAGATGGTGAATTCTTCTGGCGTGAAGACCAAAAACTTAAGATTGAAGACCTGGTTGCTAAATTGGCTAACGTGACCTTCCATGAAAAAATTGGTTCTCTTTCAGAACACATGGCGCGTGCTGGTGTTATTGCAGCGTCATTGGCTGAGCAAGCTGGTTTGACTGCAGAAGAAACAGCAGCCGTAGCTCGTGCAGCTGAAATCTATAAATTTGACCTCTTGACTGGTATGGTCGGAGAGTTTGATGAATTGCAAGGGATTATGGGTGAAAAATATGCCCTTCTCGCTGGTGAAGATGCTGCGGTTGCGACAGCTATCCGTGAGCACTACCTTCCTGATTCAGCAGATGGAGCCCTTCCAGAGACTAAGGTTGGTGCTATCCTTGCGCTAGCAGATAAATTGGATACCCTCCTTTCCTTCTTCTCAGTTGGCTTGATTCCATCAGGTTCCAATGACCCTTATGCGCTTCGTCGTGCAACACAAGGGATTGTTCGTATCTTGGATGCCTTTGGCTGGCATATCCCAATGGATGAGTTGATTGACAGACTTTACGCCCTTTCATTTGATAGTCTTTCATATGACAATCAAGCAGAAGTCATCAACTTCATCAAGGCGCGCGTGGACAAGATGATGGGACGCACACCAAAAGATATCAAAGACGCTGTTCTTGCTGGTTCAAACTTTGTCGTGGCTGATATGCTTGAAGTAGCTGACGCCCTTTCAGAAGCTGCTAAGACTGATGGTTACAAGGCAGCTGTTGAGTCACTTTCACGTGCCTTCAACTTGGCAGAAAAAGCAGATGCTTCAGTGACAGTCGATGCTAGTCTCTTTGAAAATGATCAAGAAAAAGCCCTTGCTAAAGCGATTGAAGAGCTTGAATTGACAGGTTCAGCTAGCGACAAATTGGCTCAACTCTTTGCTCTTAGCCCAGTCATTGATGCTTTCTTTGACAATACCATGGTTATGGCAGAGGATGAGGCTGTTAAAAACAACCGTTTGGCCCTTCTTGCAGGTCTTGTAGCCAAAGCTAACGCTGTTGCAGCCTTCAACCAATTGAACACAAAATAAGTACCTGGTAACAGGTAGAAAGTAGGTTTTATTATGACACCTGAAAAAATCGCTCGTATCAATGAGCTTGCTAAAAAGAAAAAAACCGAAGGTTTGACTCCAGAAGAAGAAGTGGAGCAAGCAAAACTTCGTGAAGAATACATTGAAGGTTACCGTCGCTCTGTTCGTCACCATATCGAAGGAATTAAAGTGGTGGACGAAGAAGGTAACGATGTGACACCTGAAAAACTACGTCAAGTACAACGTGAAAAAGGTTTGCATGGCCGTAGCCTTGATGATCCTGAATCATAATAACCATTAACAAGGGTTTGGAGCTTTCCAAGCCCTTGTTTTGAAGTGTAAAATTCTGAATATTCTGTATAAATTTTTGACCAATTATGCAAAAAATGGTAAAATATAAGTTATGTTAAAAATGGTAGGACTCAATGAGTCTTGCTTAATAGAATTGGAGTGAAAAAAATGTCGCAAAAGCAACATCATAAAGACGACGACAATCAGACTGAAAATGGGATGGTGCGTGGTCTTCAAAACCGTCACGTCCAGCTGATTGCCATCGCTGGTACGATCGGTACAGGTCTCTTCCTCGGGGCAGGGCGTTCTCTCTCCCTAACAGGACCTTCAATCATCCTAGTATATATACTAACTGGTATCTTCATGTATCTTATGATGCGAGCTATCGGTGAGATGCTCTATATGGATCCTGACCAACACACCTTTATCAACTTTATTACCAAATACCTTGGTAAAGGTTGGGGATTTTTCTCGGGTTGGTCTTACTGGGTATCACTGATTTTCCTTGGAATGGCAGAAATTACGGCCGTCTCGACCTATGTGCAATATTGGTTCCCAAGTTGGCCTGCCTGGCAGATACAGATCATCTTCCTGATTATCTTGAGTTCGGTTAATCTGATTGCAGTTAAGATTTTCGGGGAAGTTGAGTTTTGGTTTGGGATGATCAAGATTATCACCATTCTTGCTCTTATCGCAACAGGTATCTTCATGGTAGCGACCAACTTTGAAACGCCTGCTGGACATGCTAGTCTTTCCAATATTACACAAGGCTTCCAGATGTTCCCTAAAGGTTGGGTAAGCTTTGTCATGACCTTCCAAATGGTCTTCTTTGCTTACCAAGCCATCGAATTTGTAGGGATTACAACTTCCGAGACAGCAAATCCACGTAAGGTCTTACCAAAGGCCATCAAGGAGATTCCGATTCGTATTGTAATCTTCTATGTGGGTGCCCTCATTGCCCTCATGGCTATCTTCCCATGGCAAAAACTTCCAGTTAATGAATCACCGTTCGTAACGGTCTTCCAAATGGCTGGTATCAAGTGGGCAGCAGCTTTCATTAACTTTGTTGTCCTGACAGCAGCGGCTTCATCATTGAACTCAACACTTTACTCTACAGGTCGTCACCTTTTCCAAATTGCTAAGGAAACACCAAATAGTAAAGTCATGAAAGCTTTGAAGCTAGATACTTTATCACGTAATGGTATTCCATCTCGTGCAATTATTGTATCAGCCATCGTGGTTTGTATCTCTGCCTTTATCAATGTCTTGCCTGGTGTATCTGATGCCTTTGCCTTGATTACTGCATCATCATCAGGGGTCTACATCGCTATCTATATCTTGACCATGCTTGCTCATCTCAAGTACCGTAAATCTCAAGAGTTCATGGCAGATGGCTTCCTTATGCCAGCCTACAAGATTCTTAATCCATTGACTATCCTTTTCTTCATCTTCGTCTTTGTTTGTCTCTTCTTGCAAAAGTCAACAGTTGTCGGAGCTATCGGAGCAGCCATCTGGATTGTGGTATTTAGTATCTATAGTAACTGGAAACACAGTAAATAAATCATTTAGCTCACCTTTATGGTGAGTTTTTTAGTTGTAAAAAAAGGACACAAGGTGTCCCAGTTATTAGTTATGCAATACTTTCTTGGTTTCCGTGGTGAAAGAATCCACCTAAAAGGCCCTTACTACGATGGAAAATAGCAGGCTTATGATCGTTATGTGAACGACCATTAACATCAAGTTTAGCCCATTCAAGAGCCTGGTGGGCGTTTCGGTCTGACACTGTAGATGTCCCAATATAGCTATAGATACCTGCCTGAGCAAGAATAAACCCTTGCAGTTGACGAATATGTTCATCGTTAAGTGCTTCGGAAAAATGAATCTTCACTGTCTTATAAGTTAAAGCTTGGACAGACTCGACGATAGGTGACTCTGCTAGGAGGTGTAAAAGTTCTTGATGCTTAGTAAAGTACTTATCATAGTCCATTGGAAGAATGATAGTATGGGCAATCCAATCTTCCAAGTTAGATTTAGCTTTTTTACTGAGGCCTCTTGCTGTGATACTGAGGTCATCTATATTGAAAGGAAGTTGGTCGATGTGAGCAGTGTTTGAACCGTAAGCCTTCCTGAAAAGCGGTGTACTTGATAGAATGTGTCCAGTAGGTGAAATAATAGCCAAGGCAGTTTCCTTGGTTTGGTAACCAAGCTCGTGGCATTCCATGCTAGCGTATGTGTCTTTAAATTCAATAATTGCTCTTGTTTTCATCGTGTAACTCTCTTTCTGTTAGTTTATAAACTAACAATAGTTTATCATGACTTATAATCTTGGTCAAGATTTTACTTTCAAAAACAAAAAAATTTTGTAAGGGCTTGCAATTTTTTTGAACTCTGATAAGATAGAACCATAGAAAAAGGGTTGTTACTGGTCAGCAGGCAAAACCTAAATAAATACGAAAAACTAATGGGAGTAGTGTATGCTCTTCCCAATTGGTTCTTGGTATTTATTTAGGTTTTTTTCGTTGAAAAAGCCTCAAAGAAAACTAGGATCCTAGACAAGAAAGGAGCCCTTATGGCTAAATATACTGAATTAGCTGAGGACATTCTTAAACACGTCGGTGGAAAAGAAAATGTCAATAGCTTAAAACACTGTGTGACACGTTTGCGCTTTGATTTGAAAGATGAATCTAAAGCAGATGATGACTACCTTAAGAACCGTGATGGTGTCGTTACGGTGGTTAAGGCAGGTGGACAATATCAGGTAGTTATCGGTAACCATGTGCCTGATGTTTATGCGGAGGTTCTCCAAGTTGGAGGTCTTCCAGCAGGTGGAAGTCTTGATCTTGATGAGGGGGATGCACCAAAGGGAAATCTCTTTGACCGCTTTGTATCTTTGGTATCAAGTATTTTCCAACCCTTCCTTGGTCCATTGGCTGCGGCCGGGATTATCAAAGGAGTAGTCGCTATCATGGCGGCATGTGGCCTGTCAGCTACGACAAGTCCTATGTATGTGATTTTGAATGCGGCGGGGGATGGTTTCTTCCAGTTCTTGCCAATCTTGATTGCCTTGACATCTGCTCGTCGTTTCAAGGTTAATGAATTTACAGCTATTGCGATTGCAGGAGCACTTGTTTATCCTGATATTGCTACGCTAGTGACAGCTCTTCAAAAGGCTGGTCAAGGTCATGTTCTAGGGGTTATTCCGTTTACGCTTCCTGCAGGGGGGTACCTCTCAACAGTAATGCCTTCTATCTTGGCAATTTGGGTGGCTTCTCACATTCAAAAATTCTTTACCAAGATTACTCCTGATGTCATTAAAGTCTTTGTAGTACCTTTCTTTACATTGCTCATTACGGTACCATTAACATTCTTGGTGGTTGGACCAATTGCCAATGCTTTCTCTGATGGATTGACAAGTCTTTTCCAAGCAATCATGAACTTTAGTCCGATTGTCTTTGGTCTTGTACTTGGTATCCTATGGCAAGTCTTGGTTATGTTCGGAATGCACTGGGCGCTTGTTCCCCTTGCTATCTTAGATGTGGCAACAAACGGAAGTTCTACGATTCTTTCAGCAGCTATCCTTCCATGTTTCACGCAAACAGGTGTATTGGGGGCTATCATGCTTAAGACAAAAGAAGAAAAAGTCCGTATCATTTCTATGCCAGCCTTTGTTTCATCTATTTTTGGTGTAACAGAACCTGCTATCTATGGGGTGACTCTTCCAATGAAAACACCATTCTACATTTCATGTGGTGTTTCAGGACTTATGGGGGCTGCCATGATGGCCCTAGATATTAAGACGTATTCAATAGGTGGTCTGGGTGTTTTTGTCTTCCCAAGCCTTATTGGACCGGATGGTAATCTTTCTAAAGTTATCTTTGCCATTATTATTGCCATTGTGGGTGGTGTTCTTGCCTTCCTCATTCAACTCTTTGTACGAGTACCAAATCTATACGGTGGTGGAGCAGCTAAGGTTGAAGAAAAAGCTGAAGAAGCTGCACCTGCTCCTAAGGAAATTCAACAAGAAATTATTGCAAGCCCACTTATTGGGAATGTTGTTCCACTTGACCAAGTACCTGACCAAGTCTTTGCCTCAGGAGCTATGGGTAAAGGAATCGCTATTGACCCTACGGATGGGGTAGTGGTCGCACCAGCTAAGGCAACCGTTAATTTAGTCTTCCCTACTGGTCATGCGATTGGTTTGACAACTGAAAATGGTGCAGAGCTTCTCATCCATATTGGTATGGACACTGTTTCTCTTGCTGGTAAAGGCTTCAAGACCTATGTGGAAGCAGGTCAAGTTGTAGAAGCAGGGCAAAAACTTATAGAATTTGACCTAGCAACTATCCGAGAGGCTAAATTACCAGTTATCACGCCAGTCATTGTGACCAATACACCTGACTTTGATGATGTCTTAACGACTAAAGAAGCTCGTGTTAACACTGGTGATTATCTCCTCACTGCTGTTAAATAAAAAAGAAATCCGAGAATCAACTTCTCGGATTTTTGTTTATTTGAATTTGTAGTCTTTAGCAACTTCAACGGAATTAACCGTTACATTTTCTTTTGGTTTGCTGTTGTCATCGACTTCAAGGTTAGCAATGGTATCAACGACATCCATGCCTTTGATGACTTGTCCAAAGACAGTATATTTGGTATCACCAGCTGGGTAACCGCCTTTTTTGTAGGCGTCAATGATAGGTTTTGGATAGCCGGCATTTCCTAGTTGCTTGCTTTGATCGTCCTTGTTTTGAACAATGTAGAATTGGCTGCCGTTTGAATTCTTAGCACCAGTATTGGCCATAGCAAGTGCTCCACGGATGTTGTAGAGGAATGGTGTAGGCTCAACAGCGAAACCTTTCTTCCAGATAGATTCTCCACCAGTACCGTCACCCTTAGGGTCACCACTTTGAATCATGAAGTCCTTGATGACACGGTGGAAGGTAAGACCATCGTAGTATTTGTCCTTGGCATGTTTCAAGAAGTTTTCAGAAGCCTTTGGAGCAAGTGTAGGGAAGAGTTTGACTGTGATATCACCCTTTGAAGTATGGAGAATAACTTCAGCTTCGTCCTTACCGACCTTGTCAGACAACTGTGGAAAGGCATCTTTTCCAGATTTTTGGGCTTTTTCTAATTGTTTAGTGAATATCTTATTATCAACATAAGCATCTCCACGAACGGCGCGTGCGATGTTCTCACGAAAGGCAAAACCTAGGCCTGCGATAACAAGTACAATAATTAATGGAATGTACTTTTTAATGTTTTTCATATATAACTCCTTTGGTGCATTATACCTACTATTGTAGCAGAAAAAAACCTTTTGGGAAACGGTTAACAGAGGTCTTTAAATATGGTAGAATGGGATTATCAACAAGAAGATGAACAATGGGACTAGATATAGGAAAAAGGTTGCCTCAGGCTAAAAGGTGAGGGCTGACTTTTGGAAGGACGCATGCTACTTGCTCTTATCAGAGATAGGTGTCTAAATCCTAACTATAGAAAACTTTGCTAAGCTGAAGGGATCTCTTGTTTGGATTTCTTGAAAAAAGGAGATTTTTATGTCAACTAAAGCAGAATGGGCTGAACTCTTTGAGTCGGTACATGGGCGTAAGCCTAGCCCCCAAGAATTTTTGGATGCTAAAGCAGCTGACTTTGATACAAGTGCTTTGGCTGCTCAAGCAGCATCTGTAGAAGCACCAGCTAACGAACCTGTCGCTGAAGAAGTAGCTCCAGAACCAGTTGCTACTGAAGAAGTCGCAGAACAAGATGATATCGCAGATGTGGCTGAAACAGCTGAGGATGCCGTCGCAGAACAAGCAAGCAGTGAATCACCATTTGGTGCAGAAGCTTTCTCAGAAGCACCTGTGCAACAACCAACACCACAATTTGATTCAAGCATGTTTGAAAAGGCACCTATCTCTTCAGCTCAAGGATTTGGAACAGTTCCTAATCCAACTGCAGCTGGCTCAGCAGATAAACCTCTTTTCAATCTTATCTTGCCGATCGTTGCGATTGCACTTTCAGTAATCTTTGCAGTCTTGGCATGGTTTGTAGGTCCTGCTTGGCTCTTCATCATCTTGACAGTCCTCGCAGTTGCGGTAGCAGTTGTTTCGCTTGTCTTTAGCCTTAAATCAAGCAAGAAATTGCTTTCAATCATTGCAACAGGTGTTGCTGGTCTCATGCTCTTTGTGTCTATTGGTGGTTTGATTTTCCAAATCTCTCAAAACGCTAGTGACAACACAAGCTCAAGCAAGACATCAAAAGTTGCTGATAAAGACGATGATGACGCTGACAAGAAAGATGACGACAGCGATTCAAAATCTGACTCTAAATCTGATTCAAAAGGTGATAGTACTGATGTCAACGACTACATTGACAAAAATGCTAAATTTGATTGGAATGAATCTAAGTTCAAGAAGTTGAAAGCAGGTAAGGATACCGTTAAGTCTATCATCAAGACTTATGGTAAGGCTTCTGATGCACAAATCTCTGGCGATGAGATGAAGTTGAATTACTCTGGTAAAGACTATGGTGAAAGTGTTTACCTAAACTTTAAGAAACAATATGACGGTACATTTATCTTGTCATATGCTTCAGGTAGATTCCCTCAAGATAAGGTAGAAGTTGATCGCTCTTACAAAGCTGATTGGACAAAAGAACAGTTTGATGCTCTCACTAAGGGTGATTACACTGATCCATCAAACGGTACGAAACTTGAAGATATCGTTAAGGATCACCCTAAAGCTTCAAGTGCAGAATACACAATCTCAACATCTCGTCAAGGTGAATTCAAAAAAGAAATGAGCATTTCTTATAGTGACTATGAGGCTGGAGATGGTAAACTCAAGAGTGTTTACTTGTCATTTGATACCAAAGAAGATGACGATACGTTCTACCTTACTTATAAATCAGGTCCAGATGGCGAGGATTAATTAAGGAACAGGAGGGGAAACCTTCCTGTTTTTTCTTGATAAAAGGAGAAAACTATTGAGATTTTTAAATTATACATTCGAGCAAAGTCAGTCTCTTGTCACTAAGGAGACCGTAGAAAAGCTCAATCAAAAAGGAAGCTGGAAACGATTTATTGGCTTGTTTATCACTTCAATTGTTATTTATTTCTTCTCTAT
Organism: Streptococcus sp. SR4; assembly: GCF_000517725.1. Lineage (NCBI taxonomy): Bacteria > Bacillati > Bacillota > Bacilli > Lactobacillales > Streptococcaceae > Streptococcus > Streptococcus sp. SR4. Next base: position 25,408 of record NZ_AZYW01000060.1, on the reverse strand, counting down.
TATCACACCCATGTTTATAAAAGGATTGACGCTTGATCAAAATCCAACATTTTCTTGGATTCAGTGGCCAATCATTCTTTTCTATGTAGTCATGTATTTGGTCTATCTTTTCTTTTCAATTAAGAACAGAAGAAGCCCGATGAAACTAAAATTTTGCACCTACTTTTACATGGTAGTCTTACTCGCTATCTTTACAGTATGTGCCGGAATAATGATGATGACACGACGAAATATTGTCAGTATACTATCGGGAGCTATGTTTCTTCTTTCCATTTATTACTTGATTCGAACGGTTCCCCGTAAACTGAAAGAAGCTGTTCAAAATCAGACAGAGTTTAGCCCCATGGTAGCACTTGTGACTGAAAAGATTTCGGATGGTTTAGTCTTTTTAGGTGGAACCGGGATTACAGGTGCCCTTGTGCTCTTTGACCGCTCCACTGGAAGTGATACTAGAGGGAGCATTGATGCGGTGTTGATGCCTATTATGCCTGCCATATTTGTCTTTGCGACTTATGTCTTTTCCATTGATTTGCTACGAGGTTATTACCTCTTCAAATACTCTGAGCAATATAGAGAGCAGTTTGGCTACTCAGCTAAGGATTGGTATGGAGAGAAGTCGAAGGAGTATAGGAGGATACAGGGCTAAGTTGTGGTTAAAGTAATGTATGAAATTGATGGCAAAATGCTTGAAGTTAAAACAATTTTAAACCGTATTGGAGGATAAAATGGAAAAACAAATTAATGAAAAAATTCGTGAGATTGCTCAGAGTGTTAATGAAGAGGGGAAAAATGAGTATATCTACAATCTCTATATTCCAAAGCAATATAATTTTCCTAATAATACTGAAATTATAGATATTGAAAAAATAATTGAACAAATTAAAGGGAATCTTCCAAATCAAGGGGTAATCTTAAATGACTAACATAACATTTTCACAAGTTCAAAAGAGTTTTCACAAGAAGTTGGTGTTAGACATTCCTGATTTTCAAGCAGATTCAGGTGAAATCTTCTCCATCGTTGGTGGCAATGGTGCCGGTAAGTCGACTTTTATCAAGCTCTTGGCAGGGATTTTTTTGCAGGATAAGGGCGAGGTTCGTGTCTATGACGTTTCTAATCGCTCCAAGAAAATCCACTCGCTGGTCAAGTTTGTCTTGGAGAGCGGGCAGGGGTTGTACAGTTATTTGACAGCTATGGAGAATCTCCAATATTTTCTAAGCTTGAATGGGATTGCCTTGTCTCATATCAAGGCAGAGGTGGATGTCTTGTGTGACCAGCTGGCTTTTACCCCTTATAAGGATACGCTGGTTTCAGAACTGTCCCAGGGCAACCGTCAAAAATTGACCTTAATCTTAGCCTTGGTGCAAAAACCGAAAGTACTCTGTTTGGATGAGCCGACCAATGGGCTAGATTTGCTGGCAAAAAAACAGCTGATGACTCTTTTGCAGGATTATGCTCGTCACCATCAAGCCAGTATTTTTATCACCAGTCATGATGCTAGTTTTATCGAGAAGGTCAGCACTCGGGTGGTGGTAATTCAGGAGGGGCGGCTTTATCGTGAAGGAACCTTTGAAGAGATTTTTGGCAATGTCCACCAGCATGAAGTCTATCACTTGCTGTTAGATAAGAGTGCAGAAAGTGTACTGAAACAAAGATTCCCTGAGCTGGACTACAAGGTGCTTGACGGTGGGATTTCGGTAGAGACCAGAAATCCAGATCTTTATCGGATATTGCTAGAAGAAACGGAAGTCTTGCAGTTCACCCGAGAACCTGCTTCTTTGGAAGATTTGCTGTATGAGGTGCTAAAATGATGCTAGCAGCGATTGGGCGAGAGTTTAGTCGCCAACTCAGTGAATACAAACAGTTCAAAGTCAATCTTCTCTTTGCCAATCTGGGAATTTTCTTTCTGGTTACGGGTTTTTTGAACTATTTTGACAGTCAGCAAGATACTTTTGAGCTGTTTATCTTGCTTTTTACTTGGTATTTTTCTAGCCACAGTATCACTCATCCGACCTATTTTATTGAAGATGAGATTGCAGACCGCACCATTATCAACGTGATTCAGAGTCGGAGGAGCATCTTTGGCATGCTTTTTATCAAAATTATTGTGCAGATTTTGTTGGACTTGGTCAAGGCTATTCCTTTATTTTGTTTGGTTACCTTGGTTCAGCAGATAGCCTTTCCTAGTGACTGGGTCGATACTTTTGTTACCTTTTTTCTGTCCTTCGTGGTCATTGTATCCCTTTATGGTCTGGGCTTTCTCTTTGCCAGTTTTTCCTTTGTCTTTACAAAAATTTCCAGTATTACTAGCCTCCTTGCTTACGGGATTCTCTTTTTGGTTGGTTTTGAGGATCAATCGAGTCATTTGATTGCTACTTTATCTCGTTTCTTGCCTTTTCATCTCTTGGTGAGTTTTATCCGTCAGCCAAGTTGGTTCGTTCTTTTATTATTATTGGGCTACGGTTTATTTTACTGGCTCTTGGGCTACTTGTGCTTTCAAACTTGTTTGACCTATGCCAAAAAGAAGGGGAGTTTGTTCCATGTATAATGAAGTGAAGCGATTTTATCTCTTTCGCAGGAGACGCTGGGCGGATACCCTGTTTGACACCCTCTACCACGTCATTTTCATTCTTGGATTTTATAGCCTTTTGAGGGGAAATTCTGACTTTCAGTTGTCCTATTTCTATTATTATTTCATCTTGACCCATGTGGTCTCCTTGGGCAATGAAGAGTTGGAGTACGAGATTCGGTCGGGACAATCCTTTGGCATTCAGTATGCTTTGCAATCAGTGTATAGAATTTACCTGCAACGAGCAGTGGTTTACTTTGTTTGGTTGTCTTTGATTTTCTGGATTGCTTTACTTTTGATTCATCAGAGCTTACCAACTCATTTTTCTTTGAAGGTCATCAGTTTCCAAGGACTGCTCGTAGTACTGATTGGTTTCCTGATTTTCCTTGGCTATTATCTTGTCATGATTCGACTGACCATCCGTTTCCAACGGATTTCAGTCTTGGTAGATTTTCTAAACACCGTGCTCTTATTCTACTCAGGACTCGTCTTTCCAGTGGTGAGTTTTTGGAATTTGAAGAAATTATTTGATGGGATTATAAGAAATTAAGGATTCTTTTTCAATGCAGAGTCCTTTTTCTATTGAAATCTTCTTTTAATTTCTATCCTCTGAGATGGTGAAGGTGATATACTCCCCTTATAGTGGACAGTGAAAATACTATAATTCACTAGAAGTGAACTGCCCCAAAAAGTGTGACAGAGAAAATCAAACTTTAGGATGCAGTTTTTTTTCGACTTTCGTCTATTTTCATGAGATGCTTTGTTCCTTAAGCACATCAGGCAGTCTCAAAAAATTTTCTCCTATATCCGGCCTTATTTTCATAAGACCAGATTAAAGTATGATAAAATAAAGAAAAAGAGATAAAGGAGTCAGCTATGGCAACTAGAGAAGAATGGGTGCGTCACTTTGAGGACGTCAATGGTCGTAAACCAAGTCCTGAGGAGTTTATGGAAGCTAAGAAAGAGGGCTTTGTTATTGCTTTGGAGGAACCAAGTGCCCAAGTGTCTGAGCAGGTTGAGGCTCAGAAAGTGGATAGCTCTGAAACTACTGAAGAGGTGACAGCTGACTCAGTAGCAGATACGCAACCAGACAAGGCTCAGGTGGCATTAGAGGAGGAAGCTCCTAATCACATGCCTGAGTTGAATCTGGAGAAAGAGCAAGAAAAAGAAACTCCAAAGACAAGTCAGATACCTTTGGAAAACCCTTATTACAAGCCAAAAGTAACCAAGAACAATGCTTTTGTTAATATTGCTTTGCCAATTATTATTCTAGTTTTGGGGATTCTATTTGTCATTTTGTCTTGGACGCTTCCTTTCGGTTTTGTCTTTACTTTCCTTGCTTTCTTCCTTATCATTCTAGCTATTGTGACTTTGGTTTTGAGTCTGAAGTCGACACGCAAGGCACTTTCTATTATTGCCCTAGTCATGTCAATCATCTTCTTCATGACTTCGCTTGCTGGAGCAGGCTATCAAGCAGTGAAATTTGTCATGAACCATGCTGAGCAGTTCCAAAGTGACGGTCACGATAGAGCTTATCTGTACATCGATGAGAATTATAAGTTTGACTGGACTGAGGATCAGTTTAAGGAGTTGAAGGTTGGTACTTTGACATTGGACGAGGTTTTGGACGCTCATGGTAAGGCGACTGATGCCGAGTATAGTGATGCTTACGAGGAAGATAAACCAGATTTACTAGACCTTACCTATAGAAAAGAAAATACAGATGGAAACAACTATGTTCGTTTGACTTTCGAGATAAAAGACGGTGTCTATGTTTTGAAATCTGCCTCAGCAACCTTCGACTATGATAAGGTCAAAGAAGTTGATGACTATCATAGCAACTGGACAAAAGATGACTATGAAAAGTTGTCTGTAGGTACACAAGCTGATTTGCTCAAGGGGACACGACTTTCTGAGGTGGTTGAAAAACACCCAGAGGCTAGCTTCACTTATCATGAAATGACACAAACTGAACAAGGCGATCTCACTCAGTCAGTGAGTCTTAGCTACCGTGATTATAATCCAGAAAGTGGTAAGGTAGATGCTGTTCGTTTGACCTTTGACTATGACAAACGTGAAAACGAGTACTTCTTGACAGACAAATCAGACGAATAAGACTACTTTTTAATTAATTCAAGCTCAGGGTTGCCTGGGCTTTTTAGTATCAACAAAAAGAGGATAAAATCTGGTATAATAGTATTGATTGATTTTTCAAGAAAGAAGTGTCACACATGAACATACAACAACTACGTTATGTCGTAGCCATTGCCAACAGCGGAACCTTCCGTGAGGCAGCCAGCAAGCTCTTTGTGAGTCAGCCTAGCCTTTCGGTGGCTATCAAGGATTTGGAGCAGGAGCTGAATTTCCAAATTTTCACCCGTACAACGACGGGGGCTGTCTTGACCAGTCAGGGCATGACTTTTTACGAGCGTGCGCTTGAGGTGGTACGCAGTTTTGATAGTTTTGAAAATCGCTATCTCAATGCTTCTGAAAAGGGCAACCAGTTTTCGATTGCCAGCCAGCACTATGACTTTTTGCCACCTTTGATCACGACTTTTTCAGAGCGCTATCCTGATTACAAGGATTTCCGTATCTTTGAGTCTACGACCATTCAGATTTTGGATGAGGTAGCCAAGGGGCACAGTGAGATTGGGATTATCTATTTGAATCGTCAAAATAGCAAGGGAATCCAGCAAAATATGGACAAGCTTGGGCTTGAAGCTATTGATTTGATTCCGTTTAAGACGCACATTTATCTCCGTAAGGGCCATCCTCTGGCTAAAAAAGAAAGTCTTGTTATGGAGGACTTGGTGGCCTTGCCTACAGTGCGTTTCACTCAGGAGAAGGACGAGTACCTTTACTATTCTGAAAACTTTGTGGATACGTCAGATTCGTCTCTGATGTTTAACGTGACAGACCGTGCGACTTTGAACGGTATCTTGGAACGTACAGATGCCTATGCGACGGGATCTGGTTTCTTAGATGCGCAAAGTGTGAACGGGATTACGGTTATTCCGCTTGAGGATAATTTGGATAATAAGATGGTTTATGTCCGCCGTAAGGGGATTAACTTGTCATCTTGTGCTCTCAAGTTTGTCAATGTTATGTTTGACTACTTTGATACATACAAACCGTAGGAGGACTTATGCGTAAGGTTGCGATTCCTTTGGCTATCTTGGCTCTGATTGGTTTGGATCAGTGGGTTAAGCATTGGGTTGTGGCAAATATTGCCCTTAACCAAGTTATCAAGGCTATTCCTGGACTTTTCAGTTTGACCTATCTACAAAACCGTGGTGCTGCCTTTTCGATTTTACAGGATCAGAAATATTTCTTTGTGATTTTGACGGTTCTAGTGATTGGTGCGGCTCTGGTTTATCTGGTTAAGAATTACCAGAAGAGTCTTTGGCTGGTACTATCTTTGGTTTTGATCATCTCTGGTGGTATTGGCAACTTTATCGACCGTGTGCACTTGGGTTACGTGGTTGATATGGTTCAGCTTGATTTTATTGATTTTGCAATATTTAACGTGGCAGACTCCTATCTAACGGTAGGCGTGCTGCTCTTGATTTTAATCTTATGGAAAGAGGAAAATGGAAGTCATCATTAAAGAGGCGGGAAACCGTCTGGACAAGGCTTTGGCAGATTTGACAGAATTGTCACGTAGTCAGGCCAATGAAGCGATTAAGGCTGGAACGGTCTTGGTTAATGGTAAGTCGGCAAAGGCCAAGTATGCGGTTAAAGAGGGTGATGTTATCACCTATGAATTGCCAGAAGAAGAGGTTTTGGAATACAAGGCCGAAGATATTCCTTTGGATATTATCTATGAAGATGCGGATGTGGCAGTGGTCAACAAGCCTCAAGGCATGGTTGTCCATCCATCAGCTGGTCATACATCTGGTACCTTGGTCAATGCCCTGATGTATCATGTCAAGGACCTCTCGTCTATTAATGGTGTGGTTCGTCCAGGGATTGTCCACCGTATTGACAAGGACACGTCTGGTCTCCTTATGATTGCTAAGAATGATAAGGCCCACAATGCTTTGGCGGCGGAGCTTAAGGATAAGAAGTCCCTTCGTAAGTATGTGGCTATCGTGCATGGCAATCTACCTAACGATCGAGGCGTGATTGAGGCTCCGATTGGGCGTTCAGATAAGGACCGCAAGAAGCAGGCAGTCACAGCTAAAGGAAAACCTGCAGTAACACGATTTACCGTTCTTGAACGTTTTGGCAACTATACTTTGGTAGAGTTGCAGTTGGAAACAGGTCGCACGCACCAGATTCGTGTGCACATGGCTTATATCGGTCATCCGGTGGCGGGAGATCCTCTTTATGGGCCACGCAAGACCCTCAAGGGCCATGGCCAATTTCTACATGCTAAGACCCTTGGTTTCACGCATCCTACGACTGGAGAATTGGTCGAATTTACAGCGGAAGAACCTGCTATTTTCAAGGAAACCTTGGAGAAGTTGAGAGAAGCGTAACAGTTATTAAACGGATAGTCTTTCTTGGGAGGGGCGTCCGTTTTTTTCTTGTAAAAGAGTCTGAAATTTGCTATAATTTACCTAATTAAATAAGTCCTTTAATCACTGTCCAGAGAGGCAGGCAAGGAGCCATGAGAAGTGTACGGGTGAACTGTACTCATATTTTTGTGTATCTCCTTGTTTTCGAGGGGATTTTTTTGTATTTAGAAAGGTTCTTTTTATGAAGAAAAAAGAGATCGTCGATGACGTAACCATGAAACGTGCCATTACACGTATCACTTATGAGATTATTGAGCGTAACAAAAATCTCGACAAGATTGTCTTGGCTGGTATTAAGACACGTGGTGTCTATATTGCACAGCGTATCCAAGAGCGCTTGAAACAGTTGGAAAACCTTGATGTGCCATTGATTGAGCTTGACACTAAAGCTTTCCGTGATGATGTTAAGGCTGAGCAAGATACATCTGTTTTCCCTATTGAAATTGATGGTACAGATGTTATCCTTGTGGATGATGTGCTTTACACAGGTCGTACGATTCGTGCAGCTATTGATAATATCGTTAGCCATGGACGTCCGGCGCGTGTTGGTTTGGCTGTCTTGGTTGACCGTGGTCACCGTGAATTGCCAATTCGTGCGGACTATGTTGGTAAAAATATCCCAACAAGTGAGTCGGAAGAAATCGAAGTTTTGGTCGCAGAAGTTGATGGCAAAGATAGCGTCAACATTATCGATCCAAGCTGATTTGACTGACGGATAGGGTAATATGCCCTTTGTATCTTACTTAACTGAACACGGGCTAAGAGCTGTGTAAAATAGATAAATCTTCCTAGAAGCTAAAGCTTCGGCGTCAGATTTCCTAATTTTACTTTGCTCTTTATACGCCCTTTGTATCTTAATTTTAAGGAGTCCTTTGATATCGTGAATAACGTAAAATATGATGTGAATGATATGCCAAAACCTGGTTTATTGGTTGGTTTGTCATTCCAGCACTTGTTTGCTATGTTTGGTGCGACGGTGCTTGTGCCGATTTTGGTTGGGATTGATCCCGCTATTGCTCTTTTCTCATCTGGTTTGGGAACTTTGGCTCACTTGACGGTGACCAAGTACAAAATTCCAGCTTACATGGGTTCTAGCTTTGCCTATATTGCGGCTATGCAGACACTTATGAAGACTGATGGAATTGCGGCGGTGGCTCAAGGTGCCATGGCTGGTGGTTTGGTTTACTTGCTTGTGGCTCTGATTGTTAAGTATGCGGGTAAAGACTGGATTGATAAGGTCCTTCCACCAATCGTGGTTGGTCCCATTATCATGGTGATTGGTTTGAACCTTGCAGCCAATGCAGTCAATGATGCGACAACTTTAAATAAAAGCTATAGTATCTATGCTCTATTGATTTCGATGGTCACCCTCTTTGCGGTTATCCTCTTTAACATGTATGGCAAGAAGATTGTCGGTGTTATCCCAATTTTACTTGGATTAATTGTGGGCTATATTTTCTCAGCGGTTCTTGGTTTGCTGACAGGACATAGTTTTATCAATTTCTCAGAGGTAGCAGCGGCACATTGGATTCAAGTTCCAAACTTTGACATTCCATTTGTGGATTATAGCTTCAAGCTCTACCCAAGTGCGATTTTGACCATGGCTCCGATTGCCTTTGTGACGATGACTGAACACTTTGGTCACGTCATGGTTCTAAACAGTTTGACTGAGCGTGATTACTTCAAGGATCCTGGTCTTGACCGTACGCTTACTGGTGATGGTTTGGCACAGATTATCGCTGGATTCTTTGGAGCTCCTCCGGTAACTTCTTATGGTGAAAATATTGGGGTTATGGCCCTCAGTAAGGTCTACTCAGTTTACGTTATTGCGGGCGCAGCAGTGATTGCGGTCTTGATGAGCTTTATTGGTAAGCTGTCAGCACTCTTGCATTCTATACCAACTCCTGTATTAGGGGGATTATCTATTGCCCTCTTTGGGGTTATCGCTGCTAGCGGTTTGAAAATTTTAGTTGAACATAAGATTGATTTTGATAATAAAAAGAATCTCTTGATTGCTAGTGTTATCTTGGTTTCTGGTATTGGTGGTTTGATGATTGACCTTGGTGGTCTTCAAATCACGGGTGTGGCAAGTTCAACCATTCTTGGTATCTTGCTCTACCAAATTTTGCCAGATCCTAAAAAAGGTAGCAAAGATTAGTCAATCAATTTAAAAGGAAAAACTATGGCGATTGCAGATGGAAAAGTGTCACTGAAGCATTTGGTGACCATGGAAACCCTCACGAATGAAGAGGTCTTGGGCCTGATTCGTCGAGGTGGAGATTTTAAAAATGGCAGAGCTGATTTCCAGCTGGATCGACAGTATTTCGCTGCCAATCTCTTTTTTGAAAATTCAACACGAACACACAAGTCCTTCGAAGTGGCTGAGAAAAAACTTGGCTTGGATGTGATTGAGTTCGATGCTGGAACTAGCTCGGTGAATAAGGGTGAGACCCTCTATGATACCATTTTGACCATGTCTGCCTTGGGCGTTGACATCTGTGTGGTTCGCCACTCGGAAGTCGATTACTACAAGCAGTTGATTGATAGTAGGACTATCCAGACCTCTATTGTTAATGGTGGTGATGGTTCAGGGCAACACCCAAGTCAGTGTTTGCTTGACTTGATGACCATTTACGAAGAGTTCGGAACCTTTGAAAATCTTAAGATTTGTATTGCAGGTGATATTACGCATTCGCGTGTCGCTAAGTCCAATATGCAGATTCTCAAGCGTTTGGGTGCTCAGCTTTATTTTGCTGGTCCTGCAGAGTGGTACTCGAATGAGTTCGATGTCTATGGTCAGCATGTGGCTATTGACGACGTCATTGAGGACTTGGATGTGCTCATGTTGCTTCGTGTTCAGCACGAACGTCATGGGGACGATAAAGGATTTTCAAAAGAAGACTACCATGCTCTCTATGGTTTGACTGAAGAACGTTATGCCAAATTAGCTGATCAGGCGATTATCATGCATCCTGCTCCGGTTAATCGTGATGTGGAGATTGCTGATAGCCTGGTTGAGGCGCCTAAGGCTCGTATCGTTGCTCAGATGCAAAACGGGGTTTTTGTCCGTATGGCAATTATTGAAGCTATTTTAAATGGCAAAGCGTAAACTACGTTAACCGATTCCTGAGAGAATCAGACGAAAAAGAACATGGGCTAAATCTTGGAAAATAGACAAATCTTTCTAGAGGTTAGAGCTTCTCTGTCAGATTTGCTTTTCATTCAGATTTTAACGCCCTTTGTATCTTAGTGAAAGGAACAATTTACTATAATGGCAAAACGTTTACTTATTTTGGAAGACGGCACTATTTTTGAAGGTCAGGCCTTCGGTGCTGATGTGGATGTGACGGGTGAAATCGTCTTTAATACTGGTATGACAGGTTATCAAGAATCTATCACAGACCAGTCTTACAATGGTCAAATTTTGACTTTTACTTATCCACTTGTTGGTAACTATGGTGTTAACCGTGACGACTATGAGTCAATTAAGCCAACGACTAAGGGTGTCGTTGTGTCAGAGGCCAGCCGTCGTGCCAGCAACTGGCGTAACCAAATGACCTTGGATGAGTTTTTGAAAGCGAAAAACATCCCTGGTATCTCTGGTATTGATACACGTGCCTTGACTAAGATTATCCGTCAACACGGTACCATGAAAGCCACTTTGGCCAGCCCTGGTGACAGTATTGAGCACTTGCAAGATCAATTGCGTGCGACTGTTTTGCCAACCAACAATATTGAGCAGGTATCAACTAAGACAGCTTACCCAGCACCAGGTGTTGGTAAAAATATCGTTTTGGTTGACTTTGGTCTCAAGCACTCTATCTTGCGTGAGTTTTCAAAACGTGATTGTAACGTGACTGTTGTGCCACATGATATCACTGCTGAAGAAATTCTCCACCTTAATCCAGATGGTGTGATGTTGTCAAACGGTCCAGGTAACCCTGAAGATGTACCGTATGCACTTGATATGATTCGTGGCATCCAAGGTAAAATTCCAATTTTTGGTATTTGTATGGGTCACCAATTGTTTAGTTTGGCGAATGGTGCCAAGGCCTACAAGATGAAGTTTGGTCACCGTGGATTTAACCATGCGGTTCGTGAAATTGCGACTGGTCGTGTTGATTTTACAAGCCAAAACCATGGTTATGCCATTGACCGTGAGTCACTTCCAGATTGCCTCATGGTAACACATGAAGAAATTAACGATAAATCAGTTGAAGGTGTTCGTCACCGTGACTTCCCTGCATTCTCAGTGCAATTCCACCCAGATGCAGCACCTGGTCCACACGATGCTAGCTATCTCTTTGATGAGTTCTTGGAATTGATTGATGCTTTCCAAGCTGAAAAAGCACGTCGTTAATTGCAACTGTCTAGTGACTATAGTGGGGTGTGACTCTTGTTCGCCCCAGTCTACTACCTTATTTAATGACAACCAGAGAGTTGTCAAATAGAAAGGAGAAGATACAGGTTCACGGAAGTGAACACGCCCTAAGGACTGTGTGAAAAAGATAAACGGTGACTAGACGCTTGAGCGTCGTCACGTTTCCTATTTTCACTGGGTCCTTAACGGGCTTTGTATCATAAATTATGCCTAAACGTTCTGATATTAAAAAAATTATGGTTATCGGGTCTGGTCCTATCATCATTGGTCAGGCTGCTGAGTTCGACTACGCTGGTACGCAAGCCTGCTTGGCCTTGAAAGAAGAAGGTTACAGTGTTGTCCTTGTCAACTCTAACCCTGCGACAATCATGACTGATAAAGAAATCGCAGACAAGGTTTACATTGAACCAATTACGCTTGAATTTGTCACACGTATTCTTCGTAAAGAGCGTCCTGATGCTCTCTTGCCAACACTTGGTGGACAAACTGGTTTGAACATGGCAATGGAATTGTCAAAAGCTGGTATTCTTGAAGAGCTTGGAGTAGAGCTTTTGGGAACAAAATTGTCTGCCATTGACCAAGCCGAAGACCGTGACCTCTTCAAACAATTGATGGAAGATTTGGAACAACCTATTCCAGAATCTGAAATCGTCAATACAGTTGAAGAAGCAGTTGCCTTTGCGACAGAGATTGGCTACCCAGTTATCGTGCGTCCTGCCTTTACCCTTGGTGGTACTGGTGGTGGTATGTGTGCCAACGAAGAAGAACTTCGTGAAATCGCTGAAAATGGCTTGAAATTGTCACCAGTAACACAATGTTTGATTGAGCGTTCTATCGCTGGTTTCAAGGAAATCGAATACGAAGTTATGCGTGATGCCGCAGATAATGCTCTTGTGGTATGTAACATGGAAAACTTTGACCCAGTTGGTATCCACACAGGGGACTCAATCGTATTTGCCCCAACGCAAACTTTGTCAGATATTGAAAACCAAATGCTTCGTGATGCCAGCTTGAAGATTATCCGTGCCCTTAAAATTGAGGGTGGCTGTAACGTACAGTTGGCTCTTGACCCTAATAGCTTCAAGTACTATGTTATCGAAGTAAACCCTCGTGTATCACGTTCATCAGCCCTTGCCTCAAAAGCAACTGGTTACCCAATCGCCAAATTGGCAGCCAAGATCGCTGTTGGTTTGACACTTGATGAAATGATTAACCCAGTCACTGGTACAACTTATGCCATGTTTGAACCAGCTCTTGACTATGTGGTTGCTAAGATTCCACGTTTCCCATTTGATAAATTTGAACATGGTGAACGTCGTCTTGGTACTCAGATGAAAGCCACAGGTGAAGTTATGGCTATCGGTCGTAACATCGAAGAGTCACTTCTTAAAGCCTGCCGTTCACTTGAAATTGGTGTTTACCACAATGAAATGTCTGAGCTTGCGGACGTCACAGACGACGCCTTGGTTGAAAAGATTGTCAAAGCTCAAGACGACCGTCTCTTCTACCTTTCTGAAGCCATCCGTCGTGGATATACTATTGAAGAATTGTCAGAGTTGACTAAGATTGATATCTTCTTCCTTGACAAATTGCTCCATATCTTTGAATTGGAACAAGAATTGGCTACTCACGTAGGTGATGTTGATGTTCTGAAAGAAGCTAAACGTAACGGTTTCTCTGATCGTAAGATTGCTGATCTTTGGAATCAAACAGCCGACCAAGTTCGTACGACACGTTTGGAAAATAACATTGTTCCTGTCTACAAGATGGTCGATACCTGTGCGGCTGAGTTTGAGTCATCAACACCATATTTCTATTCAACTTACGAGTGGGAAAATGAATCAATCAAATCTGATAAAGAATCTGTCATCGTTCTTGGTTCAGGTCCTATCCGTATCGGGCAAGGGGTTGAGTTTGACTATGCGACAGTTCACTCTGTAAAAGCTATCCAGGCTGCAGGTTACGAAGCTATCATCATGAACTCTAACCCTGAGACAGTTTCAACAGACTTCTCAGTTTCAGATAAACTTTACTTCGAACCATTGACTTTCGAAGACGTGATGAACGTTATCGAATTGGAACAACCTAAGGGTGTCGTGGTTCAGTTTGGTGGACAAACAGCCATCAACTTGGCAGAGCCATTGTCTAAAGCAGGTGTGAAAATCTTGGGTACACAGGTTGCTGATCTTGACCGTGCCGAAGACCGTGACCTCTTTGAACAAGCCCTTAAAGATCTTGATATCCCACAACCACCAGGACAAACAGCGACAAACGAAGAAGAAGCGGTTGAAGCAGCTCGTAAGATTGGCTTCCCAGTTCTTGTTCGTCCATCATACGTTTTGGGTGGACGTGCCATGGAAATCGTTGAAAATGAAGATGACCTTCGTTCTTATATGCGTACAGCCGTTAAGGCAAGTCCAGACCACCCAGTCCTTGTTGATAGCTATATCATTGGACGTGAGTGTGAAGTGGATGCCATCTCTGATGGTAAGGATGTCTTGATTCCAGGTATTATGGAACACATCGAACGTGCAGGGGTTCACTCAGGGGACTCAATGGCGGTTTACCCACCACAAACCCTCTCTAAGAAGATCCAAGAGACTATCGCTGATTACACTAAACGCTTGGCTATTGGTCTTAACTGTATCGGAATGATGAACATCCAGTTCGTTATTAAGGACGAAACTGTCTATGTTATCGAGGTTAACCCACGTGCTAGCCGTACGGTACCATTCTTGTCTAAAGTGACTGATATCCCAATGGCTCAAGTTGCTACAAACTTGATTCTTGGTAAATCATTGGCTGAGCAAGGTTACAAGGATGGTCTTTACCCAGAAAGTAACCATGTCCATGTCAAAGCACCAGTCTTCTCATTCACAAAATTGGCTAAGGTAGATAGCCTCCTTGGACCTGAAATGAAATCAACTGGTGAAGTTATGGGGACAGATGCGACTCTTGAAAAAGCGCTCTACAAAGCCTTTGAAGCATCTTACCTCCACTTGCCAACCTTTGGTAATGTCATCTTTACTATTCATGATGATACTAAAGAAGAAGCCCTTGACTTGGCCCGTCGTTTCGATGCTATCGGTTATGGTATCTATGCAACTGAGGGAACAGCTAAGTTCTTGAATGAACACGGGGTTCACGCAACGCTTGTTAACAAATTGGGTGAAAATGATGATAACGACATTCCAGCCCTTGTTCGTACTGGTAAAGCGCAAGCTATTATCAATACGGTTGGTAACAAACGTACTTATGACGAAGACGGAGCAGCTATCCGTAGCTCAGCTATTGAAGCTGGAATTCCACTCTTCACAGCGCTTGATACAGCAGATGCTATGGTGCGTGTGCTTGAAAGCCGTAGCTTTACAACAGAAGCTATCTAATCACGAAATAAAGTCTCAGCCTTGCTGGGGCTTTTTTATTGATGACAAAGTTTTCTTTTGAGACTTTTCTTAAGTGATGACGGACGTCAGCGACCTTCTGCGAATTTCCATGACTAAGTTTTGAGCCGAAAGTCTCAAAACTTCCGAACGCCTGAAACTAATCGTTTCAGACGTTTTTATCACTACGAAAAGTCTCGGTATAAGCTTACTAGGTTCGCAAAATCTATTTCATATTTAAAAATAGTTTAATTATGTTCTGAGTCTCAGCCTTACTGGGGGCTTTTTTCTTACACAAATGTAAGCTATCAAATTAAAATGAAAGCTAAGACTATGGTTTTGTTTCCTAAGATTCTGCTATACTAGAAACATGATTATTACCACATCTTTACGTGAAAATGAGGCCTTGATTGCGCGTGCCCAAGAATTGGCCCACGAACTGGGAGCTGACTACCAGCCTCGTCGCAAGTTATCCTTGGCGAAATGTTTAGAGCGATTTGGCCCCTTTTATCTTCTATATAAAGACAGATTGTCTTTTGTCAATGAGGATGGCAGTGAGCTGTCCTTTCATCCAGATACGGCAGTTCTTCGGATTAAGGCACCACACGATGCTCTAGTCAATCTTTTGGGTTCGTCTAGCAAGTCTATTCTCGACACGACCATGGGGCTGGCTTCCGATAGTCTAGTTATGGCGGCAGCGGGAAATAAGGTGACTGCCCTTGAGAGTCAAGAAGTGATTTTTCAGGTAGTTTCTCGTGGTCTGGCCACTTATCAGACAGATGACAAGCAACTTGAAAAAGCGATGCGGTCTATTAAGACCATTAAGAGCGATAGCTTATCCTTTTTGAAGTCTCAGGCTGATCACTCTTTTGATATCATTTATGCTGATCCTATGTTTTCAGAGACTATCAAGGAATCGGAAAATCTACAAGCTATCAAACCTTTGGCCAATGGCAGCCGTCTGACAGAAGAATGGTTAAATGAGGCTAAGCGTGTCGCACGAGAAAAAATTATCATCAAGGCGCATTTTCGAGATACCGTTTTTGAGGAATTTGGGTTTGAACGTCAGATTCGTCCCAATCAAAAGCTGCACTATGGTGTCATGGATTTAAGCGAAGGCCATTGACACAGAAAGTTAAAAGTATTACAATTGTTTTATTTATGTGATACAAAAGAAAAGAGAGACTTATGCGAAAGAAAATCAGTCCAAAGTTATTTAAAAATAAAAAAAGAGTTTGGATCATTGGAGGAATTGGCTTCCTTGTCCTTTTGGTCCTAGGTTTTAACCTTTTTGCAGGTGGTGGCAAAGATGATAAGGCTTCCGAGTCCCCCACAGCAAGTAAGGTAACCAAGGGGCAGTTGGCCTCGTCCACCCTTCTGACTGGCATGGTGAAGGCTCAGTCGGAACAGTACGTTTATTTTGACAATACTATTGGACGAAATGCCACTGTGACAGTCTCTGTTGGTGAGGAAGTTAGCGTTGGTCAGCAACTGGTCCAATACGACAGTACCTCTGCCCAAGCAGCCTATGATACGGCTAGCCGTGCCTATAATAAGGCAGTTCGTGACCGTAATTATTTCCAACAGTATGGGACAGCTCCTGCGGCTTCGGCACAAACAAGTAGTGATTCGGATGAGGATGATTCGACGACTACCGTTAGCCCTCAACAGCGTCAGCAAACCGAGGCAAGTAATTACCAAACCTTGCAAGATTATAATGATGCTGTTGCTAATGCCGCCTCAGAGCTAGAAAAGGCACAAGATGTCCTCAACCAAACGGTCATTGTTTCAGATGTTAATGGGACAGTCGTAGAAGTTGCGGACTCTGTGGACCCTGCTTCAAAAGAGAGCCAGACTCTAGTTCATGTGACCAGTGAAGGCCAATTTGAGATTCAAGGAACCTTAACGGAATATGACATTCCAAATATTTCAGTAGGTCAAAAGGTCAAGATTACTTCCAAAGTATACCCAGATCAAACTTGGACAGGGAAAGTCAGTTACGTTTCCAATTATCCTAAGCAAAATGCCAGTCAGTCAGCGGGTACATCTAGCAATTCAGGACAGACAGGCTCCCAGTATGAATACAAGGTTCAATTGACCAGTCCTATCGGAAAACTGAAACAAGGTTTTAATGTATCTCTTGAAGTGACGAAGGATGATGATGCCTTGTTGGTTCCTGTAACTGCTGTGACCAAGAAAGGCTCTGACAACTATGTTTGGGTTTACGATGATGAAACTCAGAAAATCAAGCAAGTCAAGGTCAAACTTGGCAATGCGGATGCCAAGCAACAGGAAATTGCTTCAGGACTTAAAGAAGGTCAAAAAGTTATCACCAAGGCAGATAAATCCTTTAAGGATGGCGAAACCCTAAAAGATGTTACGGATGCTGATAGCAAACAATCAAAAGACACTAGTGGAGAAGAGGTGAGGTCTAGTGACTAAGCCAGCACTTATGGTTTTAAAGAGCATCACCAAGTCTTTCAAAAATGGTCAAGAGTCCTTGCAGGTCCTTAAGGGGATTGACTTATCGGTAGAAGAAGGGGACTTCGTGGCAATCATGGGCCCTTCTGGATCAGGGAAATCAACCCTCATGAATATTATCGGACTCCTTGATCAACCGACTACAGGTTCCTATCAACTCGAGGGCGAGGATGTGGCTGAACTCTCTGAAAATCGCCTAGCCAAGGTAAGAAATGACCAGATTGGCTTTATCTTTCAACAGTTTTTTCTCTTGCCAAAGTTAAGTGCCCAAAAGAATGTAGAGCTTCCCTTGATTTATGCGGGGAAATCTCCACGTGAACGTAAGCAAAGGGCACAACAATTCTTGGAAAAAGTTGGCTTGTCAGACCGTAGCCATCATTTGCCATCAGAGCTATCTGGTGG
Source organism: Streptococcus sp. SR4 (assembly GCF_000517725.1). NCBI lineage: Bacteria > Bacillati > Bacillota > Bacilli > Lactobacillales > Streptococcaceae > Streptococcus > Streptococcus sp. SR4. The sequence continues at coordinate 7,674 of NZ_AZYW01000060.1, read as the reverse complement.
TCAGAAGCAGAGGGTGGCTATTGCGCGTGCACTGTCTAACGATCCGGCAATCATTTTGGCGGATGAACCTACAGGTGCACTTGATACCAAGACAGGAACCCAGATTATGGATCTCTTAACCCAGCTAAACTGTGAAGGAAAGACCATTGTCATGGTTACCCATGAACCAGAGATTGCAGACTATGCCCGACGTAAGATTGTCATCCGTGATGGGGAAATCACCCAGGATACGACGGATAGCGTTCGGATAGACTAGGAGGTAAGAATGGAAAATTGGAAATTTGCTCTTAGTTCTATTCGTTCACACAAGATGCGGTCCTTCCTGACCATGTTGGGGATTATCATTGGTGTTGCTGCGGTAGTACTCATTATGGGTCTAGGAAATGGGATGCGTCAGAGTGTTACCGATAGTGTGACTGGAGACAAGGATACGGTTCAAGTCTACTATGAAGCCAAGGGTGAGGAGCTAGATCCTGCCTATGCAGACTTGTCACAACCGACCAAACCGGTTAAAGAAGTTTGGTTGGAGCAAGTGGCTAGGCAGACACCTGGTATTGATAGTTATTTTGTGACTAACAGCCTAACTTCCTCTATCTCCCTCCAAAAAAAGACTGTGAAGAATGTTAATATCACAGGTGCCAGTCAGGGTTATTTTAAAGCTAAAAAGTTAGAGATGTTGACAGGACGTTCCTTGCAAGACAATGACTACAAAAACTTTTCGCGAGTTATTGTCATTGATCAGATGGTGGCTAAAAAACTCTTTGAAACGAATGAGGATGCCCTTAACCAAGTGGTTACTATTGGGAACAATGATTATCGTGTGATTGGTGTTTATAAGAATAAAGACACAGCAATCGGTGCCTATGGTGAAATTGGAACAGCTCTTGTGGCCAATACCCAGTTAGCAGCTGAGAATAACACTGATGCTATTGGCCAGATTTTTTTCCATGTGACCGATGTGAAAAATAGTAGTAGTGTCGCTAAGGATGCTGCCAAACGCTTGACCCAGTTGGCCCAAGATGATAACGGGGAGTACAAGGCAGCAGATATGAGCTCGACCTTAGATCAGGTGAACACGATCTTTGGAACCATTACCACCGTTGTCGGAGCTATTGCTGGGATTTCACTCTTAGTTGGTGGAATCGGTGTTATGAATATCATGCTAGTTTCGGTAACTGAGCGGACACGAGAGATTGGTCTTCGTAAGGCTTTAGGAGCCACACGCCGTAAAATCTTGACACAGTTTCTGATTGAGTCCATGGTTTTGACCATTCTGGGAGGTTTGATTGGGCTAGGCTTTGCGGCCCTAGTCGTTGGACCAATCGGGAATGCCATGGACCTTAAAGCGACAGTCTCTCTTGGCGTAGCCATGGGAAGTATTGCCTTCTCAGCAGCTGTAGGGATTATCTTTGGTCTCCTACCGGCTAATAAAGCTTCGAAACTCGATCCTATCGAAGCTCTTAGATATGATTAGACATCACCTCTTGAAATCTTTGGATTTTGAGAGGTTTTATGCTTTTCAAAAAAGATAGCGAAAAAAATCAAAAAAAGTTGTATTTTTTTCTTGACGTCTGATTTAGGTCATGGTATTATATATGAGGTTTGAAAAAACTGACCTAAGACAGTTGGGGAGTTAAACTCATAAACATCCAACCGAGGCACAAAACGTAACTATTTTTTGTAACGTATTGTACTTTCGTGTCTAGGTTTAGGTACGATTTTTTTGTGCCTAGCCCAAAAATAAAAACGGAGGTAAAACTACTAATGAGTGAAGCTATTATTGCTAAGAAAGCTGAACAGGTTGCGATTGTCGCTGAGAAAATGAAAGCTGCAGCATCTATCGTTGTTGTTGACTCTCGTGGACTTACAGTTGACCAAGATACAGTTCTTCGTCGTAATCTTCGTGAATCAGGCGTTGAATTTAAAGTTATCAAAAACTCAATCTTGACTCGTGCAGCTGAAGAAGCAGGTCTTGAAGACCTTAAAGGACTCTTCGTTGGTCCATCTGCAGTAGCATTCTCAAACGAAGATGTTATCGCACCAGCGAAAGTTATTAGCGAATTTGCTAAAGACGCAGAAGCTCTTGAAATCAAAGGTGGTGTTGTTGACGGCGCGTTCACTTCAGTCGAAGAAATCAACGCTCTTGCATCACTTCCAAACAAAGAAGGTATGCTTTCTATGCTCCTTTCTGTACTTCAAGCGCCAGTGCGCAACGTTGCATACGCTGTCAAAGCGGTTGCAGAAAGCAAAGAAGACGGTGCTGCGTAAGCCCATCTTCACAACTCGTAGCCTAAGCTACGTTTAAAAAAATTATATTAAAAAACACATTTGGAGGAAATCACAATGGCATTGAACATTGAAAACATTATTGCTGAAATTAAAGAAGCTTCAATCCTTGAATTGAACGATCTTGTAAAAGCTATCGAAGAAGAGTTTGGCGTAACTGCTGCTGCTCCTGTAGCTGCTGCTGCAGCTGGTGCTGCTGACGCTGGTGCTGCTAAAGATTCATTCGACGTTGAATTGACATCTGCAGGTGACAAAAAAGTTGGCGTTATCAAAGTTGTACGTGAAATCACAGGCGAAGGTCTTAAAGAAGCTAAAGCTATCGTTGACGGTGCACCATCAGTTCTTAAAGAAGGTGTTGCTGCAGCTGAAGCTGAAGAAATCAAAGCTAAACTTGAAGAAGCTGGAGCTTCAGTTACTCTTAAATAATAGTCATATAGCTATTTAATTGCGGAATCCTACTATACCGGTTTTTTATTGCGATAAGCGATTATGAGAAACTGTTTGAATTAATAGGTTCCCTACCAAAAAAACTGCCAAATTTATTTTTGGCAGTTTTTTTGTTTTTCTATTTTAGACTGGTTTTGTTTATCATATCCTCTACTATGAGATTGAAATATGAACGCTTTTTTTGATTTATTGTTTTTTCGCTTGAAATAATTAAAGCATATATGAATAGATTGTCACCTACATCATAATTTATATCTGATACTCGCATTTTTTTACTATATTGGAGTTTGACTGTGAAGTCAAAATTGTCCTTAACGATAAGTTCAATCCAATTAGAATTATTTTTTTCGAATTTATGAATGACTTCTCCGTATACATAACATTTTGCGTATGGTTTGGGATACGAGAATCCTAATTTCTTTTGATTATCAAAAAAGTGCTCAGATAGTTCACTTTGCGATTCAGAAATTGAATCAATTATGATAAATTGATCAACACCTCCAAAACTATTTTGTTTATTTTCAATATGTGCTGTAATTATCACATATTGATTTTTACTAATATAAAATATTTTTGGATCATATCTAAATATTAAGTAAGTATGTCTTAGTCCAGCGCCATTTCGAATAAATAATTTTAAGTAAGAGTAATCCTCATTATGTTCAATATTTATGATTTTTCCTCTTGCAATAACTGTATTTCTTCTCCTATTTTTTATTTGGGAATTGACATGATTCATCATTTATTATCTCCTTATTTTCAATTTTTCTAAATATATTATGTTTGATATTAGTCGTAGAAAAAATACGAGAACTAACCTTTTTATAAATTTTCATTTTCAATAGTCAATTCTTCACAATGAAAATCAGACTCATTATCTGTTTTAGCATCATATCCAAATAGCTGAGTAGGAGGTGGATCACGTCTTTCTCCCTCCAGGTAATCTCGTTCGTGTTGTGCAAGTTTTTCATTTAATTCTGTATCATGACGAATAATATTATAACGTTCGTATTTTTTAGAACCAAATGTTTCAGACAGTTTTTGTTTAAATATATTCCATAGGTTCTCTTTATTTTTTAGTAAATATGTTTTGAAGCAACTTTCGGCTAGATCGATACTCTCTTGCAGAATATTAATTGATTTCTTTAAAAAAGTATTTTCCTCTCTTAATTCTTTATTTTTCTTTTTAATTTTAGTAATCTCTTCAAGATTTGCTTTTTTCATCTGAATTTCTATGTCTAACTCTTGTTTAGTTCTTAAGATCTCTGACAGTTCCTTTTTATTTTTCTCTGCTTCAGATTTAGCATTTTCAGCCCACATCTTTTTCTCCTCGATTTTTTGATCCAACTCTTTAAGTTTTGTAGTTCGTTTGTAAATCTCAGTGTTCAAATGATTAGCTATTGTTTTAGATTTGCCACTTTCTTGAACTTGAACTCCATGATTTCTAGCCGTTGTTCGAAGTAGTTCGCGTTGAGCTGCTTGCCATCTCGTCTGTGCTGTTACTAAATCCTTATTTTTTTTAGAACCTGTTGTGTAGTAGCCCATTTCTTTAAGGGCACCTTCTTGACCGACTTGAATGCTTAAGCCTCTTTTATTTTGTCGTTTGACTAATATGAAATCAACATGAAGGTGAGGGGCAGAACCAGGTTCATCTGCATGGAAATAAGCGCCGAAAACGACGGCATTAGGGTTATTTTTTTTGAATTGATCTAAAAAATCTGTTAGAATCTTTTCTGATTCTACGATTGTGGGATGATTGTTAACATTTCCAATTGTAAAAATCGCTTCGTGGCTGGTAGCAGGATTACGATTGGAATCACGTTTATAAGCTGAAAGTACTTTCGTATGATAGTCTATAATTTGTCTGTCAGACCGAGTTTGTTTCGAATTATATTCAAGCACAGCCTGTCCGAAAATTTTATAATAAGCCTGTTTTATAGGTCGGTCTTCTATGATTTTAAAATAACCTTCGGGATCTATATGATCCTCCGAGTTGGTTATGTTGCGATTACGAATATTATGATCACGACTCATCTTTTTTCCAAAGTGAGCTGAAATAGTATATGCATTGTCCATAACTTTCTCCTTTATTTATTGATTATGTCTGATAAGTTGAAAATAAAAAAACAGATTATGACGAATTTTTTAGGGGATGATGAAGACAGTCCGCAGAGTCTGACGCTGCTTATAACACAATATACATAATGACAGAGTCATTATTATTGTGGTCTTGCAGACGGCTAGGATTGCATCCTCTTTTTCCAAAATTATTTGGAAAAATTCACCTCTCTGTTGGCAAAGGTAAGTTATTTTTCTAAATTAAAAAAGAAATAAAAAAAGAGATTGAGAGAATCTCGCCTTTATATCTATATTTAAGTGATTATGATGATTAGCTTAACGAGATTATACTACGAATTTAATTCTTGACAAAGAATCGTAGACATTTTTATCTATTTCTACATAAGAATCATGAAAGTTAAAATTGTTTTCATTTCATAATTGAAATAGTGAATATTGGGTGGTATACTATTACAAATCATAAAAATTATAATAGTTTCAAGTAATAGGGAGCTAGCAATGTTTGGACAAGACTTTGGTCATCGGTTAAGAGAGTTGAGATTAGCACAAGGACTCACTAAAGAAAAATTTTGTGAAGGGGATGAGGTTTTATCAGTACGGCAATTGACACGTATAGAAACAGGGAAGTCTCAACCTAAACTAGAAACCTTAGAGCACTTGGCAAGACGTCTGAATATATCTTTATCGGAATTGCTTGGAGAGAGGACTGTAGTCTCAAAGCTGCCGGTAGAATACCTCAATCTCAAATATCAATTGATGCATGCGACTAGTCTAGATAAGCCAAATAATCTAATGAAACTAGACGAAAAGCTGGGTAAAATTATTGATAGCTATTATGAAGAGTTGCCAGCTGATGAACAGAGGGTTGTTGATATCTTACAGTCAAAACTTTACTCTTATACTTCAAAGACCCATCAAAAATTTGGCATGAGCATATTGGAGAAGAGTTTATCATCATTATGTGAGAAAAGGGTATACACTATCAATGATCTACTACTTATAGAACTATATCAAATTTCGTTAGGAGATGGTGATAGTATGCGGTCAGATGGGTTTAGTGAAGGGACTTTTTATGCCATTTGTAGAAATCTTATAAATAGTTATGATAATATTCCCACGGAGTATTTATTTTTACTTAGGGATGCCTTATTAATGGTTCCAATAGTTGAATATGAACGAAAAAAGTTTCATTTATCGGAAGTAGCATTCAATCAACTGCATCGCATTATGGAGGAAACTCAAGATTATCAGAAAAAACCAATTTTGAGAATGCTAGAGGGACAGTATCTATATGTTGTAAAGAATGATATTTTTGAGGCTAAAAAGGCTTATCAAGAAGGGATAATCTTGGCTAGATTATTAGGAGATACCACTTTAGCTGACATCATATCAGAGAAAATGAGAGATGTTATGAAAGAATAGAGCAGGACATACGTGTCCTGTTCTTTTTTTCTAATATGCAGTATATTATATTCATAAGAAGAACTAAAGAATATAACTTATTTCATCGAGATTTTTGAAAATGACACAGTCTAAAATAGAGTATTAAGGAGAATTATTATGAAACCTGCTACAAAACGTTTCACAACTTTAACCGCACTCGCTTTAACTTCCGTTCTATTACTTGGTGCATGTGGTAATAACAAGAAGGAAGCCACATTAACATCGAGCTCTAGTAAGGTTAGTCAGAAAGTGAAATCGACAAAACCATCCTCAAAAGAAAAAGCTAAGAAGTCTGAGCAAAAGACAAAATCTTCTAGTTCAGAAGAAGTCTCAAAAGTAACCTCTGGAGAAAAGGATTCACAACCATCAGCCGGAAATGTTGCTGGATCTGCTCAACAAGAAGTTGCCCCAACAAATCCTAATGAAGAAACAGCCGGAGTAAATCAAGGAACTCCTACAGAACAACCAGCTGCTTCAGCGGAACAAACACCAGCTACCACAGTAGTTGATGCTACGGCAATGGCTAATGGTGATTTCTCTAGTGTTGCTGGTACCTATCAAAATGACCTAGGGGACACAATTACAGTATCCCCATCCGGTAGTGTAACCCGTGTTGGTGCTGAAAGTGGTTATAGTGATACAAGTAGTCAGCTCTTTAATGGTTTTGCTCAAGATGGCGGTTATGTAGCAGGATTTGCTCATAATGATGGGCCAACCAGTGACCCAATTTTCTTTGATAGTAATGGACAGATTCGTTTCGGTTCTGATGCGATATATGGTCGGATGCATGTTTACAATAAATTAGATTAATGGAATTGTCCCTCGGTACTTAAGAAAAGGAAATTACAAGTAGTAGAAGGAGTACGCTTTAAAAATGTCTCAAAAAGAACATGGAGAAGTGAGAAGTACTAGTGGTACCTTAAAGGGGATCTATCACTATTTGGATTCTCCTAGTCCTCATTTGTTTCCGTTTGTCTTTATCAGTAACGTAACAGATAGCCTTCAGATGTTTCGCGTGTGTAAGAATGGAAAGCCAATTGCCTTTCCATTACTTCTACCAAATCAGTATAAAATTGTTTACATTAAGGACTTTCAAAATGTTAGCTCCTGCGATGAGATTACAGTGACTGAACATTTAGAAGAATACATCTATGATGAATCATAGTTAGACTAGATTGATACCTATAGTCAAATCAACCCAGAATGAATTAATTAATCTATTCAGATTTGCTTAATGTGTCAAGGAATTAGATGTAGCAAAAGCCCTCAGGTAGTTCTTGGGGCTTTTCTTAATTATAGTTATTTGAAAGAATTAGATATCAATTTTCTACAAAATAAAGTTTAGTAATAATATTGAAATAATTGTAAAAAATATTTCAAAGGGGTATAATAGAAATATGAAAACGGTTCCAATTTTTA
>NZ_AZYW01000059.1:0-827 GCF_000517725.1 Streptococcus sp. SR4 | reverse complement strand
ATAGCCTTGTGGGACATCCCCAGTTGTGACACCGCCTCCGTCTCTGGTTTTTCCTGTTGTTTGTTTAGGGGCTTTTGGTGTACCTCCATGCTCATCGATATAAGTATCGAGTTTTTGCATGGTTTCAGCACGCCTTTTTCCTGAGCCAGAGGTATCGGTGAAGTAGACCCCACCATCTGTTGACGTGTTGAGGGAACCACTCGCAAATTTTTGCGCTTTGTCATCTTGGACTTTGAAGGTTTCATTTTTATTGCCAATGATGGTCTGATTGGTGAGTCCAACAACGGCCACTTCATCGTTAAAATTATTGGCATTTTCTGGATTAGAGTCAAATGCTCCAAAACCAAACATATTGGAACCAGGATTTGTAGCGACTCCAGCTGTTCCAAGTGAGCTTTCATTTAAGGCAATCGCTACAATGGCACGAACATCTAGATTAGACTTAGCCTCCCAGTCTAAGAGTTTTTTCCCATTGATGCGTTTCTTGTCATAGGAGATTCCTAAAGTATCTAAAAAACCGTCCAATTGCTCTGCTTTAATACCATAGCGATGGACGAGTAAATTATGGGTATAGGGGTCTCCATTTGACCAGTGGTCTGTGTAGGTTGCGCCATTTAGTGATTGAGAAGAGCCACCAGTGCTACCTCCTCCGACGGCTCCCATAATGATGATAATGATAAAAACAGGAAAAAAGAGAGGAAGAAGGCTAGATAATAGATACCATTTTAGTTTTTTCATCGACTCTCCTTTCTACTTTAATGTCTGATATAAGCTGTAAATAGAACAGTCCCAAAGCGCCATTTAGCGTCTAAGACGACGGAATAAGC
>NZ_AZYW01000058.1:0-2952 GCF_000517725.1 Streptococcus sp. SR4 | reverse complement strand
AAGAAATCAGTTCAATCATCATCTTCAGCAGTCACAAATGAAGAAAATGACAATCAGGCCTCAGCAGTAGCACCTAAAGTTTCCTCTCAAGAACAAGCTCAAGCAGGCGCTACAGATGGTGGACAAGTGGCTGAATCTGCAGCTGGAACAGATAAGGCTAAATCTGAGAAGAACACAAATAATAGTCAATCATCGCTTGACTTTGGTGCCCTTGACAATGGTGATATTAGCTCTCTTGTGGGAACTTGGACTAATGCGAATGGTGAATCAGTGACTATCAATTCTGATGGTACAATTATAAAAAACTCAACAGGTTATACTGCTCAATTGAAGCCTCAAAGAGTTTCAGATAATATTTTTTATGCAGGAGTCTTCTCAGATACAAGCTCAGCTGCATTGAGAGCGGTTTCTGGAGGTAGTAACGGCTCTGATTACCTTGTTATTGGTCAGGACCAAACTGCTGAAGGTGTCCCTTATTATCGTAACTAGTACGAAAAAGATTGTTATTTATGAACTGCACCCCAAAAGTTAGACATATAAAATCTAACTTTTGGGGTGTTTTTTTAGTTGATTGAAGCAAAAAAATGTTACAAACTATTGTTTTTTTTGTAATAAAAATGTAAAATAAATAAAGAGAACAATAAATCTCATTTTGAATAAATAAGAGAGGTTCATTTATTAAAGAAATGCTCTAACTTAGAATTTCTCTTAAGATTATGCTAAAGGAAGTTATGCCATGCTTAACATCTATATTTTAGAAGATCATTTTATCCAACAAAATCGTATTGAAGAGGTTATTCATACGATCCTTAAGAAAAATAACATTAAAGTAGGCGACTTTGAGGTTTTCGACAAACCCAATCAACTATTAGAGTCTATTACCGAGCGAGGGTCTCATCAGCTCTTTTTCTTGGACATTCAGATTAAAGACGATACTAAAAAAGGCTTGGAAGTTGCAAAGCAGATTCGCAAGAACGACCCCTATGCCAATATTGTTTTCTTCACGACCCATTCAGAGCATCTTCCCTTGACTTTTCAATACCAACTGGCAGCTCTAGACTTTATTGATAAGTCTTTGGAGGGTGAGGACTTTCAAAAGCGTGTGGAAAGTATTATCTTATTAACCTGCAAAAAGATACAGAGTCAGAATCCAGAAGACGCTTTTCGGATTGAGAATGCTAAGACCGTTATTCAGGTTCCTTTTCATGATATCTTGTACTTTGAGACGTCAGATATTGTTCATAAGGTTATCCTTTATACTAAAGAGGAGCAGATTGAGTTTTATGGCAGTCTCTCACAAATCGAAAAGAGTGACCCTAGACTGTTTAAATGCCACAAATCTTTCCTTATCAATCCAGAAAATATCATCAAATTAGATAAAAGTACGGGGACAGTCTATTTTGAAAATGGTGGCGTTTGCTATGTTTCAAAATTGAAACTAAAGAAATTGATTGAGAGAATTGGACGATGACAGCGATTAATTTTGTGTTGGATAATCTAGACTTTTTAGCGGAGATTATCCTCTTTATCCTCATTTATCAATACATTACCTCCGAGAAGATAAAGCTAAGATGGTATATCATCATCCCCTTGATTATCCGATTTTTGTTTGTGCTTTCTCCAGTCCTATCCTATTTTTTAGGGCATGCCTTCTTGGTTGTTTATTCCCTCTACAGAAATCGTTATGGCAATAGGTTATTAGATATTTTCTATGGCTTGTTTCCAATCGTCATAGAAAGTCTTGTTCACAATCTTATTATTTATGGGATTGCCTTAGTCATCAATCGACATTATCTGATTGTACTTAACCATTTTCATTTAAACCTTGTCATTGAGTTACTAGTCTTTCCTGTGTTTTGGTTAATCATTAAGACCTTAAAAGTGGATTTCAAAGCATTGAATTATGGTTTTCAAAAGTCATTTTCAAAGTACTTTTTATTACTCATAGATATATCAATGTTATCTTATGCCCTCCTTCTCCAATATATTACCTTTTTTGTGCAACAGAGCCCTGGAGGAAGAGATTGGCATGTTTATCTCGTGGTGACCTATGCTTTACTCTTTCTTGCGACCCTTGTTTATATCAATGCGACCTTCAGTGAGAGACTAAAAGAAGAAGTCCTACTCCAAAAAGATAGGCAAATGAGTGATTTGGCTCATTATAGTCAACAAATCGAGCAACTCTATACGGATCTTCGTCGCTTCAGGCACGATTACCTAAATGTTTTGTCTAGTATCAAATATGGCATTGACTCCAAGGACATGGCTATCATTTCCGAGATCTACGATAACATCCTTGAAAAAACAAAGACACGGATTGAGGGAAAACAGTACGAAATTGCCAACTTGATTAATATTAAAGATGAAGCCGTTAAAGGTGTCCTGGCTAGTAAAATTTTGGAAGCACAGGGACAGTCTATTACCATTCACCTTGAGGTCAGCGACGTCTTTGAAGTATCAAGGATGGAATTGTTGGATTTCATAACGGTGCTGTCCATTTTTTTGGATAATGCTATTGAAGCTAGTCTGGATAGCGGTACTAAAGAAGTGAACATTGCTCTTATCAGTGGAGAGACAAAGGTGGTGATAGTGGAGAATACCATTGCTCAAGAATCTATCAATACAGTCGGTATCTTTAAACTTGGTCGCTCAAGTAAAGGAGAGGGCCGCGGTATAGGTCTGTCCACTGTTCGAGAGATTTTAGGGAAGTACCCTAATTGTTCTTTGTCAACACAATCTAAAGACTATCGTTTTAAACAGACACTAAAAATAGAAGATGTGGTTTGATTATGACGAAAAAACCACCGTTTATGACTTCAATGAAAAATTTAGCTGTCTATATATTATAATAACTTAGTAAATTAACAGAAAAGGAATCTCACTCATGAAAAATACAAGTAAACTCATTGGTATCGTGGCAGCTCTTATCGTAGTTATTCTTGCCATCTTCCT
>NZ_AZYW01000057.1:0-5047 GCF_000517725.1 Streptococcus sp. SR4 | reverse complement strand
AGACCTTTGAGAACTGAATAAGAAACCAAGTGCAGGGTTATGATAGAAGAATTATAACCTGTCAATTTACAAGAATAAATCGTCAGACGACGGTAATGAGTTAACGCTCGAACAATTATTAAATTTTTTAATGAGAGTTTGATCCTGGCTCAGGACGAACGCTGGCGGCGTGCCTAATACATGCAAGTAGAACGCTGAAGAGAGGAGCTTGCTCTTCTTGGATGAGTTGCGAACGGGTGAGTAACGCGTAGGTAACCTGCCTTGTAGCGGGGGATAACTATTGGAAACGATAGCTAATACCGCATAACAATGGATGACACATGTCATTTATTTGAAAGGGGCAATTGCTCCACTACAAGATGGACCTGCGTTGTATTAGCTAGTAGGTGAGGTAACGGCTCACCTAGGCGACGATACATAGCCGACCTGAGAGGGTGATCGGCCACACTGGGACTGAGACACGGCCCAGACTCCTACGGGAGGCAGCAGTAGGGAATCTTCGGCAATGGGGGCAACCCTGACCGAGCAACGCCGCGTGAGTGAAGAAGGTTTTCGGATCGTAAAGCTCTGTTGTAAGTCAAGAACGAGTGTGAGAGTGGAAAGTTCACACTGTGACGGTAGCTTACCAGAAAGGGACGGCTAACTACGTGCCAGCAGCCGCGGTAATACGTAGGTCCCGAGCGTTGTCCGGATTTATTGGGCGTAAAGCGAGCGCAGGCGGTTTGATAAGTCTGAAGTTAAAGGCTGTGGCTCAACCATAGTTCGCTTTGGAAACTGTCAAACTTGAGTGCAGAAGGGGAGAGTGGAATTCCATGTGTAGCGGTGAAATGCGTAGATATATGGAGGAACACCGGTGGCGAAAGCGGCTCTCTGGTCTGTAACTGACGCTGAGGCTCGAAAGCGTGGGGAGCGAACAGGATTAGATACCCTGGTAGTCCACGCCGTAAACGATGAGTGCTAGGTGTTGGATCCTTTCCGGGATTCAGTGCCGCAGCTAACGCATTAAGCACTCCGCCTGGGGAGTACGACCGCAAGGTTGAAACTCAAAGGAATTGACGGGGGCCCGCACAAGCGGTGGAGCATGTGGTTTAATTCGAAGCAACGCGAAGAACCTTACCAGGTCTTGACATCCCGATGCTATTTCTAGAGATAGAAAGTTACTTCGGTACATCGGTGACAGGTGGTGCATGGTTGTCGTCAGCTCGTGTCGTGAGATGTTGGGTTAAGTCCCGCAACGAGCGCAACCCCTATTGTTAGTTGCCATCATTCAGTTGGGCACTCTAGCGAGACTGCCGGTAATAAACCGGAGGAAGGTGGGGATGACGTCAAATCATCATGCCCCTTATGACCTGGGCTACACACGTGCTACAATGGTTGGTACAACGAGTTGCGAGTCGGTGACGGCAAGCTAATCTCTTAAAGCCAATCTCAGTTCGGATTGTAGGCTGCAACTCGCCTACATGAAGTCGGAATCGCTAGTAATCGCGGATCAGCACGCCGCGGTGAATACGTTCCCGGGCCTTGTACACACCGCCCGTCACACCACGAGAGTTTGTAACACCCGAAGTCGGTGAGGTAACCTTTTGGAGCCAGCCGCCTAAGGTGGGATAGATGATTGGGGTGAAGTCGTAACAAGGTAGCCGTATCGGAAGGTGCGGCTGGATCACCTCCTTTCTAAGGAAAAACGGAATGTACTTGAGTTTCTTATTTAGTTTTGAGAGGTCTTGTGGGGCCTTAGCTCAGCTGGGAGAGCGCCTGCTTTGCACGCAGGAGGTCAGCGGTTCGATCCCGCTAGGCTCCATTGAATCGAAAGATTCAAGTATTGTCCATTGAAAATTGAATATCTATATCAAATTCCATATGTAATTAAATACATATAGATAGTAACAAGAAAATAAACCGAAACGCTGTGAATATTTAATGAGTTAGGTCGAAAGACCAAAATAAGGTTAAGTTAATAAGGGCGCACGGTGGATGCCTTGGCACTAGAAGCCGATGAAGGACGTGACTAACGACGAAATGCTTTGGGGAGCTGTAAGTGAGCAATGATCCAGAGATGTCCGAATGGGGGAACCCGGCAGGTAATGCCTGTCACTCATTACTGTTAAGGTAATGTAGAGGAAGACGCAGTGAACTGAAACATCTAAGTAGCTGCAGGAAGAGAAAGCAAAAGCGATTGCCTTAGTAGCGGCGAGCGAAACGGCAAGAGGGCAAACCGAAGAGTTTACTCTTCGGGGTTGTAGGACTGCAACGTGGACTTAAAGATTATAGAAGAACTACCTGGGAAGGTAGGCCAAAGAGAGTAATAGCCTCGTATTCGAAATAGTCTTTATACCTAGCAGTATCCTGAGTACGGCGAGACACGAGAAATCTCGTCGGAATCTGGGAGGACCATCTCCCAACCCTAAATACTCTCTAGTGACCGATAGTGAACCAGTACCGTGAGGGAAAGGTGAAAAGCACCCCGGGAGGGGAGTGAAATAGAACCTGAAACCGTGTGCCTACAACAAGTTCGAGCCCGTTAATGGGTGAGAGCGTGCCTTTTGTAGAATGAACCGGCGAGTTACGATATGATGCGAGGTTAAGTTGAAGAGACGGAGCCGTAGGGAAACCGAGTCTTAATAGGGCGCATTAGTATCATGTCGTAGACCCGAAACCATGTGACCTACCCATGAGCAGGTTGAAGGTGAGGTAAAACTCACTGGAGGACCGAACCAGGGCACGTTGAAAAGTGCTTGGATGACTTGTGGGTAGCGGAGAAATTCCAAACGAACTTGGAGATAGCTGGTTCTCTCCGAAATAGCTTTAGGGCTAGCGTCGATGTTAAGTCTCTTGGAGGTAGAGCACTGTTTGGGTGAGGGGTCCATCCCGGATTACCAATCTCAGATAAACTCCGAATGCCAACGAGATATAATCGGCAGTCAGACTGCGAGTGCTAAGATCCGTAGTCGAAAGGGAAACAGCCCAGACCACCAGCTAAGGTCCCAAAATATATGTTAAGTGGAAAAGGATGTGGGGTTGCACAGACAACTAGGATGTTAGCTTAGAAGCAGCTATTCATTCAAAGAGTGCGTAATAGCTCACTAGTCGAGTGACCCTGCGCCGAAAATGTACCGGGGCTAAAACATATTACCGAAGCTGTGGATACCTTTATAGGTATGGTAGGAGAGCGTTCTATGTGCGAAGAAGGTGTACCGTGAGGAGTGCTGGAGCGCATAGAAGTGAGAATGCCGGTATGAGTAGCGAAAGACAGGTGAGAATCCTGTCCACCGTAAGACTAAGGTTTCCAGGGGAAGGCTCGTCCGCCCTGGGTTAGTCGGGACCTAAGGAGAGACCGAAAGGTGTATCCGATGGACAACAGGTTGATATTCCTGTACTAGAGTATATAGTGATGGAGGGACGCAGTAGGCTAACTAAACCAGACGATTGGAAGTGTCTGGCCAAGCAGTGAGGTGTGATATGAGTCAAATGCTTATATCTATAACATTGAGCTGTGATGGGGAGCGAAGTTTAGTAGCGAAGTTAGTGATGTCACACTGCCGAGAAAAGCTTCTAGCGTTAATTATACTCTACCCGTACCGCAAACCGACACAGGTAGTCGAGGCGAGTAGCCTCAGGTGAGCGAGAGAACTCTCGTTAAGGAACTCGGCAAAATGGCCCCGTAACTTCGGGAGAAGGGGCGCTGACTTATGGTCAGCCGCAGTGAATAGGCCCAAGCAACTGTTTATCAAAAACACAGCTCTCTGCTAAATCGTAAGATGATGTATAGGGGGTGACGCCTGCCCGGTGCTGGAAGGTTAAGAGGAGTGCTTAGCAATAGCGAAGGTATGAATTGAAGCCCCAGTAAACGGCGGCCGTAACTATAACGGTCCTAAGGTAGCGAAATTCCTTGTCGGGTAAGTTCCGACCCGCACGAAAGGCGTAATGATTTGGGCACTGTCTCAACGAGAGACTCGGTGAAATTTTAGTACCTGTGAAGATGCAGGTTACCCGCGACAGGACGGAAAGACCCCATGGAGCTTTACTGCAGTTTGATATTGAGTATCTGTACCACATGTACAGGATAGGTAGGAGCCTATGACCTCGGGACGCCAGTTTCGAGTGAGGCGTTGTTGGGATACTACCCTTGTGTTATGGCTACTCTAACCCAGATAGGTTATCCCTATCGGAGACAGTGTCTGACGGGCAGTTTGACTGGGGCGGTCGCCTCCTAAAAGGTAACGGAGGCGCCCAAAGGTTCCCTCAGAATGGTTGGAAATCATTCGCAGAGTGTAAAGGTATAAGGGAGCTTGACTGCGAGAGCTACAACTCGAGCAGGGACGAAAGTCGGGCTTAGTGATCCGGTGGTTCCGCATGGAAGGGCCATCGCTCAACGGATAAAAGCTACCCTGGGGATAACAGGCTTATCTCCCCCAAGAGTTCACATCGACGGGGAGGTTTGGCACCTCGATGTCGGCTCGTCGCATCCTGGGGCTGTAGTCGGTCCCAAGGGTTGGGCTGTTCGCCCATTAAAGCGGCACGCGAGCTGGGTTCAGAACGTCGTGAGACAGTTCGGTCCCTATCCGTCGCGGGCGTAGGAAATTTGAGAGGATCTGCTCCTAGTACGAGAGGACCAGAGTGGACTTACCGCTGGTGTACCAGTTGTTCTGCCAAGAGCATCGCTGGGTAGCTATGTAGGGAAGGGATAAACGCTGAAAGCATCTAAGTGTGAAGCCCACCTCAAGATGAGATTTCCCATGATTTTATATCAGTAAGAGCCCTGAGAGATGATCAGGTTGATAGGTTAGAAGTGGAAGTGTGGTGACACATGTAGCGGACTAATACTAATAGCTCGAGGACTTATCCAAAGAAAGTAACTGAGACATATTGACAACGATTTGGTTTCTTGATACAGTATAGATATTCAATTTTGAGTTGAGAATACTCAGAGTTAAGTGACGATAGCCTAGGAGATACACCTGTTCCCATGCCGAACACAGAAGTTAAGCCCTAGTACGCCTGATGTAGTTGGGGGTTGCCCCCTGTTAGATACGGTAGTCGCTTAGCG